>USBO01000075.1 GCA_900552955.1 uncultured Alistipes sp.
GATTTCGTGGTGCTCAACGCTTCGAAGGCCAAGGTGAAGAACTACAAGGAGCTGGGCCTGAACTCGGAGACGGCCGTGGTCTTCAACCTCACGGAGAAGATGCAGGTCATCATCAACACGTGGTACGGCGGTGAGATGAAAAAGGGTATGTTCTCCTATATGAACTACCTGCTGCCGCTCAAGGGCATTGCTTCGATGCACTGCTCGGCCAACACCAACGATAAGGGCGAGACGGCGGTCTTCTTCGGTCTGTCGGGCACGGGCAAGACGACCCTTTCGACCGATCCCAAGCGTCAGCTCATCGGCGACGACGAGCACGGCTGGGACGACGACGGCGTCTTCAACTTCGAGGGCGGCTGCTACGCCAAGGTCATCAACCTCTCGAAGGAGAACGAGCCCGACATCTGGAACGCCATCCGCCGCAACGCGCTGCTGGAGAACGTGACGGTCGGCCCCAAGGGCAAGATCGACTTCGCCGACAAGTCGGTGACCGAGAACACCCGCGTGTCGTACCCGATCTTCCACATCGAGAACATCGTGAAGCCCGTGTCGAAGGCTCCGGCCGCCAAGAAGGTGATCTTCCTCTCGGCCGACGCATTCGGCGTGCTGCCTCCCGTTTCGATCCTCACGCCCGAGCAGACGAAGTACTACTTCCTGTCGGGCTTCACCGCCAAGCTGGCCGGCACCGAGCGCGGTATCACCGAGCCGACCCCGACCTTCTCGGCCTGCTTCGGCGCCGCCTTCCTGTCGCTGCACCCCACCAAGTACGGCGAGGAGCTCGTTAAGCGCATGAAGCAGTCGGGCGCTACGGCTTACCTCGTGAACACGGGTTGGAACGGCACGGGCAAGCGCATCTCGATCAAGGATACGCGCGGCATCATCGACGCCATCCTCGACGGTTCGATCGACAAGGCCAAGACCAAGAAGCTCCCGATCTTCGATTTCGAGATCCCGACCTCGCTGCCGGGCGTCGACGAGAAGATCCTCGATCCGCGCGACACCTACAAGAAGGCTTCGGAGTGGGATGTGAAAGCCAAGGATCTGGCCGAGCGTTTCATCAAGAACTTCGTGAAGTTCACGGGCAACGACGAGGGCAAGAGCCTCGTGGCAGCCGGCCCGCAGCTCTGATTCACGGCACGGGAGGCACGAGGGAATCGGACGTGTGCCGGTTCGAGTCAGCGCAGACTGTCAGGCGTTTGTGTCGAAAGGTGGTGAGTGCGGTCTCGGTGCAGAGCCGGTTCCGGTTCGGAAAGACGTTTGCCATTCCTCTCGGTTCCTCCTCGAACGAATGGGTGCTGAAAAATCGTAGATTTTTCAGCACCCGTTTTTTTATGCGTCGTCGCACCGCTTGCGCTTCGAGGGCGGCGTCCGTTTTTTAGGGGCGGTTCACCCGCTGCTGCCGGATGATTCCGGCATCACGCCGTGCGGGAATAGGGTGGGTGTCGGGCCTCATTCGGCCGATTTACGTGTCGAAAAGGTGATTTTTTAGGTGGTTTCGGTTAATTTTCGTATACTTGTAGACCGAAATGCGGGATGTTCCCGAAAGCGGCCCCGGTCGTACGGGGCCGTATCGGAGCCGGAACGGATTGCCCGGGCGGGCCTCTGCGCTGCAAGGGTGCCGGCGGGAATCCGTTCGGACGGGCACGCGGATCGGGATCGTGAATGAATAGTACGTCGAATCTCGTTACGAGTATGGTGAAACGCGCCAACAGCCTGCGCAAGGTATCCATTGCCCGGCTGAAGCAGGAGATGCAGGATACGGTTTTTCTGTCGGACGATCTGGCCATTACGACCATCGATTATCTGCGCAACCCCACGTCGGAGATTCCCGTGTCGCTCGACGGCTTCGCCGCGATGATCATGACGAGCGGTTCGGCCGAGCTCTCGATCGACACCGAGACCTACGAGGTGCATCCCGACATGCTGGTCTTCTTCCGCCCGGGCAGCATCATCCGCACGATCCGCTGTTCGTCCGACGCGACGGCCTATCTGGTGGCCTGCACCAAGGCGTTCGTCAGCGACATTCAGGTCGATATCTCGGCGTCGCTTCCCATTCACATGCGCTTTGGCAAGAAGCCCTGTCTGCAGGTCAACGAGAGCGACGTGGCCGAGATACGTCAGTTCTTCCAGCTCATCAAGACCGTCATTCTGAGCGACAAGGAGCGCTATCGCAAGGAGATCATCCACACGCTCTTCACGGCGGTCTTCTACCTGATCACCGAGCTGAACCAGCGCGAGCAGGTCAGCGAGCAGAAGCGGGGCCGCTGCGAGGTGCTCTTCGATCAGTTCATGCAGCTCCTGGGCGAATACAACAAGCGCGAGCGCAATGTGAGTTTCTACGCCAAGCAGTTGAACATCACGCCCAAGTACCTCTCGTCGGTGGTTAAGGAGGTGAGCGGCAAGACGGCGGCCAAGTGGATCGACGAGTCGGTCATCCTCGAGGCAAAATCGCTGCTCAAATATTCGGGGATGAGCATTCAGGAGATCGCCTACCATCTCAATTTCAGCACGCAGTCCTTCTTCGGGAAGTACTTCAAGCAACATACGGGCACCTCGCCGTCGCGTTACAAGCGCAAGGGGTGACAAGCGAACGAGGGGTTCCGACGATCGGAACCCCTCGCTGCTTCGTTGCGGTGCGGATCAGTCGCGCAGATAGGCGCCCGTCGCGCGTAATTCGGCGCGCAGCGTCTCCACGTCGAGATCGGCGGGCTGCACGCCGGCTTTCAGGGCCAGCCGTGCGGCACGTCCGGCGGCTTCGCCGAGCGCCATGCAGGTCGACATGACGCGTGTCGAGGCCATCGCCTCGTGGTTCATCGACGAACAGCGTCCGGCCACCAGCAGGTTGCCCGCTGCGGCCGGCACCAGCGTGCGGTAGGGGATGTCGTAGCAGTCGTCGCACCAGTAGAGCGTGCAGTCGCCGCCTTCGGCGTGGTGGATGTCCACCGGATAACCCGCCACGGCGATGGCGTCGTCGAACCGGCGCTCCTCGAGGATGTCCTTGTCCGTGAGGATGTACTTGCCCACGATCACGCGGCTCTCGCGGATGCCCATGAAGGGTGCGATCTTCTCGATGCGGGCGTCGGCGAAGCCCGGGACGAACTCGCGCAGGTAGCGCGCCACGTCGTAGACCTGCTTGCGGCCCTCGATCTCGCCGCGGGTGTAACTCTCGGGAAGGGTCGAATCGACGCCGTTCACGCGGGTCATGTTGACCCAGATCTCGTCGTCGGCCAGCCCCGTAATGAGGATCGTGCGCGCCACCGGAATGGCGATGCCTGCTGCGCGAGCCTGTTCGATCTGGTTGCGCAGTCCCACGGTGATGAACTTGCCCGTGCGGAATTGTTCGGCCGGCATGGTGTCCATGTCGTAGACGTCGGGCTGTGCGACGATGGCATCGCGCAGACGCTGCACGTCAACGCCCTTCATGCAGAACATCAGCGTGGGGGGCTGCATACCGCCGTTGGCGTCGCCCTTGCGGCATTCGACGCCTGCGCGGAAGGCCACGTCGCCGTCGCCCGTGCAGTCGATCACGGTCTTTGCCAGGATCGCCTCGCGGCCAGCCTTGCTCTCGATGATGATGCCCTTCACGTCGTCGCCCTCCTTGACCACGTCTGCGCAGAAGGCGTAGAGCAGCACCTCGACGCCCTTCTCCTCCATGATCTCCAAGGCCGTGCGCTTGACCTCCTCAGGGTCGATGATCGTCAGGCTCATGTGCAGGGCGCAGGGGCGGTGTTCGCTCGCCGCGCCGCGTGCCTGCAGCCGGTCGATGAAGCGTTGGGGCAGTCCCTCGATGATCTGATTGCCCTTGTGGCCCAGGAATCCGAGGATCGGCAGGCCGATGGTGAGGTTGCCGCCCAGGAAACCGCGGCTCTCGACCAGCATCACGCGCAGGCCGTCGCCCGCAGCCGCTTCGGCGGCCATCAGTCCGGCGGGGCCGCCGCCCACCACCAGCACATCCACCTCGGCGCGGACCGGAATGTCGCGCGCAGGTTCTTTTATCGTCTTCATATTCATAATAGAATTTATTGTTTATTTCTCCGGCGTCTCGGGCCGCACCATTTTCCACAGCACGACGGCCGCGAGGATGTGGAGCGTCCCCATGATCCCGAAGAGTGTATACCACGCCTCGGGCGGGATCGACCCCACGAACTGATTGAACACCACGCTGCCCAGCGCACCCGCGCCGCAGCAGACGCCCATGACGCTGGCCACGTTCTTGATGGGGAAGGTTTCGGCCAGCACCACCGGCAGCGTGTAGAGCCAACTGAGGCACATGACCGCCACCAGACTGAAGATCGCCACGACCAGTCCCACGCGCCACGAGAACGACAGCGCCTCGCTGGCGCCGAGATAGGGCACGGCCGCACAGAGCGGAGCGACGACCACCGTGGCCATCAGCATCACCTTGCGCGCCGAGAGAGCGTTGCGGCCGCGCCGGATCATGGAATCCGACCAGACCGAAGTGAGGATGCCGCCCAGCGCGCCGACGAGGAACGGAATGCCGCCGATCCACTGGATCATGTCGAGCGTCTGTTCGTGCGTCAGATTCTGCGCCTCGCCCATGCCCCGCAGGTAACCGGGCAGCCAGAAGCAGCAGAAGTACCACACGGGGTCGCTTATCAGACGGATCAGGAACGCGCCCCACAGTGTTCGGGTGCGGAACAGGCCGCCGAACGTGAAGGATCGTTTCTCCTCGCCCGAGGCGGTCATCCGGTCGACGTTGACCGTGCGGTCGAGAATCTCCGGCGACGGCGTGCGGTAGACGACCATCCAGACGGCTGCGATGACCAGCCCCGTCACGCCGGCCACGAAGAAGACCTCCTGCCAGTCGGAGAACCAGCGCATCAGCCATGCGATCACCAGCGGCGCGATCACCGCGCCCAGCGACCCGCCCACCGTGCACAGGCTGTTGGCCGTCGCCCGCTGGCGCCGCTCGAACCAGAGCGTCACGGCCACCAGCTGACCGGCGAAGATCGTCGGCTCGGCCAGTCCCAGAATGCCGCGGCAGAGGGAGAACTGCCACACCGTCTGCGACAGACCGCCGCCGATGCAGGCCAGCGACCAGACGACGATGCCCGCGAGCATCACCCGTTTGGGGCCGAAACGGTCGACCAGGATTCCCGAAACGGGGTACATCAGTGCGTAACAGATCAGAAAGACATTGACGATCCATGCGTATTCCATGTCGCCGATGCCGAAATGCTCCAGAATCTCGGGTTTGAGAATCGAGAGCAGCTGCCGGTCGAGGTAGTTGCAGATAATGGCGATGAACATGGTCGCCACGATCACCCATTTGCGTTTGTTCGGGTCTTTGAGAAGATTCATCGGTCTGTCGGAATTTATCGGTTGTTTTTCAGATTTTCGGTGAAGGCGCCCACCGCACGGTAGCGGGCGTAGCGCTCGTCGAGCACCGCACGGCGCGACGCATCGGGCGTGTAGCTGCGCGAAGCGGGGGCGCAGAGCGCCTGCTGCGCGGCGGTGACCGAGGGGTAGAGCCCCGCGATGGTGGCGGCATGAACCACCGCACCCATGGCGCCGGCCTGCTTGCAGTCCGAGACGTCGATGCGCATGCCGGTCACGTCGGCCAGCAACTGCATCACGAAGGGCGACTTCTGCGAGATGCCGCCCACGCCGACGAGTCGGTCGATGCGGACACCGTTCTCACGCATGTGGTCGAGAATGTATTTCGTGGCGAAGGCGGTCGCTTCGGCGAAGGCGTAGTAGATCTCGGGCGCCGACGTCGAGAGATCGAGCCCCGTGAGCGTCCCCGTCAGGGTGTTGTCGGTGAAGGGCGAGCGGCGGCCGTTGAGCCAGTCGGTGGCCAGCGGCGCATCGGCACGCAGCGGCAATGCGGCGGCGCCGCGCGTCAGCGCCTCCATGATCCCCTCCTCGGTCTGGGCGATCAGACGGTCGCGCGTGGCGGCGTCGACCAGCTCCGTGCGGGCCAGAATCTCGCGCAGCGGCCAGCACAGCAGCCGCTTGAACCACGCATAGACGTCGCCGAAGGCCGAGAGCCCCGATTCGAAGCCGATCATGCGCGGCAGGATCGAACCGTCGACCTGCCCGAAGATGCCCTCGATGATCTTATCGCCCAGCGCCTCGGGCGGCATGACGGCCATATAGCAGGCCGACGTACCCAGATTGAGCACCACCGTTCCGTAACGCACGCCGGCACCCACGGCGCCCGAATGCGAGTCGATGCAGCCCACGCCGACGGGAATGCCGGCCGGAAGTCCCAGTTCGGCGGCCCACGCCTCGGTCAGGCGCCCCGCCGCGACGTCGCAGCCGTAGTTCACGTTCGGCAGATTGCGCACGATGGGCAGCAGCACGGGATCGAGTTCGGCGAAGAAGCTCTCGGGCGGGTAGCCGCCCCACTCTTCGGCCCACATCAGCTTCGAACCGCTGACGCAGTGGCCCATCTTCACGCTCGCGGCATCGGGGCAGCCCGTCAGTACGGCGGGAATCCAGTCGCACAGCTCGACGACCGACCATGCGTCGCGCCGCAGCTCCTCGTCGCTGCGCAGCAGGTGCAGCACCTTCGACCAGAAACATTCGGCCGAGTAGTAGTTGCCCGAATGGCAGGCGTAGTTGACCTCGGAGCGAGCGCAGAGAGCGTTGATCTCCTCGCACTCGGCCTGCCCCGTATGATCCTTCCACAACACGAACATCGCATCGGGATTCTCGGCGTACTTCGCATGCAGCGCAAGGGGCACGCCCGCCCGATCGGTCAGGCAGGGAGTGCTGGCCGTCGTATCCACCGACAGCGCACGCACGGCGGCGACCTCCGCGGGATGACGGCGTGCGACCGCGCCCACGGCCCGGCGGAGCGATTCGAGATAATCGTCGGGATGCTGACGGAAACGCGCCACGCGGGGATCGCTGTAAAGCCCCGCATTCCAGCGCGGATAAAGAGCCACTTCGGAGTCGATCTCCCGCCCCGTGAGGGCGTCGACCAGAAGCGCACGGACGGAATCCGTTCCGTAATCTAAACCTATTACATAGGCATTTTCCATTGGATCGTAGTTTTAGCGGGTCGCAGCGGCCGATCGGCCCGGCGCTGCGATTCGTTTTAAGTAAACAAATGTACAAAGAATTTTTGTTCCCGAAAGCCACGCGTTCGTTTTTTTCCGTTTTGCATCGCTTTTTCGAGCGAAAAGCACCGGAAAACGTTTGCATAAACACTCTTTCCGCGCATCGGCTGCCGGGCGCGAACGAAATCCGCCCCTGCCGCAGCGACCTGCGACAGGGGCGGAACCCGGAACCGGCCGGCCGCGTCAGTCGTCGATGTCGATCAGATTGAATTTCGGATCGAAGGTCAGTTCCAGCCCGTTGGCCAGCTTGACCTCGTACTCGCGTTTGTCGCGGTCGATCTGCACGACCGACGCATCGGGATAGTGACGCGACACGTACTGAGCGATCTGCGGGGGAAGAACCGCGGCCGGAACCTTCGAATACTTGCAGTCGACCTCCTTCCAGTCGCCCTCCTTGGTGAACTCGATCTTCGAGCCGCCGGTGAAGATCACCTCGTAGGTCGTCTCGAAGAGTTCGCGTTCGACCTTGGCCAGCGACACCTTCTCGTCGGGGAAATGCTGCCGGATAAACTGCTGCGCCTTCTGCGGCAGCTGGGCCACGTCGATCGGACGATCGTTGTCCGCACGGGCCGTCAGCGAGCCCAGGGCAAGCACCGCGGCTGCCAGAATCAGAATCTTTTTCATACCGTTACGAATTTTATCGGTTAAACATCGTGTTTCATCCACGTTCGGATGATGCAAAGTTCATACGCGATTTTGAAACGGAGTTGAAAAACACCCTCCGCGCCGGCATTTTTTCCGATCGGCCGCGATTCACGGCCAGCGCACCGAAAAAACATGCCGCGCCCCGTCGTGGCGGTAGCCCACGCGCAGACCGTAGTAGCGGCCCACGGCGCTGACCAGCGCAAGCCCCAGTCCGCTCGACCCCTCCTTGCGAACCCCCTGATAGAAACGCTCGAAGATCCGCTGTCCGTCGAGCGGCGCCGGGCCGTCGTTGGCCACCGTCAGCGTGCCGTCGCACAGACCGACCGCAACGGCGCCCCCTTCGGGCGTATGCAGATAGGCGTTCTTCAGCAGATTGGAGACCAGCGTCATGGCCAGCGATTCGTTCATCCGCACGACGAACGCGCCGCACGCGCGCACCGTGCAGACGATGCCGCGCCGCATGTACACTTCGTCGCAGAGGGCCACCTGCTCGCTCA
>USBO01000076.1 GCA_900552955.1 uncultured Alistipes sp.
CGCTGCGTGCGATCATGCCCTGCGCCTCGAGCGCGGTGGCGTCCTCGAGGTGTTTGCGCACGCCGTCGACCACCTGCTGCCGCACGAGGACAACCTGCCGAGCGAGTGCCAGCCCGTAGTAGCGCTCGACGAGCTCCGAGACCAGTGCGTTGCGTTGTTGGTGCGCCTGCGAGACGGCCGTCTCCTCGTTGATGCGGGCCGCACGGTTGGCGGCGTTGATCTTGCCGCCCAGCCACAGCGGGATCATGACGTCGCCGCCCACGAGTCCCAGACTGCGATCCTGCAGCGGAAGCGCCCAGTCGGCACTCAGCGCGCCGCCGAGCAGCTGCGACAGCGGAGGGATCAGTTCGGGCGGAACCAGTCCGCTCTGGAAGATCTGTCCGGCCAGATCGCGTACCGGTGTCTTCATGTTGTTGAGATCGATCTCGATGTCCTTGCCCAGATAGGCATAGCTGCCCGTGATGCCGATCTGAGGCATACGCAGACCGATGGCGGCCCGACGTTCCTGCTGTGCGGCGAGACGGTTGAACTCGGCGGCCTGGAGGGCGGGATTGTCCGAGAGCGTCATTTCGAGCGCCTCCTCCAGCGACAGGGTTCTGCCCGCTTGCTGTTGTGCGGAAAGTTGCATGACAGCGGTCAGGGCGAGAATAACCAGCGTGACTTTTTTCATATCGTTCAATACTAATTGATGTTGCGAAGATAGAGATTATCTGCCTGCAATCTGTTTGCGTGTGGATAAATAGACCATTTTTAGTCCATTTAGTCCACATTTTTTATTCGTCGGAGCGAAGATGGCGATTGACGTCGAGCACTTCGTCGCCCAATTGCGGATAGACGCGCACGTCGACGCCTCCTTTCCGCAGTCGCAGCGCCCCTTCGCAGCATACGAAACACGACGGCTCGTAAAGCGCAAAAACCGTGCGCGAGAAGCCGTGACGCAAAATCAGTTCCGAACAACTTTCCGGTTCGCTGCTGCGTGTCGAGCAGGGCTCCATCGAGGAGTAGACGGTCGCGCCGCGCAGATCGGCTCCGGCGGCCGTCGCCTTGAGAATGGCCTCCTGCTCGGCGTGATGCGTGGGCGACGTTTCGTGGGTGTAGCCCGTGAATGTCTCGCCCGCGCGGGTCACGATGACGGCTCCTACGCAGTAGGAGGTCGCACTGGGCGTGCAGCGGCGGCTCAGCCCGACGGCTCGGCGCAGGTGGTGCAGGTCCTCCTCCGTGTGGTCGGGATGCAGCGTGTAGGTCGTGACCTCCATCCCCTCCAGTTCGCAGCGCTGCCGCGCGAAGCCGCTCAGGTCGAGGGGCGATTCGAACCGCGGGGCGGCGGGGTCGCCGACGCATATGGCGGGATTGACCGCCACGCGCAGCGTGTCGACGAGTTTTTCGTCCAGAAACATGCCGAGCGTACGCGGACCGCCCTCGACGAGCAGCCGCCGCAGGCCCCGTTTCTCCAGCTCGGTCACGATGCGTGCGGCCGAGAGATCGGGGCCGCGGACGACCTCGGCAGCGGTCTCGAGCGCCGACGCGGCGGCATTGTCGGTGAATACGATGCACGGAGCGGTGCCTGCGGTGAAGAAATTCGACGCAGGATCGAGCCGCAGCGTGCGGCTCAGCGTCACCTTCACGGGGTCGGCGGGCCGGCCTGCCGCAAGCCGTTCGCAGCGGAGCGCCTCGTCGCGCACGGTGAGCGACGGATTGTCGCGGCGCACCGTTTCCGCACCCACGAGAATGGCGTCGGCCCACGCGCGCAGGCGCATCACCTCCCGCCAGTCGGCGGGCGTCGAAAGCATCAGCCGGCGGGGCGACCGATCGTCCATACAGCCGTCGCCCGAGAGGGCGACCGAAGCGAAAACGTTCATCGTCGTAATTCGAACAGGGTTATTTCGGGATTCGCACCGATCCGCATGGGGAATCCCACGCATCCGATGCCGTCGTTGACGTAAAGCGTTCTGCCCTGTTCTTCATAGGGGCCGCTCCATCGCCGGTAGAGCAACTGCGCGGGCGAAAAGGCGCATCCCGCGAGGCGAAATTTGCTCTGCATGCTGTGGACGTGTCCCGACAGGGTCAGGTCGCCGTGACCGGTGTCGAGAATCCGATCCCAGAGTTGCGGGACGTGGGCCGCCGTGATGTTGTAGAGCCTGTCCGGCACGTCGCGGTAGGTCGGCCCGATGTCGTAGTCGGGCAGCGTGCGGTCGTGACGCTGACGCACCAGCGTCGGATCGTAGGAGATGCCCGACAGGGCGATCGAGTCGCCGCCGCGCCGCAGGTAGATCGTCTCGTTGTCGAGGACGCGCCACCCCATCGTCCGCTGACGCTCGAGCAGTGCGGCGAGGTTCGCCGCGGGCGGAAGTGCGAGCGTGTCGGCGATGTAGTTGCCCGTGTCGTGGTTGCCCGTGACCGAAAAGGTTCCGTAACGGCTGCGGATGCCGCCCAGCAGACGCATGGCCGTGGAGTCGAGTTCCGTGTAGCGGATGTTGACCAGGTCGCCCGTGAAGATCACCAGGTCGGCATGCAGCGCATTGAGCGAATCGACCAGCGCCGTCATCTCCCGACGGGGGTCGACGAGCGTTCCGATATGCAGGTCGGAGAACTGGGCGATGCGCAGCCCATCGAACGCTTCGGGCAGCCGGTCGCTGTGCAGCACGATGCGGTTTACAACCAGCGTGCGGCGTCCCCGAACGGCTCCCCGGATCAGGATGCAGGCGGCCGCGGCGGCGGCCAGCAGGGCGAGGATTCGCACCGTGCGGCCGTTGCCCGTGATGCGCACGGCATAGTAGATCATCCGCGGCAGCGTGAGCAGCAGGTAGCCGAAGAGCGTCCACATGGCCACCTGGATGAGACCCGTGGGATTGTCGCGCACCAGCCAGAGCAGAGCGAGAATCGCAAACGGCAGCAGGTCGACGGCGACGACGAGTGCGCCCACGGTGTTGCGGTGTCGGAACGTGCTGCCGTGCCGACGGAAATACCATCTGTCGACGACGAGCGACAGCAGGAGCAGGGAAAGCAGGATCCACCTCATGACAGTCGGTTGTGAAGAGTGGGCAAATATACGAATTCGGAGGGAAAAAACCGCTCGGTCAGGGCGGAGTTTCGGCCGAAACACCTTTTATTAATATAACGGAAACTCCATCGGTCATCGCCCGAAAACCCCGAAACTCTTTGGCATACGACTTGCTTACGCAACGGGCGAATGGTAAACCTCTGTTGCACAACAATCATTAACAGGTCCAAATTTTAACGACAAGAGCTTATGAGAACAGTCCGACCTTTGATCGCTGCGTTGTTCCTGACGACCGCGGTTTCGGCGCAGCCTCACCTGCCCTCCGCCCCGGATGCGAACTCGCCCACGGTTTACATGATTTCCGTGCAGGAGACCGATACGCTCGTCCCCTGCGAGTGGCGTGCGCGTGCGGCCCGCAACCGGCTGGCCATGATGGATGCTGTCGACGATTATAAGGCCACGCACCGCACCGGCTTCCAGCAGCACGGGCGGCCGCAGTTCCTCTTTGCGCACAAACAGAACCGATATTCGCTGGCGGTCGGCGGATTCATCGCGCTGCGTACGAGTTACGATTTCGACGGCACTCCGTCGGCCACGGACTTCACCCCTTCGTCGATCCCCGTTCCGGGCGATTATGCGACCCGTCAGCGGTTGTCGATGGACGCTTCGACGTCGCGCGTATATATCAAGGGTATCGCCAACACCCGTGCGCTGGGCCGTGTCGTGGTGTACGTCTCGACCGATTTCCGCGGCGGAGCGAAGGGCAGCTACACGCCGCGGCTGCGCGAGGCATACGTGTCGTTCGGGGGATTCACCTTCGGACGCGACGTGACGACCTTCTGCGATCTCGATGCGGGGCCCAAGACCATCGACTTTCAGGGGCCGAACGCCTATAATTTCACGTTCGCCACGATGATCCGTTACGAGGTGCCCTTTGCCAAAGATCATCTGCGGTTCGGACTGGCTGCCGAGCTGCCCGACGTGAGCGGCACGTTCGGCGAGACGTTCGATCCTATTCCGCAGCGCGTGCCCGATTTTCCGGCCTATCTCGAATGTGCCTGGGGTGCCGCGCGCAGCAGCCATTTCCGCGTGACGGGGATCGTGCGCGATCTCTACCTGCACAATGCCACCACGGGCAGCAACACCTCGCTGCTGGGCTGGGGCGTTCAGGCCAGCACGCGCATCGAGCTGGCCCGCGCGCTGACGGTCTACGGGAGCGGCGTTTACGGCGAGGGCATCTCCCGCTACATCCAGGATCTGTCGGGGCTGGGTTACGACTTCACGCCCGATCCGCAGGATCCCGCCAGGATCCAGACCATGCCGATGTGGGGCTGGTACGGTGCGGCGCGGATCCATATCGTGCCGCAGCGGCTCTTCGTCTCGGGCGGCTACTCCGAGGCGCACGTCGCACACCGGCACGGCTATTACGCCGGCGATCAATACCGGCGCGGGCGCTATATCTTCGGTAATGTTTTCTACAACTTCACCTCGCGTTGCACGCTGGCGGCCGAATACCTCTACGGTCGTCGGGAAAACATGGACAGCGGGCGGAACCATGCCAACCGCGTGAGCATGCAGGTGCAGTACAATTTCTGACAGACGATCGTCCGCCTGCGGTGCGAGTCCCCTCCTTAGGTGTGCGGGCCTCCTCCTGCGGCGGCGTCGAAACGGCCGGCGATCCTTTCACGGGGTCGCCGGTTCCGTTCTCTTCGAGCATGCGCGGATTCGTTCGGCAGCTTCGGGATTCTCCCGCTCAGCAAAGTGCAAGCAAGTTTGCTTTTGTTTTCGGCTTATTCGTATCTTTGACTTCGTCGAAGATACTGCGCCTCGGAAAAAGTGCAAGCAAGCTTGCCTTTTTCTCTCGGCTTATCCGTATCTTTGTCCGCATGATGGAGTTTTTGGAGACATATCGTCTGACGGGAATCGTGGTCGGAGCGGCGACCTTCCTCATTATCGGGATTTTTCATCCGCTGGTCATCAAAGGCGAATATTATTTCGGCGTGCGCTGCTGGTGGGTGTTCGCCCTGTCGGGCGCGGCGACGCTCGCGGCTTCGGTGTGGGTCGACAGCCCGATCCTTTCGATCCTGCTGGCCGTGTGGGGCGCCTCGTCGCTGTGGTCGATCGGCGAACTGTTCGAGCAGCGCGAGCGTGTGGCCAAAGGTTGGTTTCCCAAACGCGAACGCAAACGCTGAGACCCGTCGATGAAACGCCGCATCGGATCGCTTGCCGTCCTGCTGCTGATGGCCGCCTCGGTCGTCGTCAGCATCTGCCGCCTGCGGAGTACCGCACCGCAGCCGGCTGCGGTTGCTCCGCGCGGAGAGCGTGTCTGCTGTGCACGGCTGCTCTTCGCCGGCGATGTGATGGCTCACCTGCCGCAGACGGTCGCGGCACGCAGGCCGGACGGGACGTACGATTTCTTCGAGCAGTTCCGCTTTGTGAAGCCCCGTTTCGATGCGGCCGATCTGGTGACGGTCAATCTCGAGACGACGCTCTCCCCTACTGCACCCTATACGGGCTATCCCTGCTTCAGAACTCCCTCCGCATTGGCCCATGCGCTGCGCAGGGCGGGCGTCGACGTGGCCGTGACGGCTAATAACCATTGCTGCGACGCCGGAGCGCGCGGCATCGCAGCGACGCTCGCTGCGCTCGACGACGCAGGCATCCGTCATACGGGAACCTTCGTCGACACGCTGCGGCACGGTGCCGACCACCCGCTGCGCTTCGAACGCAACGGCATCCGCTTCGCGCTGTTCAGCTATACCTACGGTACCAACGGCCTGCCCGTGCCTGCGGGCACGACGGTCAACCGGATCGACACGACGGCCATCGGCCGCGATCTGGCGGCGGTCGACCGGCTGACGACCGATTGCGTGATCGCCGTTGTGCATTGGGGCAATGAGTACGAACGACGCCCCTCGCGCGAGCAGCGCAGGCTGGCCGCTTTTCTGCGGCGTCACGGTGCGGATCTGGTCATCGGAAGCCATCCGCACGTGGTGCAGCCGGTCGAGGCGGATTCGTCGGGCGCGGTCTTCTATTCGCTCGGCAACTTCGTCTCGAATCAGCGGCGGCGCCACGGCGACGGCGGTCTGATGGCCGAGGTGGAGGTCGTCAAGCGGGTTGCGGACGGTGCGATGCGTTATGCGTCGCGGGCCGTGCCGGTGTGGGTCGCACTGCCCCGCTACCGCATTCTGCCGCCCGAGGCGGCCGACACGCTGCCGCTGCCGCCGCATGCCCGTGCCTCCTATGAACGCTTTCTGCGCGACACCCGCGAGCTGCTGGGCGGGAGGAATTGAGGAACGCGCCCTCTGAAATAGCTCCGGCGCCTCTGCCGCTTGCCTCGGATGGGGCCGCAGGGCGGCGACGGAACCGAGCGTCGCCTGCGCGGAGACGGGGAAACTGAAAAAAGCGAACCTTGCGGGGTTCGCTTCGTGTCTTCGCCGGAGGATGGTCTAATAATTCTCCTTCATGGGTTCGAAGTAAGCCTGCGGATGTTTGCAGGCGGGGCAGATCTTCGGCGCCTCCGTTCCCTTGCAGACGTAGCCGCAGTTGCGGCACTGCCACCAGATTTCGTGGTCGCGGATGAAGAAATCGCCGTCGGTCAGGCGGCTCAGCAGTTTCAGATAGCGCGCTTCGTGCTCGCGCTCGGCGACGATCACCATGCGGTAGGTGGCGGCGATTTCGGGAAATCCCTCCTCTTCGGCCACCCGTGCGAACTCGGGGTACATATCGGTCCACTCCTCGTTCTCGCCCATCGCCGCGGCCTTGAGATTCTCCCCGGTCGTGCCGATCACGCCGGCGGGATAGCTGGCCGTGATGCTGACGCAGCCGCCTTCGAGGTATTTGAAGAACCGCTTGGCGTGCTCCTTCTCCTGATCGGCCGTTTCGAGGAAGACGCCTGCGATCTGCTCGTACCCCTCTTTCTTGGCCACGCTTGCGAAGTAGGTGTAACGGTTGCGGGCCTGTGCCTCGCCTGCGAATGCCGTGAGCAGATTCTGCTCGGTTCTGGTTCCTTTGATGCTTTTCATACGATTCGTTGCTTGTTTTGTCAAAGGTACGTAAAATTGCCGGATCTGCGCAACGGGCGCCACGTTTCCCGTTTGGGAGGGCGAGCCTCTCCGAGGATGCGTCCTGCGGCGTTGACGCGAGGGCGGAGCGTCTGACGCGGAGTCGTTTGCGATGCGAATCCGGCCGGTTTTGCTGCGAAATCCGTTGCGAGCGTCGGAAAATAGGCTCTTTTTTCGTATCTTGGACTGTGTCGAAGATACTGCGCCTCGGAAAAAATGCAAGCGAGCTTGCTTTTTTCTCTCGGCTTATTCGTATCTTTGGCTTCGCCTTAGATACTTCCGCTCGGCAAAATGCAAACAAGTTTGCTTTTGCCCTCGCTTATTCGTATCTTTGTCGTGCCGAGCCTTTTCGGGATTGCGGAGGGGCCGGCGACAGAGGGTTCTCTCTGCGAAACGAGATTCCAGAGAGCGTGTCGTGACGGAGCCGGCGTTCGTGAGAGCGCCGTTTGATGGGAGGAAGAGGGCTCCGCAACGACAGCCGCCCCGATGAGACAGGAACCGAACCTCGCTTCCTCCCGTAATGACTATGGCAGACGAAAAAATCATCTTTTCCATGGTGGGGGTCTCCAAGACCTTCACCAATCAGAAAAAGGTACTCAACAACATCTATCTCTCCTTCTTCTATGGAGCCAAGATCGGCATCATCGGTCTCAACGGATCGGGTAAGTCGACGCTCATGAAGATCATCGCCGGCATCGACAAGAACTTCCAGGGTGAAGTGGTCTTCTCGCCGGGTTACACGGTGGGCTATCTGGAGCAGGAGCCGCAGTTGGACGATGCGAAGACCGTGCGCGAAGTGGTCGAAGAGGGCTGTGCCGCGACCGTGGCGCTGCTCAAGGAGTACGAGCAGATCAACCAGCGGCTGTGCGAGCCGATGGACGACGACACGATGGCGCAGCTCATCGAGCGGCAGGGCGAACTCTACGAGCAGATCGACCATGCGGGCGGCTGGGAGCTGGACAGCGTGCTGGAGCGTGCGATGGACGCGCTGCGCTGCCCCGATCCCGACCAGCCGGTGAAGGTGCTGTCGGGCGGTGAACGCCGCCGCGTGGCGTTGTGCCGGCTGCTGTTGCAGCAGCCCGACGTGCTGCTGCTCGACGAGCCGACCAACGACCTCGACCGGACGACGATCGCGTGGCTCGAAAATTACCTGTCGAATTACGA
>USBO01000077.1 GCA_900552955.1 uncultured Alistipes sp.
ATTTGCGGCTGTAATCCAGTTTACCCTGGAAGCGGGTGGTCGCATAGGGGGTGTAGTGTCCCAGTGAGCGGGCGTAGTTGTCGTCGACGGTGCGGTCGTTGGCCGTTTCGAAGACGCCGTTGCGGGCGAAGTGCCCCGCCTGGTTCTTCCACACGTCGATGCTTTCATCCTTGAGTTTCCATGTCGAATAACCCGGGAAGGTGAGATTTCCCTGCGAGAAGGTGTTGCGCTTGTTCTGCTTGTTGTGGCCGTCGTACGAGTCGTAGGAGAACTGTCCCTCGATCCTGAGCCCTTTGGTGATGAAGTCCAGATCGTGCGCCAGGCGGATCGAGCCGTTGATGTCGCGGTCGGTGCGGACGGTGTATCCCGTGCGGGTCAACTGTCCCAGTACGTTGTAGCGGTACATCTGATCGTCGCAGTAGAGCAATCGGCCGCCGTTGTTGAGGAAATCCTCGGCGTTCTCTTCGAGCCCCGTGTCGTCGATCCAGATCGGCAGGTAGGAGGGCTGGGTGTTGGCCAGGCCGATGAGCGACGAGGCCGAGGCGCCCGGGTAGGTCGTCTGCCGCACGCGGGCGCCCAGGTCGACCGAGATGCGGAACCGTTTGGTGGCCTGTATGTCGATGTTCGACCGGAAATTGTAGCGCGAGAAGCCGTTTTTCCTCTCGGGGGCCGAGTGCGCGTAATTGTCGCCCTGCTTGTAGTAGGAGCCGAGCACGTAATAGCGCACGCGATCCGTTCCGCCGCGTACCGAGAGCGAATAGTCCTGCGTCACGGCCGGCTGGAACATGAAGTCGAAATAGTCCCAGTCGTAGCCCAGGCCGTCGGAATTGTCGCCCGCGGCGCGGCGGTAGTTGGCGATCGCCTCGCCGGTGAAGAGCGACAGCCGGCTGATGTCGGCGCCCGGATTGTCGTTGATGAGCGCCTCGTTGTAGAGTACGGCATAGTCGGCCGAGCCGAGGTACTTGGGGAACTTCACCGGTTCGGTGATGCCCGCCGAGGCTTTGAACTCGACGGTCGGCTTCTCGCCCGCGCGTCCGCGCTTGGTGGTGATGATGATTACGCCGTTGGCGCCGCGGATGCCGTACGGTGCCGTCGCCGAAGCGTCCTTGAGGATGGTGATGGTCTCGATCTCGTCGGCCGAGAGGTAGCTCATGTCGCGTTCGATTCCGTCGACGATGACGATCGGCTCCTTGCCGTTGCCGTAGGTCGCCACACCGCGGATGTTGACATTGGCCACGTCGAAGCCCGGTTCGCCGCCGCCGTGCTGCGTGACGACCAGACCCGGCAGACGACCCGCCAGTGCATTGTTGATGTTGGCCGTGGGCGACTGACCCAGTTCGCGCGTGGTGATGGTCGAGACCGAACCCGTGATGGTCGCTTTCTTCTGGGTGGTGTAGCCGACGACGACGACGTTTTCGAGGGCTTTGGCATCCTCGACCAGAACGATGTCGAGATGCGTGCGGTTGTTGATGGGAATCTCCTGCGGGGCATAGCCCAGATAGGAGACGGTGAGCGTCGCCTCGGAGTAGGGCGCCGCGAGTGTGAAGTTGCCGTCGAGATCGGTGGTGACACCCGTGTTGGTGCCTTTGACGATGACCGATGCGCCGATGACGGGCATGCCTTTATCGTCCCTGACCGAGCCGTCGACGGTGAATTTTCCGGTTTGTGCCTGTACCTTTCCTATCGGCGAGAGTGCAGGGGCCAAAATCCCCCCCCCACGGTCAGGAGCGTCCCTGCGAGCAGAATGAATATGCTTTTTTTCATGGTTTGTCTGATTCGTTTGTTAGGCTCTGCGCACCTGCGGCTCGTGCCGGAGGAAGCAGAGCGGACGGTTTACGGGCGGAGCTGCGAATTTGCCTGGGTCGCTGCGTCCGTCGTGTAGCTGTCGGTCTTGCCGCCGTTGTAGGAGCCGAAGAAGAGATTGATGTCGGCGTTGTCTGCGACGATCCGGCAATCCACCGTACAGCCGGTGATGCGATAGGCGACCGGGGTCGTGAAATAGGTGTTCATCAGTCCCGACACCTGAACGGTCGTGGTGGTTTTTTCGGGGTTGTTGCCCGCAAGCAGGATGTCGCCTGCGCTCGTGCAGCCGTCGATGTCGTAGGTTCGCGTGGCGTCGCTCCAGCCGATCGTGCCGATCAGACCTGCCGCGCAACGCGACGACGCGCCCTTGATGGTGCCGCGGTTGGTGCAGCCGTAGAGACTTGCGCCCGACGACCGGCCGATCAGACCGCCCATGTCGAGCACCGGTGCGAGGCTCTCGACCGTTCCCTCGTTGACGCAGTTGCGGAGGATGCCCGTCTCCTGCCAGTTCTTCTCGGTGAAGCCGATCAGTCCGCCGACCATCGAACTCGACACTTTGATGTTGCCGTAGTTGGTGCAGTCGGTCAGTTCGGCGAGGAAGTGGCGGGCCTCGGTCTGGTCTTTGGTCGATACGTTGCCCTGGCCGCCGATCAGTCCGCCGTAACGACGGTTGACGATGGTTTTTCCGTCGGCTTTGAGCGCCGCTTCGTCGGCGGTGATGTTGCCGTGGTTGTCGCAGCGGGTCAGCGTGCCGTAACCGCTGCCGATGATGCCTCCGCAGCTCTGGATGGAGCCCGCTCCGCCCTGCAGGTCGATCGTCAGATCGCCGCGGTTGGTGCAGTCGGTCAGCCGGGGCTGCTGCTTCTGCGAGTTGCCGATCAGCCCGCCGATGTAACCGTCCGAGTGACGACCCGAGAACTGGGTGACGGTGATGGCGCCCGTGTGTTCGCAGGCGGTGTAGGTGAAGGTGCCGTAATCGTTGTTGCTGGCGAGGGTGCCCGTGATGCCGCCGATGTTCTGAACGCCGCCTCGGGTCGAAATCGCGCCGGTGACGGTGACGTTGCCGTAGCTCGGCGAGCCGAACTGGTCGGTGGCCGTGATGCCGGCGATGATGCCCTGCTTGAGCTTGGTGTCGCTCTCCGATCCGAAGTCGGAGCGTTCGTGGACGATGGCCACGTCGCTGGTGATGTTGCAGACTTCGGCGCCGTTGTTATAGCAGGCCAGCGCGGCCAGCAGCATGCCCTGATCTTTGGCCGTGGTGGTGTAGGTCGAACGGATCGAGCCGGTCAGCCTCAGGTCGTGGATCCTGGTGTGTGGGTCGTCCTTCTCGGCCGAGGTGGAACTGACGGTGCCGATCTTGTAGAAGAGGGCGAATTTCTTGCAGTCGATGTCGACCGACAGATGCATCGTGTGGCCGTCGCCGTTGAAACCGTAACCTCCGAATGCCTTGACCAGCGTCAGCGCCTGTTTGGTGGGGTCGTTGTTGCTGGCCGAACCCTCGGCGTAGATCAGATCGGCGGTCGTCACCTCGATGTCGGTCGTGAGCGTCGCCTCGCCGTCGATGAGGTAGGGTGCGGGGTCGCCGCCGGCGGCGAGCAGGTCGCGGAACGCCTTGAATTCGTCGAGCGACCCGATGCCGTAGAGCCGAACGGTCACCGCGGCCTCGTCTTCGAGTTCGGCCGCCGACACGAGCCGCAGGTCGAGCGTGCCGCCCGTCGTACCGGTGCCTTTGGCGGGGGCTGTCACGACGAGCTTCGACGCATCGAGATCAACGGTGACGTCCCACCCGTCGGGAACCGTCTCGACGGTGGCCCGGGCCACTTCGGTGGCGGTGAAGGGGATGTCGATCGTCTGGCCGAAGTGCAGCGAATAGGTGTCGGCCTCGAAGTGCAGCGACGGTACGGCGCGCGAGATGGCGACGTCGATGCAGACGGGCGCCCCTTTGGTGCCGCGCGGCGAAACCGCTGCCGCTGCGACGGTTCCCTCCTCGGCGAAGTCTGTGGCGTCGGGTGCAGGCGCGATGACGGTGAAGGTCTTGTCGTCGATCTGCGACTGCCACCCGTCGGGCAGCGAGAGACTCAGTCTCTCGGCGTTTTCGCTCATCGCATAGGTGTAGGTGCGCGATTTGCCCAGTCCGAAGATCTGCCGTTCGGCGATCTCCCCGCCGACGGAGACGGTCATCTCGCTCTCGATCGCCTCGACGGGCAGCGTGTATTGCTGTGCGCGGCCTGCGGCGTCGTAGACCTTGAAAACGACGGAGCCCGACGGCTCGGCCGACAGGTTGTCGTAAGAGGGTGCGGCCACGGTCAGGTAGTTGTCGCTGACGATCAGCGCGCAGTTCCAGCCTTCGGGAGACAGGGCCTCCAGATAGGCGACGTCGGTGCAGAGCAGGTCGAAACGCAGCGAACGTCCGAATTCGACCGGTTGCGGGGTCGGGGTGTCCAGGATGGATTTACCGTCGAGCGTCACGTCGAACGCAGGCTTGGCGTCGAGCAGAAGCCGCTCGTCGTCCGTGCATGCCGTGCAGACCGCGATTCCCGTCATCCATAGCAAACACCGCAGAAAGGATTGATGTTTCATGAGTTTTAGGATAAATTTAGGTTGGACTTTAGGTTGAATTTCATCCGTCCATTTCTCGTCTCGGCATAGCTCGGGCAATCGCGGCTCTGCGCTCGGCTTAACGAAATGGTTGGAAAATTCCTTCAAACAAAGATAACGGAATTTGCTCTCCCGCCTCGGACGCGATACGTATATTTAGTTGCTATAATGACGTATTGTTTTGTGTATCAATGGTATTCGATCGGATGAGGTGCGAAAATATATAGTGAAAACCGGTATTTATATAGTGCCGGCGGTTTTTCGGCGGCGGTTCGGCAGGCGTAATTCTCACGGGTTTCGTCCGCATGACGGCGCCGGAGTGGTCTGTCGGACGAAAAAACGACCGGTAATCATCGGATTACCGGTCGTTGCACAGGATGGTACGGACGGGGCGGTCAGAAGTTGAGACCGTCCTCCCAGCCCGGGTTCTGCGTCAGCGCATGATTGAGCGTGCGCTGCGCGGCGGGGATGGGCCAGAGGTAGTCGCGCCCGTCGCTCCAGTTATTGCCGTGGACGACGCCCGGGTAGCCGACGATGTAGCCTTCGGTCGACTCGCTGAGGATTACGTCCTTGCCGATCTGCAACTTCGTGGGGCAGGCGGAGGTCGCCTTTTCGGTGAAGAGCTCCAGGTCGGGCGTGCCGTCGTTGTCCATGTCGTAAGTGCCCGGGCCCGGGATGTAGCAGCCGTGGTACGGGACGTAGTGGTTCAGCGCCTGCTTGCACTCGTTCCAGCGGAAGAGATCCCACGAGCGCAGACCCTCCATGACCAGTTCGACGGTGCGCTCGCGGCGGATTTCGAGGATGATGCCCGTGTGATCGCCTTTCGTCACGTTGGGATAGCAGGCTTGCAGATACTTATCGGGCTTTTTCGTCTTCGTGAGGTCGATTTTCGGCATCTTGGCGCGTTCGCGCAGCAGGTTGACCGAGATGTCGAGGTCGTTCTGCGTGATCGTTCCCAGTTCGGCCACCGCCTCGGCGTAGTTGAGGTAGACCTCGCCGGCGCGCATCAGGATCCAGTCGCTGGCGCTGGCGCCCGACGTGGCCGAATTGGCGGCCGTGCCCACGAATTTGATCGGCTCGTAGCCCGTGTGCGACGAGAGGGTGTTGCGCGTGACAGCGGTGGCCTCCACCTGCTTGTAGCCCGGGCAGAGGACGGTCTGCGCCATGCGCGGATCGCGGCCCTGCGTCTCCTCGGTGTAGGGCATCTTCTCCCAGCCCTCCTTGTCGGTGAAGGGCGTGCCGTCGGCCATGAGGTAGTGGTTCATGAAGCGTCGCGTGAGGCTCGTGCGGCCGAACTTGATGTTGTAGGGCACCGAGTGCGAGATGCCGAAGGCCTTGTCGTAGCGGCGGCAGAGCACCACCTCGCAGGTCTTGGCGTCGGGCGAGTAGAAGAGCTCGCGGTAAGGTTCCGCACCTTCGGCGTAGAGGCGGAAGGGCGAGTCGGAGATGAACTCCCCTGCCGTGGCGGCCGCCTGCCGCAGGTACTTGTCGGCATCGTCCATGCCGTGATACTTGCGGAACGTCCCCTCGTAGAGCGCGGCGCGGCTGGCGTAGGCCAGTGCGGCCCACTTCGTCACGCGGGTGTTGCCGCTCTCCCACGACCCCGGGAGGTTCCTGGCCGCGAAGTCGAAATCCTCCAGCACGCGGTCCATCACGTAGCCGCGGTCGTCGCGCGCCTTGTAGACGTCGGGATCGGCCGAGCCGAGCACATGATCGTAATAGGGCACGTCGCCGTACGTGCGCACCTTGAGGAAATAGAAGTAGGCGCGGAAGAACCTGGCCACGGCTTCGTACTTCGAGCGGGCCGCCTCGTCCGACCAGTTGTCCGAGTTATGCACGAAATAGTTCACCTTGCGCAGGGCCGTCCAGGTCCACCCCGACTCGTTGCGGAAGTATTGGGCGGGCGAGAGTTCGTCCTCGGGAAGCATGGTCAGGTCGCAGCCGCCGACGCTCAGTGCGATGGCTCCGAAAGCCAAGAGTTTACAGATGATTTTCATATTCTTTCCGACTTGAGGTTATTAGAAGGTGATGTCGACGCCGAACGAGAAGGTGCGCGGCATGGTGTAGCCCGTTCCCGTTCCGCCCTTGTAGGTGCCGCTGGAGATGGCCAGCTCGGGGTCGATGAGTTTGCAGTGTCTCTTGAGGGGCGACCAGTAGCAGAGGTTCTCGCCCGAGACGTAGATGCGCAGCTTTTGGAAATACCTCTTCAGCACGGGCAGCGTGTAGCCGATCGTGAGGTTCTTGAAGCGCAGGTAGGCCACGCTCTGCAAGTAGCGGTCGTTGTTCTGCCCCAGCGGGCCGCCGTTGTAGCTCTGGATCGGCCGCAGACGCGGGAAGTAGCCGCCCGGGTTCTGCTCGCTCCACACGTCGTCCATGAAGTCGTAGGTGATGAACGACGGGATGGTGTAGCCGTAGAGCTGCCAGAACTGGTTGGCGCCGTAGATGTCGTCCTTGTTGGCCGTGGGGTACCAGTCGCGCTTGCCGACGCCCTGGAAGAAGGCCGAGATGTCGATGCCGTTCCAGCTCGCCTCGAGGCGGAACGAGTAGCTGTAGCGCGGCGTGGTGTTGCCGATGATCATCATGTCGCCCGGGTCGTCGACCGTGCCTGCGCCCGTGCCGATCGAGCCGCTGCCGTCGCGGTCCTCGAACATCACGTCGCCGGCCATCAGCTTGCCCAGATTGTTCTGCATGTTGTAGATGCGCTGGTAGACGTTCGAACTGTTGTTGATCGCCTGCTGATAGGCGGCGGCCTCCTCGTCGCTGTCGAAGAGTTTGGGAACGTGATAGCCCCAGATTTCGCCGAGTTTCTTGCCTTCGTAGTTGCTCGTGAAGATCTTCGTGGGGTTGTTGTACTTGGTGATTTCGGTCTGGTAGTCGCCGATCTGACCTGTCACGGCGTAGTGGAAGGGTTTGCCGGCCACCTGGAACCGGTCGCGCCACGTGACCGACAGCTCCCAGCCTTTGGTGCGCAGGTCGGCGCAGTTCTCGGTGGGCGTCGCGGCGCCATAGACCGAGGGCAGCGTGAGCGACTGCGTGAGCATGTCCTTCGTGTCGCGGATGAAGAGGTCGCCCGTGAACGAGAGCCGGTTCTGCAGGAAGCTCAGGTCGAGACCGAGGTTGTAGGTGCAGACCGTCTCCCACGTCAGATTCGAGGACATCGGCGCCGAAACCGAGGCGTAGCTGGCCTTGCCCGAGTCGTCGAAGAGATAGTTGAGCGTGCCGGTGCCGATGGTCTGGAGGTAGAGATAGTTGCTCACCTGCTGGTTGCCCAGCGCACCGTACGACAGACGGATCTTACCGTTGTCCCACCAACTGCGCGTCCCCTTCATGAAGGGCTCTTCGGTGAAGCGCCAGCCGGCCGACACCGAGGGGAAGTAACCCCAGCGATCCTTCTTGGCGAAGCGCGACGTGCCGTCGGCGCGCAGCGACGCCTCGAAGAGGTACTTGCCCTTGTAGTCGTAGTTGATGCGGCCGAAGAAGCCCAGCGTCTTGTAGGCCGAGATATCCTGCGACACCTGCCAGTAGGTGTCGTCGTTGACCGAGTTGAACGAGTCGAGCTGGTCGCTGCCCACGCCGAACTGTTCGACGATGTTGTCCACGAGGCGGTACTTCTCGTAGTTCATACCTGCCACAGCCTTGAAATTGTGCTCCTTGTTCCAGCTGTGAGCGTAGGTCAGATAGGAATCGACATT
>USBO01000078.1 GCA_900552955.1 uncultured Alistipes sp.
AACAAGAATTTAACATCACATCAGCTAGAACACATGCCACCGGTCGATCAGCGTTGTTTCCAAATATTTGGCTGCATTTTTGTGCACTATTCACAACTTCCGGCGGCCTCGCTTGACACTTCCCGCCTCGTATGCTATCATGCAACTGACATTTCATGTCGAAGAAGGAACTTCCTTCCATCAATTCATTAGGAGGACAGTACATCATGGTCAGCAGAAGAATGCCGGTCATCCGGCGGATCTTGTGTACCCTGCTTGTCTGCGCGCTGCTCACCGGCCTGCTTCCGGCCGCATTTGCGGCGGGCTCCGACCCGGACTTCAGCGCCCCGGCCGATAAGGTCCTGATCTCGCAGACAAACTATCCGATCGTGAACGGCCTGACGGAATCGCAGGTCATTCTGAACAATGCCAGCGGCAGCGCACAGGTGCTCGGCTATATGGCCACCATCACCCCCGGTGCTTCCGTGAAGCTCAAGGCATCCTATCCCAACTACTACACGGCGGGCAGCACGGCCGAGAGCCGCGCGGAGACTGCGAAGAACCTCGGTTGGGATCTGAAGACGACCACGTCTCAGGCGGCAGCCTACGAGGCCGCAACGGGCGAGACCGTCGTTACGGCTGTGAACGCCGACTACTATAATATGCAGACGGCACAGTGCCGCGGCTATCTTATCATGGAAGGCCACCTCATCCAGACACACGAGAACGACGACTGGCTCGAGCCGTATTTCGCCGTTCTGAAGGACGGCAGCTATGACATCCGCGACTACGGAACCCCCACGGATGACGTCGCGGAAGCCATCTCCGGCCCGTTCTGGCTGCTGAAGGACGGACAAATCCAGAGCGGCCTGGACGCAAGCTATAAGGCTCCCCGCAACTCCATCGGTCTGAAGGCGGATGGCACGCTCGTCATCTTCATGGCTGACGGCCGTCAGGGCCTGTCCGACGGCATGACCGTCTATGAAATGGCCGAGGTCCTGCAGGCGCAGGGCTGCGTCAAAGCCATCTACCTCGACGGCGGCGGCTCCGCGACCTACGCCTCCCGCCACGAGGGCAGCAATAAGCTCACCATCCAGAACCACCCGTCCGACGGTCCCGAGCGCGTTGTCGCCTCGACGCTGATGATCGTCTCGACGGCGCAGCCGACCGGCCGCTTTGACCACGCCGCGCTCTCGCCGAAGAACGACCTCTTCCTTGCGGGCGCTTCCGTGCAGTTCACGGCTACGGGCGTCGACTCCAACGGCTATCCTGCCGACCTGCCTGCTAACGTGAGCTGGAGGCTTGAAGACAGCAGCTTCGGCACCATCGACGCAAACGGCCTGTTCCGCTCGAACGGCAAGTGCGGCACCGTGACGGCTCAGCTTCTGCAGGGCAAGACCGTGCTCGGCACGACTAGCGTGGAGGTACAGGAGCCGGAGGAGCTCTTCTTTGCCGCCGAAACGCTGAACCTCTCCTTCCAGGAGTCGTCCGACCTCGGCCTGACGGTCAAGGACCTGCAATCGGTGCTCAAGGACCAGAACCGCGAGTCGGCCGCCGGCGTACTGGGCGAAACGCCGATCGAGGGAGTGGACGTAACGATACCCATCACGGCGCAGGGACGTCTGTCGTCGGTGGACGAATTCGAACAGATCGTCGTGCGGGCCAATCCCGACGGTTCGATCATCCGCCTGCGCGACGTGGCGCGGATCTCGCTCGAAGCGTCGTCCTACAGCACCGAGAGCGGTATCGACGGCGGGAATGCCGCCGTGCTCAATATCAACATGCTGCCGGGTGCCAACGCCATGGAGGTGGCCGATGCCGTGAAGGCGGCCATGGAGGAGATCAGCCGCAACTTCCCCGAGGGAATCTCCTATCAGATTCCGTTCGACATGACGACCTACATCTCGCAGTCGATCCACCACGTCTATCGCACGCTGTTCGAAGCGCTGCTGCTGGTGATTCTGGTGGTCTATCTCTCGTTGCAGAACTGGCGCGCGACGCTCATTCCGATCGTGGCGGTGCCCATCTCGCTCATCGGAACGTTCGGTGTGATGCTCGTTTTCGGCTTCTCGCTCAATATGATGACGCTGCTGGGTCTGATTCTGGCCATCGGTATCGTGGTGGACGACGCCATCGTGGTGGTCGAGAACGTCGAACGCATCATGGAACACGAGCGGCTGTCGCCGTACGAGGCGACCAAGCGGGCGATGGCGTCGCTGGGCGGTGCGCTCATCGCCATGTCGCTGGTGCTGTGCGCCGTCTTCGTGCCGGTGAGCTTCCTGGCCGGCATCACGGGGCAGCTCTACCGGCAGTTTACCGTCACCATCGCCGTGTCGGTCATCATCTCGACCGTCGTGGCGCTGACGCTCAGTCCGGTGATGTGCGCTTATTTCCTGCGTCCGCAGCGAGGCCGCCGCAAGCCCAAGCTCTTCCGGCGGATCAACTACTGGCTGCGGCGCGGCAACACGATTTACCAGCGCGGAATCCGCGCCAGCCTGCGCCATTCGCGGCGGATGCTGGCGGTCTTCGGCGTCGTGCTTGCGGGCATCTGGCTGATGAACCGCATCTCGCCGCAGAGTTTCATGCCCAAGGAGGATCAGGGCTACTTCACCGTCGAGCTGGAGCTGCCCGAGGGGGCGACGCTCGAGCGCACGCGCCGCGTGACGGAACGTGCGACGGAGTACCTCATGGGGCTGTCCGACGTGGAATACGTGCTCAATGTCACGGGGTCGTCGCCCCGGCTGGGCAGCAGCCAGGCGCGCAGCCAGCTGACCGTGATCCTCAAGCCGTGGGACGACCGCACGTCGGAGAGCATCGGCATGCTGATGGAGCAGGTGCGCGACGAGCTGTCGCGCTATCCCGAGAGCAAGGTCTATCTCAGTTCGCCGGCCGTCATCCCCGGGCTGGGCACCTCCGGCGGTTTCGAGATGGTGCTCGAAGCGCGCGGCGACCGCAGCTACGCCGATCTGCAGCAGGCCGTCGACACGCTGCTGCACTACGCTGCGCGGCAGCCCGAACTGGCGGGCCTGTCGGCGTCGATGCAGGGCGACATTCCCCAGCTCTACTACGATGTCGACCGCGACAAGGCGCAGTTGCTGGGTGTCTCGATGGCGGATGTCTTCTCGACGCTCAAGACCTTCACGGGTTCGGTCTACGTCAACGACTTCAACATGTTCAACCGCATCTATCGCGTTTACATCCAGGCCGAAGCGCCTTACCGTGCACATCAGAGCAATCTGGATCTCTTCTACGTGCGCGGAACGGGCGGCGCGATGATCCCCGTCACGGCGCTCGGCACGACGAACTACACCACCGGTCCGGGGACGATCCGGCGCTTCAACATGTTCAACGCCGCGACCGTCTCGGGCGAGGCGGCGCCCGGCTACAGTTCGGGGCAGGCGATGGAGGCGCTCGAGCGGATCGTGCAGCAGCATCTCCCGCCGAACATCGGCGTCGAATGGAGCGGCCTGTCGTATCAGGAGAAGCACGCCAGCGGTCAGACGGGCGTGGTGCTTGCGCTGGCCCTGCTGTTCGTCTTCCTGTTCCTCGCCGCGCAGTACGAGAGCTGGTCGGTGCCGGTGGCGGTGATCCTGTCGCTGCCGATCGCGGGGCTGGGCGCCTATGTGGGCAACTGGCTGTGCGGGCTGGAGAACAACATCTATTTCCAGATCGGACTGGTGATGCTGGTGGGTCTGGTGGCCAAGAACGCCATCCTGATCGTCGAATTCGCCAAGGAGCGGGTCGACTGCGGCGCCGATCTGGAGCAGGCGGCACTCCACGCCGCACGGTTGCGCTTCCGTCCGATCGTGATGACCTCGCTGGCCTTCATCCTGGGCATGCTGCCGCTGGTTTTCGCCTCGGGGCCGGGCTCGGCGAGCCGTCAGGGGATCGGCACGGGTGTCTTCTTCGGGATGCTGGTGGCCATCACCGTGGGCATCGTCTTCGTGCCTTTCTTCTTCGTGTGGGTCTACCGCATCAAGGACAAATTCAAACGAGTGCATCATGAAAAGAGCTGATATCCTTCGCGGAGCGCTGCTGACGGGCATCGTCCTGCTCTGCACCTCCTGTATGCTGGGACGCCGCCGGATCGTGAGTCCCGAGCCGGAGCTGCCTGCCGCTGTCGTGGCGGGGACGACCGACTCGCTGACGCTGGCCGACAGGGCGTGGTGGAGCGTCTATGCCGATTCGACACTCACGGCGCTGATCGGCCGCACGCTCGAACGCAACAGGGACATGCTGGCGGCGGCGGCCGATGTGCGTCGCATGCGTGCGCTGGGACGCGTGGCGAAGGCCGCTCAGTTGCCCTCGCTGACGGGACAACTGGCCGCCGACACCGAACACAACGACTACAGCGGTGCGGCGGCGAAGGACGACGCCGAATTCGACGTCAAGGTTTCGCTGGCCTGGGAGCTGGATCTGTGGGGCAATCTGCGCTGGGCCAACCGGCGCGCCGTGGCCGAGTACCTGGCATCGGTCGAGGCGCAGCGGGCGTTGCAGATGACGCTCGTGGCCGAGGTGGCGACCGCCTACTACGAACTCGTGGCGCTCGATCAGGAGCTGAGCATCGTGCGCCGTACGCTCCAGACCCGCAAGGAGGGGGTGCGGCAGGCGCGGCTGCGGTTCGAAGGCGGCCTGACCTCCGAGACGGCGTTGCAGCAGGCGAAGGTCGAACTGGCCACGACGGCCACGCTCATCCCGGGGCTCGAGAGCCGCATCGCGCTCAAGGAGCATCAGATCGCCCTGCTGGCGGGCGCCTATCCCACAATGCGCATCGACCGCCGGACGATGGAGATGCAGGCGCGGCTGCCCGAACGACTGCCGGTGGGGCTGCCGTCGGAGCTGCTCAGGCGGCGTCCCGACCTGCGCCGCAGCGAGCAGACGCTGCGTGCGGCCGAAGCGGCGATGGGGATGGCCTTTGCCGACCGTTTTCCGCGCATCACCTTCGGCCTTACGGGCGGATGGGAGAACGACGACCTCAAGGGCCTTTTCTCGTCGCCCTTCTCCTATGTGGGCGGGACGCTCGCGGCGCCGATCTTCGCCTTCGGCCGGAAAAAGGCAAATTACGAGGCGGCGCAGGCCGCCTGCGAAGCGGCACGGCTCGATTACGAGCAACGCGTGCTGACGGCCTTCCGCGAGGTCAACGATGCGGTGGTGACCTTCCGCAACGTCCGTACGGCGGCGGCGCTGAAGCGCGAACTGCAACAGGCGGCGCAGAAGTACGTGGAGCTGGCGCAGTTGCAATATTTCAACGGAGTCATCAATTACCTCGACGTGCTGGACGCGCAGCGGCGCTATTTCGACGCGCAGATCGGGCTGAGCAACGCCGTGCGTGACGAGCACCTGGCGCTGGTCGACCTCTACAAGGCGCTGGGCGGCGGCTGGGGCGTGGAACGATAGGGGAACTCCTGCATGGAGAAACGGCCGCCGCATCCCGACGAGATGCGGCGGCCGTGCGCGTTACTTCGTGACGGCGTTGACGAGGGGCCGCCCGTCGAAGAAGTCGCGGATGTTCTGCAGCGTGGTGCGGGTGATGTTGTGCATCGCCTCGGCCGTGAAGAAGGCCTGATGCGAGGTGACGATCACGTTGGGGAAGAGCAGCAGCCGCGCCAGCGTGTCGTCGCCGATGATCGTGTCGGAGCGGTCCTGGTAGAAGTAGTCGCTCTCCTCCTCGTAGACGTCGAGTCCCGCCGACCCGATCTGCCCGCTCTTGAGCCCTTCGATCAGCGCCTCGGTCTGGATGAGACCTCCGCGGCCCGTGTTGACGATCATCACGCCGCGTTTCATGCGGGCGATCGAATCTTCGTCGATGAGGTGCTCGGTGGCTTCGGTGAGCGGGCAGTGGAGCGTGATGATGTCCGAACGGCGGTACAGCTCGTCGAGCGGGACGTAGGTGATGCCCGTCTGGCGGGCGAAACGGTCGTCGGGGAAGAGGTCGTAGGCCAACACCTGCATCCCGAATCCGAGCAGGATGCGGATGACGATGCGGGCGATCTTGCCTGTGCCCACGACGCCGGCGGTCTTGCCGTTCATGTCGAAACCCATGAGCCCCTGCAACGAGAAGTTGCCGTCGCGCGTGCGCCAGCTCGCGCGCGGAATCTTGCGGTTGAGCGAGAGCATCAGCGCCACGGTGTACTCCGCCGTGGCGGAGGGCGAGTAGGCCGGTACGCGCACCACGGGGATGCCGCGGGCGTGCGCGGCCTCGAGATCGACGTTGTTGTAGCCGGCGCAGCGCAGCGCCAGCAGCTGCACGCCGTTGCGTGCCAGCTCGCCGATCACCGCCGCGTCGGCCGTGTCGTTGACGAAGATGCAAGCCGCCTGCGCGCCGTGCGTGGCGACGGCCGTCTGGCGGTTGAGGTGGCCCTTGAAGTAGCGGAACTCGAAGCCGAAGTCGCGGTTCTGTGCGTCGAACGACTCCTGTTCGTAGGGCTGCGTGCCGAAGAAGGCGACGATGGGTTTCATGGTGCGTGCGTTTACGGTGTGTGCGGTTCGGACGGCGGCGGGCCGTCCGCCCGACGATGAAAAAAGGGAAGCCCCGCACGGCGGAGCCTCCTCTCGGTGTTGCGGCAGGGGGCGTGTCAGCCGATTTCGATCTCCTGCGAGACCGGAGCGGTCTGCGTAACCTCCTTCTTGGGCAGGTCGATCGTCAGCACGCCGTTCTCGACCTTGGCCGAGATCTTGCGGCGGTCGACATCCTCGGGCAGCGAGAAACGCTGCTGGAACGACGTGTAGGAGAACTCGCGGCGCAGGTAGGTGCCTCGGCGGTCGTCGCGCGTCGGCGCGTCGGCCTCGCCCTGCGGCTCGCTCTCCTCCTTGCTGTCGCGCTTTTCGAGCGAGATGACCAGCTCGTTGTCGGCGGTCACGTTGACTTTGAAGTCCTCCTTCGTCGTGCCCGGCACGGCGAGCTCCACGCGGAAATCCTTTTCGTTTTCGATGATGTTGATCGCGGGCACCGAAGCGTGTTTGTGCTGCATTCCCATCCAGTCGTCGCCGAAAAAGTCGTTGAACAGACTCGGCAACCAGTTCTGATTCTTTATGACAGGCATCATAATCTTCCTCCTCGAATTTATAAGGTTCATTGTCTCCGTACCGTGCAAACCGCGTGCCAGGGCCGCAGGGACGGGCTCACGAACGACCGAACGCCGTACAGACGGACTGCACGGCGTTCGGATGGATGGGACGGGAGTCTCTACAGCGCAATCTCGACGAGCGGGTGATCCTGCTCGGAGCACCACATATTCTCGACGCTCAGACGCAGCGGCGCGTCTTTGGCGACGTTCATCGTGACGGTCGAGAAGGGTTTGAGGATGAACGGGTTCTGCCCGGGCACGCACAGCACGTACTGCACCGAAGTACGGTTGGTCAGCGCCACCGTGCGGCGGCCGTGCGCGTCGGTGCGGAGCGTTCTGATCCCGACCGATGCCGTAAAGAGGTCCTTGAGCAGTTGTTCGTCGCCGGCCAGTGTGCCGAAGGAGTAGGCCAGCGTGCGGCGTGCTTCGATCGCCTCGCGCAGCGCAGGGAGCGTGTTCTCCGTGGCGAAGATGAGCGTCATGTTGCGGCGGTGACCCTGTGCGCGGTAGGTCTCGGTCGCCGAGTCATGGATGTCGGTGTTGGCCGCCACGAAGAGGTTCTTTTCATGGGCGCGTGCGATGGCTTTGGGGTAGAATTCGCCGCCGTTCATGATCTCGATGCCGTCGATGAGCCCCTCGCCGTAGGCCGCCACCTCGAATTCGGGATGATCGAGGCTCTTGCGGCGCCAGCCCGGGTGGTTGTGCATCACCAGTGCGCCCTGCGCCTTGGCGTTGCGCAGCGATTGCAGGGCGTCGGGGGCGTAGATGGCGTTGTTGTCGGTGGTGAACAGCGCATTGTAGTGGCCGTAGGCGACCGGTTCGCGGGTGACCTCGGCGCCCGGGACGATCGTGATGCCGTAAGCCTGGGCCGTCTCCTGCGCCAGCCTGACGGGATAGTTCAGGTCGGACTGGATGCCCCGCTCGTCGGCAGCCTTCCGGATGACGTTGTTGTTGAAGGCTTCCGTGCCTTCGG
>USBO01000079.1 GCA_900552955.1 uncultured Alistipes sp.
TCGCGCAGCCCGCCGCCGCCAAATGGCTCGACGGCAAGGCCCCGAAGAAGGTGATCGTCGTCAAGGGCAAGATCATCAATATCGTCCTGTGAAGCAGCAACCATAACCGACCGAAAACCGAACCCATAAAACGAACCGAAAAACCATGAAACGACTGTTCACGCTGGCCGCACTCGCAGCCGCGCTGACCGCCTCGGCCGAAGTCCGGGTGGTCAAACTGTGGGACAACGCCTCGGCGCCCCACTCCAACGGGATCACGGCCCCCGAAACCGAAGAGAGGGGCCGTATCTCCAACATCGTCGAAACCGAACTGCACATCTATCCGGCCGCACGCGACAAGGCGACGGGGCAGGCCGTCGTCGTCTGCCCTGGCGGCGGCTACCGCCTGGTAGCCATGCAGCGCGAAGGAGACGAGGTCGGCGAGTGGCTCTCGGCCGAGGGCATCACGGTCGTGGCGCTCAAATACCGACTTCCCAACGGCCATCGGGAAGTGCCGCTCGAGGACACGGAGGCAGCTCTGCGCTACATCCGCGACCATGCCGGCGAGTATGGCGTCGACCCCGCACGCGTGGGCATCATGGGCTTCTCGGCCGGCGGACATCTGGCCGGATCAGCCGCCACGATGCTGCCCGAAGCGGTGCGGCCCGCCTTTGCCGTGCTGATCTACCCTGTCATCACGGCCGAGCCGGGCAAATGTCACAAAGGTTCGTTCGATCATCTGCTCGGCACCGGACGCACGGCCGACGACGAGGAGCGGTGGTCATTGCAGAACCGCGTGACGGCGACCACACCGCCCACGCTGCTGATCCTTGCCGACGACGACCGCACCGTCCCGCCCGTCAACAGCACGCTGTTCTACGAGGCGCTCAAACGCAACGGCGTGAAGGGCTGCTCGCTCCACATCTATCCCGAGGGCGGCCACGGCGGTGGGTTCCACCCCTCGCGTGCGTACCGCAACGCCTGGCGCGCCGACGTACTCGACTGGCTCGCAACGCTCCCTGCTCCGGCAGCCGACTGAGACGCGGCATCGGCTGCGCCCCAGACACTCCCGCTCGGCAAAATGCAAGCGAGCTTGCTTTTGCCCTCGCTTATTCGTCCTTTGGCTGCGCCTTAGATACTTCCGCTCGGCAAAATGCAAGCGAGCTTGCTTTTGCCCTCGCTTATTCGTATCTTTGTCCCCGAATCGACAAGAGAACGACAACTATGGCAGACAATTCAATCCTTCAGCGTCTCGACGGCCTGAAACTCAAATACGAGGAGCTGGGGCAGAAGCTCACCGACCCCGAAGTGATCGCCGACGTGAAACAGTTCGTGCAGTTGAACAAGGACTACAAGGAGCTGGAGCCCATCATCGAGACCTCGGAGCGCTTCCGCACGGCGCTTGCCAACCTCGCCGAGGCGAAGGACGTGCTCCTGAACGACAAGGACGAGGAGATGCGCGAAATGGCCCGCGAGGAGGTGGCCGAACTCGAGCCCGCCATCGAACGCATGGAGGAGGAGATCAAACTGCTGCTCATCCCCAAGGATCCGCAGGATTCGAAGAACGCCATCATGGAGATCCGCGGCGGCACGGGCGGCGACGAAGCGGCGCTCTTCGCCGGCGATCTGATGCGCATGTACACCAAATACATCGAGTCGAAGGGGTGGCGCTACGAGGTGACCTCCTTCTCGGAGGGCACGGCCGGCGGATACAAGGAGGTGGTGCTCAAGGTCACGGGGCAGAACGTCTACGGCACGCTCAAGTACGAGTCGGGCGTCCACCGCGTGCAGCGCGTCCCCGCCACCGAGACGCAGGGCCGCGTCCACACATCGGCCGCATCGGTGGCCGTGCTGCCCGAAGCCGAGGAGTTCGACGTCGAGATCTCGATGAACGACGTGCGCAAGGACATCTTCTGCGCCTCGGGCCCGGGCGGACAGTCGGTCAACACGACCTACTCGGCTATCCGCCTGACGCACATCCCGACGGGTATCGTCGTGCAGTGCCAGGACCAGAAATCGCAGTTGAAGAACTTCGACAAGGCGTTCGAGGAGCTGCGCACGCGCGTCTTCAACCTCGAATACTCGAAATACCTCGACCAGATCGCCTCCAAGCGCAAGACGATGGTCTCGACGGGCGACCGTTCGGCCAAGATCCGCACCTACAACTATCCGCAGGGACGCATCACCGACCACCGCATCAACTATACGATCTACAACCTCTCGGCCTTCATGGACGGCGACATTCAGGACTGCATCGACCACCTGATCGTGGCAGAGAACGCCGAGCGCCTCAAGGAGAGCGAGTTGTAGAGACCGGAGAGGCACCGCACCGGCGGCTGCCGGCCGCAGCGACCGCGGACGGCGCCGCACCGTAAAAACTTCCGCTATGAAAACCGACTCCCCGCGCGCGTGGCTGCTGGCCGTCAGGCCCTACTCGCTCGGCAACTCCGTCATTCTGATCCTCGCAGCTTCGGCGATGGCCCTCTCCGACGGAGCGTTCCGCTGGTTGCCTGCCGTTTCATGTCTGCTCTTCGCGCTGACGATGCAGTGCACGGCCAATCTGGTCAACGACCTCTGTGATTTCCGCAATGGGGCCGACCGCCCCGACCGGCTGGGCCCCGACCGCGCCCTGGCCAAAGGGTACATCACGCTGCCGGCTGTGAAGGCGGGCATCGCGGCCTTCACGCTCGCGGGCTGTCTCGCGGGCTGCGGGGCGCTCGCATGGGCCCTCGCACACGGCACGCTGCGCTACGGCGGCTGGGAGCTGGTCGGCACGGGACTGGCCTGCATCCTCTTCGCCTACCTCTACACCGCAGGGCCGTGGCCGCTGGCCTACCACGGCATGGGAGACATCGCCGTCATCCTGTTCTTCGGCCTCATCCCCGTGGGATTCACCTATTACCTCCAGACCGGCGACTGGACGACGGAGGTCACCACCGTCGCGCTGGCCTGCGGACTCGTCATCGACACGATGCTGATGATAAACAACTTCCGCGACCGGGAGGAGGATGCCCGCTGCGGCAAGCGCACCCTGGTCGTCGTGCTGGGCGCCGCCTTCGGGCGCTGGGGCTACTTCGCCCTCGGCACGGGGGCCGCGGCGCTCTGCCTCACGCTGCTCGCCGACGGACGGACGTGGGCGGCGCTGCTGCCGCTGCCCTACCTTGCGTTGCACCTGCGGACATGGCGCAGGATGGTGCGCACCGACCGCGGCGAAGCGCTCAACGTCTGCCTGGCCGAGACGGCCCGCAACATCCTGATATTCGGGATTCTGCTCACGGCCGGCATCCTGCTGGGATAACCGCGGTCACGAACCGGAAACCGTATAACGAAGACTACCGATCACATGGCTTTTCTGCCCACCACCCTCAAGGAGGCCCGCCAGCGGGGCTGGGACTCGGTGGACGTCGTGCTCTTCACGGGCGACGCCTACATCGACCATCCGGCCTTCGGCGCCGCGGTCATCGGCCGCCTGTTGGAGGCCGAGGGCTACCGCGTGGCCATCGTTCCGCAGCCCAACTGGCGCGACGACCTGCGCGATTTCCGCAAGTTCGGCACGCCGCGTCTCTTCTTCGGCGTGACGGCCGGCGCGATGGACTCGATGGTCAACCACTACACGGCCAACAAGCGGCTGCGCAGCAACGACGCCTACACCCCGGGCGGCGCGGCGGGCTTCCGCCCCGACTACGCCGTCGAGACCTACACGCGCATCCTCAAACAACTCTACCCACACACGCCGGTGGTCGTGGGCGGCATCGAAGCCTCGCTGCGGCGGCTCACCCACTACGATTACTGGCAGGACCGGCTCAAACCCTCGATCCTGATCGACAGCGGCGCCGACCTGCTCATCTACGGCATGGGCGAGCGGGTGGTGCAGCAGGTGGCCGCCGCGATGCGCAACGGCTACAACGCCAAACTGCTGCGCAAAATCCGGCAGGTGGCTTTTCTGGCCGACCGCACTTATGTCGAGCGGCTCGGCGACCGGCTGACGCTCCGCTCCCACGAGGAGTGTCTGGCCGACCCGCGCGCCTTCGCCGAGAACTTCCGCCGGATCGAGACCGAGAGCAACCTCATGGAGCCGCACACCGTGCTGGTCGAACCCGCGGGCGACCGCTACGTGGTGGTCAACCCCGCCAACGCGACGCTCTCGACCGAGGAGCTCGACCGCTCGTTCGACCTCCCCTACGAACGGGCGCCCCACCCGCGCTACCGCGGCAAGGGCGACATTCCGGCGTGGGAGATGATCCGCCACTCGGTCAATATTCACCGCGGCTGCTTCGGCGGCTGCGCCTTCTGCACCATCTCGGCGCATCAGGGCAAGTTCGTCCACACGCGGTCGGAACGGTCGATCCTCGACGAGGTGCGCCGCATCGCCGCGATGCCCGACTTCCGGGGCTATCTCTCCGACATCGGCGGCCCCTCGGCCAACATGTACGGCATGGGCGGCCGCGACCGCACGCGCTGCGCCGGCTGCCGCCGTCCGTCGTGCCTCCATCCGCACCCGTGTCCCAACCTGAACAACGACCACCGGCCGCTGCTCGACCTCTACGCCAAGATCCGCGCCGTCAAGGGGGTCAAGAAGGCCTTCATCGGCAGCGGCATCCGCTACGATCTGTTCGACGACAGCGGCTATCTGGAAACGGTGATCCGGCATCACACCTCGGGACGGCTCAAAGTGGCGCCCGAGCACACCGAGGAGCGGGTGCTGGCGCTGATGCGCAAACCGCCCTTCGCACAGTTCGAGCGCCTCAACGACGACTTCCGCACGATCTGCCGCCGCAACGGCCTCAACTATCAGCTGATCCCCTACTTCATCTCGTCGCACCCGGGCTGCACCGAACGCGACATGCAGGCGCTGGCGGGCAAGGTGCTCGGGCGGCTCCACTTCACGCTCGAACAGGTGCAGGATCTGACCCCCACGCCGATGACCCTCTCGTCGGTGATGTTCTACACGGGCGAGAATCCCTACACGGGCGAAAAGGTCTATGTGGCGCGGTCGCAGGAGGAGAAACGGCGGCAGAAGGGCTATTTCTTCCGGCCGCAGCAGCGCACCGGCCGCCCCGAGCGGCACCGGATGCCGCCGCAGCGCCGCAAATCGAAAACAGGAGACTGAACCGCCGCTCCTACCGCATCGGCAGGCAGCGTTCGACGGTCTCGCGCAGGCGCTCGCGGTCGAGATGCGTATAGATCTCGGTCGTGGAGATGTTCTCGTGCCCCAGCATCTCCTGCACCTGCCGGATCGAAGCGCCCCCTTCGAGCAGATGCGTGGCGAACGAGTGGCGGAAGGTGTGAGGGCTGACCTGCTTGTCGATGCCGGCGCGCAGCACGGCCTGTTTGATGACGGTGAAGACCATCACGCGCGACAGCCGCTTGCCGCGGTTGTTCAGAAAGAGAGTCTCCTCGCCCGAACGACTCCCCGTGCGGCGATCGAGATAGGCGTGAACCTTTTCGCGCGCGACGTCGCTCACCGGCACGAGCCGCTGTTTGTCGCCCTTGCCGATCACGCGGATGTACCCCTCGCCGAAGAAGAGATCGCCCACGCGCAGCGACGTCAGCTCCGAGACGCGCAACCCGCACGAGTAGAGCAGTTCGAGCATCGCGCTGTCGCGCAGCCCCTTGGTCGTCGTACGGTCGATCGTGGCGAGGATCCGGTCTATCTCGCCGGTCGACAGCACGTCGGGCAGCCGGCGGCCGAACTTGGGCGCCTCGACGAACTCGACGGGCGAATTTTCGATCGCATCGGTGAGCAGCAGGTAGTTGAAGAAGCTCTTCAGACCGCTCAGCGCCCGCGCCTGCGAACTCTTCTCCCGGCCGAGGTCGTAGAGCCGCGCCATGTAGCGTTCGATCATCTGCGACTCGACCTTGCGCGGCGGCACGTCCCACATCCGCAGCACGAAGTGCATGAACTCCCTCAGATCGCGCATGTAGGACTCGACCGTGTTGGCCGAGAGACGTTTCTCGAGCATGATGTAGGTGCGGTACCGGCGGGCGATTTCCAGCCAGCGTGTGCTGTTTTCTGCCATATTATCCCTAACTTTGCTGAGGCAAAGTTAGCAAATAATTTTACATAATATGGATTATATCGAACTGACGCTCGACGCCGCCGATGCCGGACAGGCGGAGATCCTTACGGCCGAACTGGCCGACTTCCCCTTCGAGAGCTTCGAGCAGGAGGGCGCACGGCTCAAAGCCTACATTCCCAGCGAACGGCTGGCCGGATGCAAAGGCGAAGTGGATGCGCTGCTGGCCCGCTGCGGCGTCGAAGGCGCCACCTTCGTATGTATCGAGTCGCAGAACTGGAACGCGCTGTGGGAAAGCAATTTCACCCCCGTCGAGGTCGACGGGAGGCTCACGATCCGTGCGCCGTTCCACGCCCCTGCGGCCACGCCGATGGAGGTGATCGTCATGCCCAAGATGTCGTTCGGCACGGGGCACCACGCCACGACCTGCCTGATGGCCGCAGGGCTGCTCGATCTCGATCTCGCGGGGCTGCGCGGCCTCGACATGGGCAGCGGCACGGGCGTGCTGGCCATCGTGGCCGCCCTCGGCGGCGCCGATGCGGTCGATGCGGTCGACATCGACGAATGGGCCTATGCCAACTGCGCCGAGAACATCCGCAGCAACGGCGTCGCGGATCGGGTCACGCCCCTGCTGGGCGACGTGGCTGCGATCGCCGGCCGGCACTACGATTTCATCGCGGCCAACATCAACCGCAACATCCTGCTGGCCCACCTGCCGGCCTATGCCGCCGCGCTCCGGCAGGGCGGACGGCTGCTGATGAGCGGAATTCTGGAGGCCGACATCCCCGTGCTGGCCGATGCGGCGCGCGCAACGGGCTTCGCCGTCACGGGGCATGCGCTGCGCGACGGCTGGGCGCGGGTGGATGCTGTGAAGGCGTGACGGGGCCGCGCAGAGGGCCCCGGCCGATACGACGACACAAAGGTCACGGGATATGGTCAGGTACATCGGACGAAGCATCCTCGCGGCACTGCTGATGCTCTCGGCATGCCGCCCGGACGAAGCATGCCAGCACGGCGCGCCGCCGCACAACGACATCGACGGCCGCCTGACGGCCCACATCCACAGGATCAGGGCCAGCTTCGAGCGGCAGGATACCCGCACGTCGACGGAGCTCTCCATCGCATTGCGGGATTCGGGGAGGGCTGCGGGCGACACCGGAGCCTATCTCTACGGATTGGTCTATCTGGCCCAGAGCCATTATCTGGCCACGGGAGAGACCGATTCGATCGAGGCCTCGATCGACGAGGCGCTCGCGCTGGCCGGGCGCCGGCGGGACTGCTGGGCGCTGGCGACGATCCACAACCTGCTGGGCTCGCACGCCCTCTTCCGCAGGATGGATTACGGGAAAGGGCTCACGCACCTGATGGAGGGGCTCCGCTATGCGGAGCTCAGCGGCGACGTCAGCCGGATCTTCCCGCTGAAGAGCAATCTCGCCCTTGCACACTACTTCCGCAACGATCCGGCGGGGCTCCGCTACGCCGTCGAAGTCTACGAATCGGGGCGGGAGCACCGCAACGAATTCATGCGCTTCACGGGTGCGGTCATCACCTCCTACATGCACTACATGCTGGGGCACTACGACCGTGCGCTGACGTACATCGAGGATGCGCTGCCTCTGGCCGCCGCCTACTCCGACCAGCGGGGAGTCTACGCCCGGTACGGCGACATCCTCATGGCGCTCGGACGAAAGGAGGAGGCCGTGCGCAGCTACCGCAAGGCGCTCGCGGAGGGGAACGACACGGGGCGGTTCTCGGACATCGACGCCCACCTCGGATACGGGCGCTATCTCGAGGAGAGCGGCCGGTACGCCGAGGCGCTGGAGATGATGCGGCAGGGGGTCGCTGCGGCCGCCGGCCGCCGGCAGTCGCAGAAACTCTATCTGCTCTACCACCGCATCTCCTCGCTCTGCGAAACGCTGGGCGATCCGGCCGAACCGCTGAACTATTACAAACTCTACCACCCGAAGACCG
>USBO01000080.1 GCA_900552955.1 uncultured Alistipes sp.
TCCGCCGCTTATTAACCCTCCCAAAAAATCCCCGTGCGTAATTATATTTATGGTATTTGGGGGCCCCGCGGGCGCCGCGCGGGCCGCAGCCTCCGGCGGCGGAGGCCCGCTACGCGCACCTCCGCAGGCTGCGACCCGCTTTCCCTCTCCCACTCCCTTTTCCTCACCCTTCCCCGAAGTTGCGATACAATATATTATTGCACGAAACACACTTTTCGCCGTGCTTGACCTTTTGGTACTTTTGGGTCAAGCCAAAAGTACAATAAAATATACAATCCGACGTTTTTCCCGACCAAAAGCAGTCTTTCATAAATACAATATATTATTGTATATCAGTTCAAAACTGCTCATTTCTAACCCGATTTCGTACTCGTTCGGCTTTTTTTGCTATTTTTGCGAAAACAACACCCGAAACCATGAACGAAATCACCGTCATCCAAAACAAAATCTACGAAATCCGCGGCCAGCGCGTCATGCTGGACTTCGATCTCGCAGTCCTTTATCAGGTCGAGACGAAAGCACTCAACCGCGCCGTGAAACGGAATATCGAGCGTTTCCCGGAACGCTATATGTTTCAGCTCGATAAAGTGGAATTCGAATCTTTGAGGTGCCAAATTGGAACCTCAAACGGCCGCGGCGGCACGCGCTATTTGCCCTACGCCTTCACGGAACAGGGGGTGTCGATGCTCTCGGCGGTGCTTCGCAGCCCGACGGCCGTCCAGGTGAGCATCTCGATCATCGACGCGTTCGTGGCGATGCGCAACTGGATCGCCACGACGACCGGCTTCACGGCCGACCTCGCGGAGATACGCGCCAAACTGGAGCTGCTGGAGCACGAGCAGCGCGACAACGCCGAGGCGGTCAACGACCTGTCGGAGGACATGCGCAAGGAGCTCGACACGATCTACGACGCCATCGCGGCGCTCTCGGTCAAACTCCCGCAGGCCCGGCAGCCGCGCCGTCCCATCGGATTCAGACGGCAGGAGTAGGCCGCGGTTCGCAGGCGGCGGCGCGAGGTGCGGCGCCGAATCGGCCGCGTGCGACCGATTTGCGGCGGGATTACTTGCAGGACGCCGAACAAAACGCTATATTTGTTGATGCATAAGCGTTCCGCCGCGGCCGCGCGAAGCGTGCCGGACGGAGTTCACACGAAACGTCAGCGAACGAATGAGACACAACGGCACGATAGGGCCGACGGGCGGCGAACCGACGTCGGGCCATGCGTTCATGAAGCACCGCATCCGCAAGATTCTGCTGGTGTGTTGCAGCTACGACGGCTATATCCTCGAGGAGGACGGCCATATCGAGCAGCAGATCAATCGGGAATACATCGACCTGAACATGTCCAACCCGCCGTCGCTGCTGCGCGTCAGTTCGACGGCCGAGGCGCTCGACACGCTGGGCGAGGACGACAGCTTCGACTTCATCCTCACGATGTACAACGTGGGCGAGCCCGACGTGTTCGAATTCGCCAAGATCGTCAAGGAGCGCCACCGCCACATTCCGGTGGTGCTGCTGACCAGTTTCTCGAAGGATATCTACCGCCGCATCGACGAGCGCGACGCATCGGGCATCGACTACATCTTCTCGTGGAGCGGCAACGCCGATCTGGTGATCGGCATCATCAAGCTCCTCGAAGATGCGATGAACGCCGAGGAGGACATCCTTGCGGGAGGCGTGCAGGCGATTCTGCTCGTGGAGGACTCGGTGCGCTTCTACTCGACCTACCTGCCGGCGCTCTACAAACTGATCCTGCGGCAGAACACCGAGTTCCTGAAGGATGCCTTCAACGAGCAGCAGCAGGTGTTGCGCAAGCGCGCGCGGCCCAAAATCCTGCTGGCGACCAACTACGCCGATGCCGTGGCGCTCTACGAGCGGTACAAAAAAAATCTGCTGGGCGTCATCTCGGACGTGGGGTTCGTGCTGCACAAGGGCGACGCGCCGTCGACCGAGAAGCTCGACGCGGGGATCGACCTGTGCCGGATGGTCAAGGCCGACAACGCGCTGATGCCGGTGCTGCTGCAATCGTCGCAGACGGCCTTCGCCGCGCAGGCGCGCGAACTGGGGGCGGGGTTCATCGCCAAGAACTCGAAGACGCTGTTGCAGCAGTTGTCGGACTTCATCGACGCGGAGTTCGCCTTCGGCGACTTCCTTTTCAGAGACCTCACGACGGGGCGCGTGATCGGACGGGCCAAAGACCTGCACGAGATGCAGCAGCTTGTGGCGACGGTGCCCGACGAGGTGTTCGAGTACCACACGTCGCAGAACAACCTGTCGAAGTGGCTCTACTCGCGCGGTCTGTTTCCGCTGGCGGCGTCGATCCGCCAGCTCGACAAGAGCCATTTCCGCACGACGGACGAGCACCGCGCGGCGCTGGTGACGCTCATCCGCGACTATCGCACGCTGCTGGGGCAGGGCGTGGTGGCTAAGTTCGATCCCGCGACCTACTCCGACGCTATCGCCTTCGCCCGCATCGGCGAGGGGTCGCTCGGCGGCAAAGCGCGCGGGCTGGCCTTCATGAACAGCATGCTGGTCAAATACAACCAGTACGCCAAGTACGAGAACGTGCGCGTGACGATTCCCCGCACGGTGGTGGTGGCCACCGACTACTTCGACGCCTTCATCCGGAACAACGGACTGGACTACGTGCTCACCACCGAGATGACCGATGAGGAGATTCTGTCGGAGTTCGTCAGTTCGACGCTTCCCTACAAGCTGCGCGAGGCGCTCAAGGCCTATGTGCGCACGGTGAGCGGGCCGCTGGCGGTGCGGTCGTCGTCGAAGCTCGAGGATTCTCACTACCAGCCCTTCGCCGGTATCTACTCGACCTACATGATCCCCTACACGGAGGGCAACGAGGATCGTCAGCTGCGTCTGTTGCAGAAGGCGATCAAGAGCGTCTACGCGTCGACCTACTTCGCCGCGTCGAAGGCCTACGTGCAGTCGTCGCAGAACCTGATCGCCGAGGAGAAGATGGCCGTGGTGATACAGGAGGTGTGCGGCACGGAGCAGGAGGGGCTCTTCTTCCCCACGCTGTCGGGCGTGGCGCGGTCGATCAACTACTACCCGTTAGGCGACGAGACGCCCGAGGAGGGGGTCTGCAACATCGCGCTCGGGCTGGGCAAGCTGGTGGTCGACGGGGGCCGCACGCTGCGCTTCTCGCCCCGCTATCCGCAGAAGGTGCTGCAAACGTCGACGCCCGAGCTGGCGCTGCGCGACACGCAGAACGAGGTGCTGGCGCTCGACCTGCGCCCCGAGGCGTTCCGCACGTCGACCGACGATGCGGTCAACATCCGGCGGCTGTCGCTGCGCGACGTGGCGCCGATGCGGCAGACGCGCTTCGCGGCCTCGGTGTGGGACCGCGAGAACGACCGCATCTCCGACTCGCCGATGGACGAGGGGCGCAAGGTCATCACCTTCAACGCCATCCTCAAATACAACACCTTCCCGCTGGCGGACATCGTGCGCGACATCCTGCACCTGGGCGTCGAGGAGATGCGCTGTCCGGTCGAGGTGGAGTTCGCCGTCAACATGGACGTGCCCTACGGGCAGCAGCGGATCTTCAACCTGTTGCAGATACGCCCGATCATCGACAACAACGACAACCGCGCCCTCGACTGGAGCCGTGTGCCGACCGACGACGCGCTGGTCTATGCCGAGAGTGCGCTGGGCGTGGGCAACATGAGCGACATCCGCGACATCGTCTACGTGAAGGCCGACCGTTTCGACTCGCTGTCGACGCAGGCGATCGTCGCCGAGCTCGACGCGCTCAACGCGCGGATGCATGCGGCGGGGCGGGGCTATATCCTCGTCGGGCCCGGGCGCTGGGGGTCGAGCGACCCGTTTCTGGGCATTCCGGTCAAGTGGCAGCAGATCACCGAGGCGCGCGTGATCGTCGAGTGCGGCCTCGAACGGTTCCGCGTCGAGCCCAGTCAGGGGACGCATTTCTTCCAGAACGTCACCTCGCTGGGCGTGGGCTATCTGACGATCAATCCCTTCATGGGCGACGGACGGTTCGACGCCGGGCGGCTCGATGCGATGGCGGCGGCCGAGGAGGGCGAGTACCTGCGGCGCGTGCATTTCGACGAACCGCTGTGGGTCTACATCGACGGGCGGTCGAACAAAGGAATCGTGCGGACGGCGGCGCCCGACGAGGAGAGATGAGGCCGTGCGGCTGCACGGAATCGTCGCTGCGTGCGATTTCGGCGAAAGGATTCAACGAGACAGGGCGTTTTGCGGAGCGATCCCCTGACGTATAAAGAAAAGAGACGATGGCGGACAACTATCTCGAACGAAGAATGGAGGATTACCGGGCGCAGCCGGCCACGCCGCAGCGTCGGGCGGCGACGCTGGAGCGGCTGCTGACGAGGAACCGCAGCGTGCGCGGCTACGACGCGCGTTTCGTCGTGCGGGCGGATCAGCTCCGCCGCATCGCGGCGGTCTGCGCCAGGATTCCGTCGGCGCACAACCGGCAGGCGTTGCGCCTGCGGCTCGTGCAGGCCGACGAAGCCCCGAAGCTGCTGCCCCACATCCGCATGGGCGGCGCGCTGCCCGGGGAGGGGCTTCCCCTGGCGGGCACCGAACCCAACGCCTTCATCGTCGTCTGCTCGACGGAGCCCGAAGACCGCTGGATCGACATCGATCTGGGCATCGCCGTGCAGAGCATGCTGCTGCAGGCCGTCGAGATCGGTCTCAACGGGCTCTGCATCGGCGCGTTCGATCGCGCGGCGGTGGCCGAGGCGCTGGGGCTGCCCTGCGAACCGCTGCTGGTCGTGGCCATCGGGAAGAGTGCCGAACGCATCGAACTCGTGGAGATCGGCGCCGACGGCGATCGCCGCTATTACCGCTCGGGCGGCGTGCACTACGTCCCCAAAGTGCGGGTCGAGGAGCTGATTATCGAAGCGGATTCGGCGGAAACCGGCGATAATTCGTAAAAATATTCACCCTCGACGGTTACATATCGTCAGAAATTTGTTTATATTTGTGATAATCGAAAACCATAAAACGACTATACTATGGATGTGAACAAACTTATGGCTGAGCTCGAGCGCAAGCATTCGGGTGAAAGCGAGTATCTGCAGGCCGTCCGCGAGGTGCTGACGACCGTCGAGGAGACCTACAACCGGCATCCCGAATTCGAGGCGAACCGCATCGCCGAGCGGATCGTCGAGCCCGACCGCAGTTTCACCTTCAAGGTGGTGTGGGTCGATGACCGGGGCGGCGTGCAGGTCAACACCGGCTATCGCTTCCAGTTCAACAACGCCATCGGCCCCTACAAGGGCGGGTTGCGGTTCCACCCCTCGGTGAACCCGTCGATCCTGAAGTTCCTCGGCTTCGAACAGATCTTCAAGAATGCGTTGACGACACTGCCGATGGGCGGTGCGAAGGGCGGATCGGACTTCAACCCCAAGGGCAAGTCCGACGCCGAGGTGATGCGCTTCTGCCAGGCTTTCATGGTCGAGCTGTGGCGTCACATCGGCCCCGAGACCGACGTTCCGGCGGGTGACATCGGCGTGGGCGGCCGCGAGATCGGCTACCTCTACGGCATGTACCGCAAGCTGGCGCGCGAGAACACGGGCGTGCTCACGGGCAAGGGGATGACCTACGGCGGTTCGCTGATCCGCCCCGAGGCGACGGGCTTCGGCGCGGTCTACTTCCTGCGGCAGATGCTCGAAACGGCCGGTATGGATATCAGGGGACAGGTGATCGCCATCTCGGGCTTCGGCAATGTGGCGTGGGGCGTGGCCACCAAGGCGACCGAGCTGGGCGCGAAGGTGGTGACGATCTCGGGCCCCGACGGCTACATCTACGATCCGGCGGGACTCGACGCCGAGAAGATCGCCTACATGCTCGAGCTGCGTGCGTCGAACAACGACGTGGTGGCTCCCTATGCCGAGCGGTTCGCCGGTTCGACCTTCTTCGCGGGGCGCAAGCCGTGGGAGCAGCGGGTCGACATCGCCATGCCGTGCGCGACGCAGAACGAGCTGGACGGCGAGGATGCCAAGCGTCTGATCGCCAACGGCGTGAAGGTAGTGGCCGAGGTCTCGAACATGGGCTGCCGCCCCGAGGCGATCGACGCCTTCATCGCGGCGAAGATTCCCTACGGCCCGGGCAAGGCGGTCAACGCGGGCGGTGTGGCCACGTCGGGGCTGGAGATGAGCCAGAACTCCATGAAATACAACTGGACGGCCGAGGAGGTCGATGCGCGGCTTCGCCACATCATGTCGTCGATCCACGGCGCCTGTCTGGAGTACGGCACCGAGGAGGGCTACATCAACTACATGAAGGGCGCCAACATCGCCGGCTTCATGAAGGTGGCCAAGTCGATGGTGGAGCAAGGCGTTTTGTAAAGCGACCAGACGGACTTTTGCGCATGAGGACATCCGAGGGGGTGCCCTCATGCGCATTTTCAGGGGGCGGGCTGTCTGTACAGCTATTGCCGCCGCAGGGCGCGGATCGTCTCGCCGCCCAGGGCGATGAGCGAGGTGAGGCCCACGATCCAGGCCCACTCCTGCCACCGCAGCGGCACGGTGCGGAAGACCTCGCCGCCCAGCACGACGATGAGCCATTGGCCAAGGGCGATGAGCGCCAGCACGGTGAGGAACGTGCGGCTGCCCGCGATACCGCAGCAGGCTGCGCCTCCGGCCTCGAACCCCTTGGCGTTGAACAGATTCCAGAATTGCAGGAAGACGAAGGTCGTGAAGAAGACCGTGAGCTGCCGCACGGTGGGCTGGCCCGACGTGTAAAGCCACCATGCGAGCATCCCGAGCAGCACGACCACGAAGATCGACCCGCAGACGGCGATCGTGCGCACCATTGCGGGCGAGACGATGCCGGCGTCGCGGCGCCGGGGACGTTCGCGCATCACCTCGTGCGGCGGAGGCAGCGACGCCATGGCCATCGCCGCCAGCGTGTCCATGATGATGTTGACCCACAGAATCTGCGTCACGGTGAGCGGCATTTCGGTCTCCATGATCGACCCGACGAGGAAGACGACGATCGCCGCGAAGTTGATCGTGAGCTGGAAGAGGATGAAACGCTGGATGTTGCGGTAGAGCGAGCGGCCCCACATGACGGCCGTGGCGATCGAGCGGAACGAGTCGTCGAGCAGCGTGATGTCGCTGGCGTCCTTGGCCACCGACGTGCCCGAGCCCATCGAGAGCCCCACGTCGGCGAAGTTGAGCGCCGGTGCGTCGTTCGTGCCGTCGCCCGTCACGGCCACCACCTCGCCCCGCTGCTGCAACAGCCGCACGAGCCGCTGTTTGTCGAGCGGCCGCGCCCGCGAGAGGATCTTCAGCGAGCCGACGCGGGCCAGCAGCTCCTCGTCGCTCGCGGCATCGAACTCGACGCCCGTCATGCGGTCGGCTTCGGAGTCCTCGGCGTCGTTCCACAGCCCGATCTGGCGGGCGATCTCGGTGGCGGTGGCCGCCGTGTCGCCCGTGACGATCTTCACGGCGATGCCGGCCGCCATGCACTCCGCCACGGCGGCGGGAACCTCCTCGCGCACGGGGTCGGCGATGGCTGCCACGGCCAGCAGCCGCCACGGTGCGGCGGTCTCGTCGATGCGTGCGGCGGTCGTCGGAACATAGGCCAGCGCCAGCGTGCGCATGGCGCGCCGCTGCATGGCCAGCAGCCGCTCCTGCACGTCGGCGGGCACGGTTGCGGCGTCGCAGCGGGCGAGCACCACCTCGGGAGCGCCCTTCACGAGCAGAAACCGCTCGGCGGTGCCGTGTCGTTCGACGAGCGTGGCCATGTATTTGCGCTCGGTCGAGAAGGTCAGCCGGTCGAGGATCCGTACTCCTTCGCGCAGCGCTGCGTAGTCGCTGCCCCGGCGTCGCAGCCACTCGAGCAACGCCCCTTCAGTGGGGTTGCCCAGCGGACGGCCGTCGGCGTCGAGAAAAGCTGTCGAATTGGCCGCCACCCCTTCGTACAACAGCCGGTCGTCGGCGTCGTAGCGGACGATC
>USBO01000081.1 GCA_900552955.1 uncultured Alistipes sp.
TAGAACGGATTCTTGAGACCGCCGACTTCATCCGTGCGAAGGTCGGAGGGTTCGTCCCCGAAGTGGGGATCATACTCGGCACCGGACTGGGCGATTTCGCCGACAATATCGCAGTTCGCCATGCCATCGAATACAAGGACATTCCCAATTTCCCCGTCTCGACGGTCGAGGGGCACAAGGGCCGGCTGCTCTTCGGCGAAATCGACGGCCGCCGCGTGGTGGCCATGCAGGGGCGGTTCCACTATTACGAAGGCTATACCATGCAGCAGGTGACCTTCCCCGTGCGGGTGCTCAAGCAGTTGGGAATCGGCTGCCTGTTCGTGTCGAACGCTTCGGGCGGCATCAACCCGTCGTTCCGCACGGGCGATCTGATGATTATCACGGATCACATCAACCTGATGCCCAATCCGCTCATCGGGCCCAACATCGCCGAGCTGGGGCCCCGCTTTCCCGATATGCACGACTGCTACAGCCGGGAGCTGCGCGCCAAGGCGACGGCCATCGCCGAGCGCGAGGGGATCAAGTTGCAGTACGGCGTCTATGTCGGCGGCACGGGCCCGACGTTCGAGACGCAGGCCGAATACCGTTACTTCAAGGCGATCGGCGGCGATGCCGCCGGTATGTCGACCGTGCCCGAGGTGATCGTGGCGCGTCACATGGCGCTGCCCGTCTTCGGTGTTTCGGTTATCACCAACTGCGGACTGAGCGACGAGATCGGCGATCACGAGGATGTGCAGCGGCAGGGCCGGAAGGCCGGAGTCAAGATGGCGCGGCTCTTCATGGAGCTGCTCAAGGAGTTGTAATGTAATTTATTTTCGGAACCCATGATTAATAAGGTGATACTGGTGGGCAACGTCGGGATGGATCCCGAGGTGCGCGCCATCGAGAGCGGAGCGAAGGTCGCGCGGGTGCGTCTGGCGACGACCGAGCGGATCTTCAACCGCCAGACGAACGAGTCGACCGAGCGCACCGAATGGCACACGGTCATTCTGTGGCGCGGTCTTGCGGATGTGGTTGATCGTTTCGTGCGCAAGGGCAGTCAGCTCTACATCGAGGGGAGCCTGCGCACGCGCGAGTGGATGGACAAGGAGAATCAGAAACGCTATACGACCGAGATCATCGCCTCGGAGATGAAGCTGCTCGGCAAACGTTCCGACAATCCCGCCGGCGGACAGTCTGCGGGACAGGGCGGTTACCAGCCGCAGGGGGGATACGCTGCACCTGCGGCGCCCACGGGCGGCTATGCGCAGCCGGCACCTCAGCCCGCAGCGCCTGCCGCTCCGGTCGTGCCGCCGGCCGACGATCCCGACGATCTGCCGTTCTGAAGGGGCGGGGAGCCGCTCGTATCCGCTCGGTGAAAACTGTACGGGCGTCGTTCTGAGGAACGGCGCCCGTCGTGGTTTCAGGCCGTGTTGCGGATCGGCAGCCGCTCCCACAATACCTGCGGAATCAGCCGCCAGAGCCATACCAGCAGCGCGTAGCGGCGGTCGATCACCGCACGGCGCTTGCCGCGCGCTACGGCGCGGAACAGCGCTTCGGCGACCCGCTCGGGGCGCATGAGCAGGGGGTAATGCCTGCCGTCCTTGAGCAGGGCGGTGGCGACGAAGCCCGGGCGGATGTCCGTGAAGCGGACGTTCGTGCCCTCCATGCGGGCCAGTTGGGCGAGCGCGTCGATGTAGGTGTTCTGAAAGCGTTTCGAGGCGGAGTAGGCCGCGGCAGCACCCAATCCGCGCGTGCCGGCGATGGAACTGACGACGGCCAGACGGCCGCCGCCGTGTGCGGCGAAGTGGTTGTAGGCGGCTGTCGTCATGCGGACGAAGCCCTCGACATTCGTGCGGACGGTGTGCAATTCGACGGCAGGATCGAGCTGCGGGTTCTGACTGCCGACGCCCGACACGTGCAGGTAGATCTCCATGCCCCCGAGCCGCTCGATCAGACGTCCGAGCGCTGCCGGAGCCGTTTCGTCGGTGATGTCGATCGGCTCGGTCACGACCTGCTGCGGAGCGAGTGCCCGCAGCCGCTCCAGCTCCTCGGTGCGGCGTCCCGCGGCTCCGACGCGCCAGCCGGCGGCGATGCAGCGTTTGGCCGTTTCGAGCCCGATGCCCGACGTGGCACCCATGATGACGATCCGTTTCATACGACGCTTCCGGTGTGTCAGCAGCCGAGATCGTCGATCTGCACGCACTCGATGCCCACCTTGCGCAGCAGGTCGAGTCCCTCCTCCGAACGGTATTCGTCGCAGTAGACCACGCGCCGGATACCGGCCTGAATGATGAGCTTTGAGCACTCGATGCAGGGCGCGGCGGTGATGTAGAGCGTCGAGCCGTCGCAGTTGTTGGCGCTCTTGGCCACCTTCGTGATGGCGTTGGCCTCGGCGTGGAGCACGTAGGACTTGGTCTTGCCCGCCTCGTCCTCGCAGATGTTCTCGAATCCCGAGGGGGTGCCGTTGTAGCCGTCCGAGATAATCATCTTGTCCTTGACGATCAGCGCCCCCACCTTGCGGCGGACGCAATAGGAGTTTTCGGCCCAGATGCGCGCCATGCGCAGGTAACGGCGATCGAGCTGGCGCTGTTTTTCTTCCTTGTATCCCATGTTGTTCGAAACGAAGAGGTTAAAGACGGTTCGCCTTTAACCTCTTCGCGGCATGATTCGGTTTAGAGTCCTTTTCCGTGGCAGTTCTTGAACTTCTTGCCCGATCCGCAGGGGCAGGGATCGTTGCGGCCGACCTTCTTCTCGACGTGGATCGGCGCCGTGGGGCCGCGTTCGCCCTGACCGGCCTGTGCGGCGGCCTGCATGCGCGAAGCCTGCAGCTTGTTGACGTCGACCTTGGCGCGCTCCTGCCGTTCGCGCTGCACGGCCTCGGGGTTCTGCTCGCGCACGGGGATGTAGGCCTTGTTGAGCGTGGCCAGCACGTCGCGGTTGATCTTCTCGAGCATCTTCGAGAAGAGGCCGAACGACTCGAACTTGTAGATCAGCAGCGGGTCTTTCTGCTCGTAGGTGGCGTTCTGCACGCTCTGGCGCAGGTCGTCCATCTCGCGCAGGTGCTCGCGCCATGCGTCGTCGATGGTGGTGAACATCACCACTTTCGAGAAGACGCGGAAGATCTCGGCACCGTCCGTCTCCTTGCAGCGCAGCAGGTTGACCGGAACGTTATAGCCCAGATGACCGTCCGTGATCGGGAAGTAGATGTTGCTGTCGAGCTGCTCCTTGCGATCCTCGTAGATGCGCTCCATGACGGGGCGCACCGTGTCGGCGATCAATTTGGCGCGGCGCGCGTAGGCCGCTTTGAGGTCGGCGGCGATCAGCTCCACCTGCTCGTCGTGCTTCGCGGCGGCGAAGGTCGCGGCGTCGAACGTGGGCTGGATGGCCGCCTCGTGGATCATCCCGTAGGTGATCTCCTCGAACTCGGCCCCTTCGTGCGCCTGGAGGAACGCCTCGGCGAAGTCGTACATGATGTTGTTCAGGTCGATTTCGATCCGTTCGCCGTAGAGGGCGTGGCGGCGGCGCGTGTAGATCACCTCGCGCTGCGAGTTCATCACGTCGTCGTACTCGAGCAGCCGCTTGCGGATGCCGAAGTTGTTCTCCTCGACCTTCTTCTGGGCGCGTTCGATGGCCTTGGTCATCATGCCGGCCTGTATCACTTCACCCTCCTTGAGGCCCATGCGATCCATCCATGCGGCGATGCGGCCCGAGCCGAACAGACGCATCAGATCGTCCTCGAGCGAGACGAAGAACTGCGACGACCCCGGGTCGCCCTGACGGCCGGCGCGGCCGCGCAGCTGACGGTCGACGCGGCGGCTTTCGTGCCGCTCGGTGCCGATGATCGCCAGACCGCCCGCAGCCTTCACCTCGGGCGACAGCTTGATGTCGGTACCGCGGCCCGCCATGTTGGTGGCGATGGTCACCTGTCCCGTGCGGCCGGCTTCGGCCACGATCTGCGCCTCCAACTGGTGCTGCTTGGCGTTGAGCACGTTATGCTTGATGCCGCGCAGCTTGAGCATGCGGCTCAGCAGCTCCGAAATCTCGACCGACGTCGTACCCACCAGCACCGGACGCCCTGCCTCGACCAGCCGCACGATCTCGTCGATCACGGCGTTGTACTTCTCGCGCTTGGTCTTGTAGATCAGATCCTCGCGGTCGTCGCGCACGACGGGTTTGTTGGTCGGGATGACCACCACGTCCAGCTTGTAGATGCTCCAGAACTCCGATGCCTCCGTCTCGGCCGTACCGGTCATGCCGGCCAGCTTGTGGTACATGCGGAAATAGTTCTGCAGCGTGATGGTGGCGAAGGTCTGCGTCGCCGCCTCGACCTTCACGCGCTCTTTGGCCTCGATGGCCTGATGCAGCCCGTCCGAGTAGCGGCGGCCGTCGAGAATGCGGCCCGTCTGCTCGTCGACGATCTTCACCTTGTTGTCCATCACGACGTACTCGATGTCCTTCTCGAACATGGCGTAGGCCTTGAGCAGCTGGTGGACGGTGTGCACGCGCTCCGACTTGACGGCGTAGTCGTTGATCAGCGCGTCGCGCTTCTGCGCCTTCTCTTCGGCCGTCCCTTCGCCCTTCTCGATCTCGGCCACCTCGGCGCCGATGTCGGGCATGACGAAGAAACCCTCCTCGTCGAAGTACTTCGACAGCGCCTCGTGGCCCTTGTCGGTCAGCTCCACCGAGTTGAGCTTCTCGTCGATGACGAAGTAGAGGTCGTCGACGATCTCGGGCATGCGGCGGTTGTTGTCCTGCATGTAGATGTTCTCGGTCTTCTGCATCTGCGCCTTGATGCCCTGCTCTGAGAGGAACTTGATGAGCGGCTTGTACTTGGGCAGACCCTTGTGGGCGCGGAACATCTTGATGCCGCCCTCTTCGGCCTTGCCCTGACTCATCAGCTGCTTGGACTCGGCCACCAGACCGGTCACCAGATTCTTCTGGAGGTTGTAGAGGTTCTCGATGGCGGGGCGGTACTGCTCGTAGAGCTGGTCGTCGCCCTTGGGCACCGGGCCCGAGATAATCAGCGGCGTGCGGGCGTCGTCGATGAGCACCGAGTCGACCTCGTCGACGATGGCGTAGTGGTGCTTGCGCTGCACGAGATCCTTGGGCGACGAGGCCATGTTGTCGCGCAGGTAGTCGAAGCCGTATTCGTTGTTCGTGCCGAAGGTGATGTCGGCCATGTATGCCTGCCGGCGGGCGTCGGAGTTGGGCTGCGTGTCGTCGATGCAGGCCACCGACAGCCCGTGGAACTCGTACATCGGCCCCATCCACTCGGAGTCGCGCTTGGCCAGATAGTTGTTGACCGTCACCATGTGCACGCCCTTGCGCGCCAGTGCGTTGAGGAATACGGGAAGCGTCGCCACGAGGGTCTTGCCCTCGCCCGTGGCCATCTCGGCGATCTTGCCCTTGTGGAGCACCACGCCGCCGAAGAGCTGCACGTCGTAGTGGACCATGTCCCACTTGACGTCGTTGCCGCCCGCGAGCCAGTGCGTCGCGTAGACGGCCTTGTCGCCCTCGATCGTGACGAAGTCCTTCGTGGCGGCCAGATGGCGGTCGAAGTCGGTGGCCGTGACCGTGACCGTTTCGCTCTCGGCGAAGCGGCGCGCCGTGTCCTTCATGATGGCGAACGCCTCGGGCAGAATCTCATCGAGCTGCTGTTCGATCTTGTCGTCGATGCGCTTGGTGATCTCGTCGATCTCCTTCGAGATCTTCTCCTTCTCCTCCAGCGCGGTCTCGGGGCGCTCCAACTGAGCCTTCAGGGCGACGATGCGCTCCTCGTCGGCGGCGATGAAGTCGGCGATCCGCTTCATGAGCGCCTGACTCCGGCCGCGGAGCTCGTCATGCGAGAGGGCGGCGATGGAGGGATAGACCTCTTTGATCTTGTTGACATAGGGTTCGACGGCCTTGCGATCCTTGTCCGCCTTCGAACCGAACAGAAGTTTGATTATACCGGTTACAATATCCATACGGATGTGTCAGTTTTATTGATTGTCGTTCTTAGAACAACAAAGATAATATAAAATTGCGAGAATGAGAAATATCGCGGCGGCTTTGTCGTTTCCGCTCAGCCTCTCTCCGCGTAGTTGGGGAATTCGAAGGCCGGCATCCCCAGCGCCATGATCGCCTGCGGCCGCCCAGCGATGCCGGCGATGCGAGCGAAGGCGTTCTTCTTGGCCATGCGGGCGGCCGTCAGGACGAATCCCATGTAGATCTGGCTCACGCCGAGCGACTGAGCCATCAGCGAGGCGTTCTGGTAGGCCAGATTGGCATCCTCGCACCCGAACCGGTTCGAGGCGGGGGTGTGGATGATGAGCAGGGCAGTCGCCTTGCGCAGAATCGGGTCGCGGCCGGCTTCGTGTTCGCGCCGCATCTCGGCGAAGCGTTCGGCGTAGCGGTAAAGGTCGGGGCGCAATGGTTTGAGCAGCGTCCGCACCACGGGGTTCATCAGCTTGCGGGCCGTGGTGTCGAAGATGCCGACGGTGAAGTCGGCGATGCGCCGCAGCCGTTCGGGGTCGGTGACGAGCGTGAGGGAGACCTGCCGCGAGTTGGAGGCCGTCGGGGCGTAGCGTGCCGCCTCGACGATCCGTTGCAGCGCCTCTCGGGGCACGGGCCGTGTCGTGAGGGCGCGGTTCGAGCGCCGCGAGCGGATCAGCTCCAGCACCTGCTCCGGCGCGGGCAGCAGACCGGTATCGACGGGGTGCACCCGCTGCGGCGGGAAGTCGCTGTGGAGCACTGCGCCGGCGGGACAGGCCGCGACGCAATGGCCGCAGCCGATGCAGCGTTCGGGACGGACAGTGTCGATCACGTTCGTCTCATAATAAATAATAAAAATCTGCGAGGGGCACACCTGTACGCATCTGCCGCATCGTATGCAACGCTTCTGTTCGATTTCGATGGTCATGGTTCGATCGGAATTTCTATGGTTCTACGACCGTTGCCGCCGTTTTTCGCAGCACTGCGAGCTGCCGCCGTCCTGCCGGACACTCCGCGCAGCGGCGCCGGTCGCAGTATTCGGTGGCCAGTTGCAGCAGCGCCTGCGATTCGAAGGCGTTGGCTGGCCGCAGACCGTAGAAGCGCCAGTGGCGCATGAAGCGGTTCTCCTCGGCCGGAATCGCCTCGAGCAGCTGGAAAGCCCGCTCGCGCAGGCGTTCGTTGCCGTTGTAGGCGCCGTAGGCGTATTGGATCAGCGAGACAAGATTGATGCCGAGCAGATCGGCTTTCATCCGGCCGATGCGTTTGGGCAGTTCGTGGGTCGGCGCGGCCGGAATGTAGTGGGTGTACCAGTAGTCGGAGGCTTCGGCCGAAAACAGACGGCGGACATCCTCCGCCGTGCGGCATTCGACCAGCCGGTCGATCAGGAAGTCGTTCGAGGCGAGGAACGCCGCCAGTTGGGCGATGCGCAGCAGGGGATGGTTGGCCGGACGGATGTCGCGCAGATTCCACTCGGCGCCCGTCATCGGTTCGATCCCGTATTTGTGCGAGAAGTAGCCGAAATCCTCCTTCAGCGAGCGGGTGTAGGCGTCGTCGCGGTAGTTGTCCAGCAGTCCCGAGGCGCCGAACAGCATCGCTTCGACGGCGTGCAGCGACGCCCGTTCGCGCAGCACCATGCGGTAGCTCACGCGCCGCGCCAGCATGAGGAAAGCATCGCGGTTGGTGGTGTCGCCGATCGTGCGGAAGAGCAGCACGTAGAAGGTCTGGTTCCAGTTGCGGTCGCTCTCGTCGAAGAGTTCGCGCACCACCTTGTACTTGCGTTCGAGGCGGTCGTAGGCCAGCCGCGTGTAGAGATCGTGGCGGTGCAGCGTGTCGAGGCGCGCGATGTACCCGCCGCAGGCGTAGGTCGCGGCTCCGGCCGTCAGCCGGCGTTCGGCGCGTCGTACCTCCTCTTCGGTCATGGCCTTAGAGCAGGTTGAGTTCGATGAGCGCCTCTTCGGACATCATGCTCTTGTCCCAC
>USBO01000082.1 GCA_900552955.1 uncultured Alistipes sp.
AAGGTGCTGGGCACCTTCTTCGTGCAGAACCGCTCCTACGTGCAGTACGAGGAGCTGTTCGCCTCGGATTCGGTGACCCGCACCGCGATCGGCGGCCGCGAGGTGCCGCCCATCGTCGCGGCGCTCATCGCCACCGAGGACGCCCGCTTCGACTCGCACTCGGGCATCGACATCCCGTCGCTCGTGCGCGTGGGCGTGAAGACGATCCTGCTGCAGAACCGCTCGGCCGGCGGCGGATCGACCATCACGCAGCAGTTGGCCAAGAACCTCTTCCCGCGCGACACGGCGCGCCGCCAGAGCGCGCTGGTGCGCAAGGGCAAGCTCGTGCTCTCGAAATTCAAGGAGTGGATCACGGCGCTCAAACTCGAATACAACTACACCAAGGAGGAGATCGCCGCGATGTACCTCAACATCGTGGAGTACGGATCGAACGCCTACGGCATCAAGTCGGCGGCGCACACCTTCTTCAACAAAACGCCCGACCAGCTCAACCTGCAGGAGGCGGCCGTGCTGGTGGGCGTGGTCAACGCGCCGACGCGCTACTCGCCGGTGCGCAACTACGACAACGCCATGGCGCGGCGCAATCTGGTGCTGGCGCGCATGGCCGAGGCGGGCGCCATCACGCGCGCGCAACGCGATTCGCTCTCGGCGCTGCCCATCACGCTCAACTACCGCCCCGTCTCGCACAACGACGGGCAGGCGACCTACTTCCGCGAGATGCTGCGGCAGGTGATGAACGCCGAGCCGCCCAGGCGCCGCCAGTTCTACACCGACTGGGATTACCAGCAGGCCGTCGAGGAGTACGAGAACAATCCGCTCTACGGCTGGTGCCGCAAGAACACCAAGGCCGACGGCACGCCCTACAACATCTACAAGGACGGGCTCAAGATCTACACCACGATCAACTCCACGATGCAGCAGTATGCCGAGGACGCGATGCTCAAACAATTGCGCACGGTCATCCAGCCCAAGATGGACGCCCAGTACCGCGCGACCAAGGTGCTGTTCCAGAACACGTCGGCCGACGAGCGCGAGAGGATCATCCGGCAGGCGATGCGCTACTCCGACCGCTACCGCGCCCTCAAGGAGGAGGGGCGCAGCGAGGCCGAGATCGACCGCATCTTCCGCACGCCCTGCCCCACGCGCGTGTTCACCTATCGGGGCGAGCGCGACACGGTGCTCTCGCCGCGCGACTCGATCCTCCACCACAAACGCATCATGCGCGCCGGGTTCGTGGCCATCGAGCCGCAGACGGGGCGCGTCAAAGCCTATGTCGGCGGCCCCAACTTCCGCTACTTCAAGTACGACATGGCCAAGCAGGGCAAGCGGCAGATCGGTTCGACGATCAAACCCTTCGTCTACACCTTCGCCATCGACCATCTGGGGATGACGCCCTGCACGCCGGTGCCCAACCTGCCGGTGACGATCGACACCAGCAACGGCACGCCGTGGTCGCCCAAGGAGGCGAGCAAGGTGGTCTACGACGGCGAGCTGCACCCGCTCAAGTGGGGGCTGGCGCGCAGCCGCAACAACTACTCGGCGTGGATCATGAAGCAGGCCAAGCAGCCCGAGGCGGTGGCCGACTTCATCCACAACATGGGCATCCGCTCGTTCATCGATCCGGTCTACGCGCTCTGCCTGGGCACTTCGGAGTCGAGCGTCTTCGAAATGGCGAGCGCCTACTCGACCTTCGCCAACGGCGGCGTGCACACCGACCCGATCTTCGTCACGCGCATCGAAGACCGGCAGGGCAACCTGATCGCCACCTTCATCCCCGAATCGCAGGACGCCGTGTCGGAGCGCACGGCCTACACGATGCTCACGATGCTGCAAAGCGTCGTGACCAGCGGCACGGCCGGCCGTCTGAAGTGGCAGTTCGGTCTGGGCGACGCCCAACTGGGCGGCAAGACCGGCACCTCGCAGCGCAACCGCGACGCATGGTTCATGTGCGTGGCGCCCAAGCTGGTGGCGGGTGCGTGGGTCGGCGGCGAAGATCAGTCGGTGCACCCCACCTACGGCGGCGAGGGCAGCATCATGGCCCTGCCCATCGTGGGCGACTTCTTCGCGCGCGTCTACAAGAACCCCGCGCTGGGCATCTCCAAACAGGATCGCTTCCGCCGCCCCGACCGCATGACGGAGCACGACTGCGAGGAGGAGATGCAGCGGTCGCAGTACACGGAGGAGGAAGAGGGATTCTTCGATTGACAACCATACCCTTACATAAATAAATCAAGCCATGAAAATCGCAATCGTCGGCGCGAGCGGCGCCGTAGGTCAGGAGTTCCTGCGCATTCTCGAGGAGCGTCCGCTGCCGGTGGACGAACTGCTGCTGTTCGGTTCGGAACGCAGCGCAGGAAAAACCTATATGTTCCGCGGCAATCCCGTCACCGTCCGGCTGCTGCAGCACAACGACGACTTCCGCGGCGTGGAGATCGCCCTCACGTCGGCCGGCGCGGGCACCTCGCGCGAGTTCGCCGGAACGATCACGCGTCACGGCGCGCTGATGATCGACAACTCGAGCGCCTTCCGCATGGAGGCCGACGTGCCGCTGGTCGTCCCCGAGGTCAACGGCCGCGATGCGCTCGACGCCCCGCGCCGCATCATCGCCAACCCCAACTGCACCACCATTCAGATGGTCGTGGCGTTGCAGGCCATCGAGCGCGTGTCGCACATCCGCCGCGTGCATGTGGCCACCTACCAGTCGGCCAGCGGCGCCGGAGCGCAGGCGATGGCCGAGCTGGAGCGGCAGCACGCCGAGCTGGCCGGCGGCGGCGAACCAACGGTCGGGAAATTCGCCTACCAACTGGCCTATAACGTCATCCCGCATATCGACGTCTTCACCGACAACGACTACACCAAGGAGGAGATGAAGATGTACCACGAAACGCGCAAGATCATGCACTCCGACATCGAGGTGTCGGCCACCTGCGTGCGCGTGCCCGTGATGCGCGCCCACAGCGAAAGCATCTGGCTCGAAACCGAGCGTCCCGTCTCGCCCGAGGAGGCGCGCGCGGCCTTCGCCGCGGCCGAGGGGATCGTCGTCATGGACGATCCGGCGCAGAAGGTCTACCCCATGCCGCTCTTCGCCGCAGGCAAGGACCCCGTCTACGTGGGACGCATCCGCCGAGACGTGACCAACCCCAACGGGCTGGCTTTCTGGTGCGTGAGCGACCAGATCCGCAAGGGGGCGGCCCTCAATGCGGTGCAGATCGCCGAGTGGCTGCTCGAGAACCGGTAGCTGCGGCGCAGACGCAGCTTCGGCACCCCATGACGCAAACGCCGCTCCGGTTCCCGGAGCGGCGTTTTTACGATCGTGCGACGGGTCGGATTACCCGATCAGCTCGGCATATTGCTCGGGGGTGAGCAGCGCGTCGTACTCGGCGGGATCGCTCACCCGCACCTTGACGAGCCAGCCCTCGCCGTAGGGATCCTTGTTGACGATCGAAGGATCGGCGTCGACGGCCTCGTTGAAGGCGACGATCTCGCCCGACATGGGCAGGAACGCGTCCGACACGGTTTTCACCGCCTCGATCGTACCGAACACCTCGCCTGCGGCGACGGTCTCGCCCTCGGTGGGCACGTCGACGAAGACGATGTCGCCCAACTGGCTCTGAGCGAAGTCCGTAATGCCGACATAGGCCGTGTCGCCCTCCAGACGGCACCACTCGTGGTCGTTGGAGTACTTCAGATTGGAAGGAACATTCATATTCTTATCTGTTTTGCGTTAAAAGTTCCGTCGTGACGCCGGCAGAGCGCCGGCGACACAAAGATACGTCTTATTTCGGCATTCCCAACTCGGACGACGATTTTTTCACCGCGAACTCGATCTCCCGAAAAAGGTAGTCGCGCACCGCGCCGTCGGGGTGTTCGACCAGCAGCGCACCCGTGGGCCGGACGCCGCGGACGATCCCCGTGAACCGGCTGCCGTCGGGCAGCCGGAACGCCTGCGGCTCGTCGAGCCGGTACATCCGGCGGCGGTACTCCGCCGCAAGGGCCGCCCTTTCACCCGCTTCGAGGGCCGCATAGCGCCGCATGAGCGCCGCATGGAACCGCCCGAGCACCTCCTCGCGGTCGAACGTCCGGCCCGCTTCGAGGGCCATCGACGTGGGGTTGGGCAGCGCGGGGTCGAACGCCTTCTGATTGACGTTGATGCCCACGCCGACCACCGTACGGGCCAGCCGGTCGCCCGCCAGCCGATGTTCGATCACGATCTCCGTCAGCTTGCGGGCGCCGGCATAGATGTCGTTCGTCCATTTGATGCGGGTGTCGATCCCGAAGGCGGCGAAGGTGTCGGCCAGCGCCAGCGCCACGGCCTGCGAGAGCCCGAACTGCTCGCCCGCGGGCAGGAACGTCGGGCAGAGCACGACCGAAAAGAGGAGGTTGACCCCCTCGGGACTCGTCCACGTGTGGCCCCGCTGTCCGCGGCCCGCCGTCTGCCGCTCGGCCCAGATCACGTCGCCGTGGCCGTACTGCGCCCCGTGGGCGAGGTCGTTGGTCGAGGTCGTCTCGGCAATGCGATGGATCATAGGCTACACCGCTACGCCGAAGTCGCGCAGCGCATCGTTGAGCGAGGTCTTCTTATCGGTCGACTCCTTGCGGCGTCCGATGATGAGCGCGCAGGCCACGTTGTACTCTCCGGCCGGAAACTTCCTGGCATAGCTGCCCGGGACGACCACCGAGCGCGGCGGGACGTAGCCGCGGTACTCGACCGGTTCGGCGCCCGTGACGTCGATGATGTGGGTCGAGCCGGTGATGACCGTGTTCGAGCCGAGCACCGCCTCGCGGCAGATGTGCGCCCCCTCGACCACGATGGCGCGCGAGCCGATGAAGCAGTTGTCCTCGACGATCACGGGCGCCGCCTGCACGGGTTCGAGCACGCCGCCGATCCCCACGCCGCCCGACAGGTGAACGTGGCTCCCGATCTGGGCGCACGACCCCACCGTGGCCCATGTGTCGACCATCGTCCCCTCGCCCACGTAGGCGCCGATGTTGACGTACGACGGCATGAGAATGGCCCCCGGGGCGATGTAAGCGCCGTAGCGCGCCACGGCATGCGGCACGACGCGCACGCCCAGCCGGTCGTAGTCGTGCTTGAGCTCCATCTTGTCGTACCAGTCCAGTTCGCCGGCGCGCATCGTGCGCATCTTCTGGATGGGGAAATAGAGGATCACGGCCTTCTTGACCCACTCGTTGACCCGCCACTCGCTGCGTGCGAGGTCGACGGGTTCGGCCGTGCGCAGAAGGCCCTTGTCGATGAGTTCCACCGCCTCGCGGATGGCGGCGCGGGTCGCATCGTCCTGCAACAGGCTGCGGTCGTCCCACGCCCGTTCGACAGCTGTTCTGAGTTCGTCGTACATAATAATCAGCAATTCGGTTTTGGAGACAAAGTTACGCAATTCTCCGAACTTTTCCTATTCTTTGGCTTCGCCGAAGATACTCCGTCTCGGCATAAACAAGCCGGCGCTTGCTTCTGCGCTCGACTTTTCGTATCTTTGCGAAGTTAAACGCAGGCTCGGGCCGGTTCGCATCCGTAACACCGCAAATTCGCGGCCGTTCGCGCAAGCCGTCCTGCGCCCGGCAACTGCAAGGTATGAACAGATTCACGAAACGATTCGCAGGCACGGCCCTCGCGGCGGCCGCGCTGACGCTCGGTTGCAACAGAGAGATGAAAATAAGCCATTTGCCCTATCCCGACACGCGGCGCGACACGACCGTCGTCGACGATTACCACGGCACGCGCGTGGCCGACCCCTACCGCTGGCTCGAGGACGACAACTCGGCCGAGACGGCCGCATGGGTCGAGGCCGAGAACGCCGTCACGCGCGGCTACCTCGACCGGCTGCCCGCCCGTCAGGCCATCTACGACCGCCTGACGACCCTCTACGACTACGCGAAAGAGGGTGCGCCCGAGCGGCAAGGCGACTACTACTATTATTTCTACAACGACGGACTGCAAAACCAGTCGGCGCTGTGGCGCAAACGCTCGCTCACGGCCGAAGGCGAGCTCTTTCTCGACCCGAACACCTTAGCGGACGACGGGACGGCGGCACTCGCCGACGTGTCGTTCTCCGACGACGGCCGCTGGTGCGCCTATGCCGTCGCCGAGGCCGGATCGGACTGGGTGACGATCCGCGTTCTGGACACCGAGACGGGCCGGCGGACGCAGGACGAGATCGCGTGGGTGAAATTCTCGGGCGCGACGTGGGCTCCCGATTCCAAGGGATTCTATTACAGCGCCTACGACGCCCCCGAGAAGAGCGTCTACTCGTCGAAGAACGAATACCAGAAGGTCTACTACCACCGGCTGGGCACGGCGCAGGCCGACGACCGGCTGGTCTACGGCGATCCCGCGCATCCGCTGCGCTACTTCAGCGGGTGGGAGAGCGACGACGGGCGGTGGCTCTTCGTCCTCGCCTCGGAGGGTACATCGGGCAGCGAGCTGCTCTACCGGCCGGCCGGCAACTCGAACGAGAGGTTCCGCACGCTGCTCGCCGGCTTCGACCACGACTATGCACCGGTCGACTGCCGCGACGACAAACTCTACGTGGTGACCAACGACAGCGCGGCCAACTACCGGCTGGCGCGCATCGACCTGCGCAACCCCCGAGGGCTGGAGACCGTCATCGCCGAACACCCCGACAATCTGCTCGAAGCGGTCGCCACGGGCGGCGGCTACCTGTGGGCGAAGTACCTCTGCGACGCGCAGAACCGCATCTACAAATACGATTACGAAGGCAACCGGCAGGCCGACGTCCCGCTGCCGGCCATCGGATCGGTCGCAGGCTTCGGCTGCAAGGACAAGGAGCAGGAGATCTTCTTCTCGCTCAACACCTTCACCGCACCGCCTGCCATCTATCGCTACGACATCCCCACGGGGCGCACCACCCGATACCGCACGCCGCAGACGGCGTACGACACGGAGCGGTACGTCACCGAACAGATTTTCTTCACCTCGACCGACGGGGAGCGCGTGCCGATGTTCGTCTCGCACCGCCGCGACCTGACGCTCGACGGCACGAACCCCTGCTACCTCTACGGCTACGGCGGCTTCCAGATCAACATCACGCCGGCGTTCAAGCCCGAGTACATCCTCTTCATGGAGCAGGGCGGCGTGGTGGTCAACGTCAACCTGCGCGGCGGCTCGGAGTACGGCGAGCGGTGGCACGAGGCCGGCATGCTCGGCCGCAAACAGCAGGTCTTCGACGACTTCATCGCGGCGGCAGAGTTCCTCATCGCCGAGCGGTACACCTCGCGCGAGAAGCTGGCCATCGCCGGCGGTTCGAACGGCGGACTGCTGGTGGGCGCCTGCGAAGTGCAGCGCCCCGACCTGTTCGCCGTCTGTCTGCCGGCGGTCGGCGTGATGGACATGCTGCGTTACCACCGCTTCACCATCGGCTGGGGCTGGGCGACCGAGTACGGCACGAGCGACGACGCGGAGCAGTTCCGCACGCTCTACGCCTATTCGCCGCTGCACAACATCCGCGAGGGCGTCTGCTACCCCGCCACGCTCGTCACCACGGGCGACCACGACGACCGCGTGGTGCCGGCGCACTCGTTCAAGTTCGCCGCGACGCTGCAACGGGCGCAGGCGTGCGACGCTCCGGTGCTGATCCGCATCGAACGCAACGCGGGGCACGGCGCGGGCAAACCGCTTTCGAAGCGCATCGCCGAGTCGGCCGACTGTTACGCCTTCCTGTTCCACAACACCGGAACGGAGTACAAACCGGTGACGGCCGAAGCGCAGGGAAGAAGCGAACGATAGCAAAGGGAGATTCGGAGGGTTTGCCGGAATCCGCGAAGCGGCTATGCGCCGAGGAAACCGACAACCGGCCCGAACAAGGTAAAACGGAACAACACGAACGACAAGGGTGCGCCCC
>USBO01000083.1 GCA_900552955.1 uncultured Alistipes sp.
CCCGTCGAGGGGCATCTGTGGGCGACGGACAAGAACTGGGGCTACGTCGAGTTCAGGAGTGCGAAGGAGGTGACGGATCGCTATGTGACCTATGCCGAGAAGCTCATGGAGCTGGCGCAGCGCGGCTTCAGCGCTGCCGTCTACACGCAGACGACCGACGTCGAGGGCGAGGTCAACGGACTGGTGACCTACGACCGTGAGGTGGTCAAGGTCGATGCCGACCGCGTGCGCGAGGTCAATCGGCGGCTGGTGCGGTCGTTCGACCGTTGAGGTCGGGGCCGGACGACGGATTACGGAGCGCTTCGGCGCTCCGTTTGCGGTGCGGCGTGTCAGAATTAGAAATTTTAATGTCAAAAAACATAGTCCCGTACCGCCGGAAATGGCTACCTTGCGTTCCGAATGAACTCTTAAACGAAAACCTGACGATGAAAAAACGGATCTTCCTTCTGCTTGCGCTGCTCGGCTCGGCGGCGGGCGCTGCGGCGCAGGATTTCTCGGTGGCGAATCCGCGGTGCGAATATCGTGACGAACCGGTGGGCATCAACACGCTCGCGCCGCGTTTTTCGTGGCAGACCGTCGCCCGCGAACGCGGTTTCGGGCAGTCGGCCTACGAGCTGATCGTGGGCGACGACCGTGCAGCCGTCGCCGCCGGCCGCGGCAATCTGTGGCGCGTGAAACGCAGGAGCGTGGAGTCGCTCCACATCCCCTACGCGGGCAAGCCGCTCGAATCGGGCCGCGAATACTACTGGAGCGTGCGCGTCTGGGACGCCGCGGGCCGTGTCTCGCCGTGGATGCCGGTCAACCGCTTCTCGACGGGGCTGATGACGCACGACGCGTGGTCGGGCGCCCGATGGATCGCCATGGAGGTGCAGCCCGACAGCCTGCGGCTCGTCCCGGGCGAGGAGTACAACAAACTCACGATCGGCGACCGCATCACGGCGACGAACGAGCTGCCGCAGTTCCGGCGCGAGATCGACGTGCGCAAGCCTGTGAAACGGGCCGTGGCCTATGTTTCGGGGCTGGGGCAGTTCGAGTTCTTCGTCAACGGCGACAAGGTGGGCGACAACTTCCTCGATCCGGCGTGGAGCGACTACGACCGCATCGTCTGCTACGTCCCCTTCGACGTCACCGACCGCCTGCGTCAGGGGGCCAACGTGCTGGGCGTGATGCTCGGCAACGGCATGTACAACGTGCCGCGCGAGCGCTACAACACGCTGCTGACGACCTACGGCTTCCCGATGATGATCTGCAAGCTGGACGTCGAGTATGCCGACGGCACGCACGACGTGGTGGTCAGCGACGAGCGCTGGCGCACGACGCCCAGTCCCGTGACCTATAGCAGCATCTTCGGCGGCGAGGACTACGACGCCACGCTCGAACGCACGGGCTGGATGGAGGCCGGCTACGACGACGCGTCGTGGCAGCCGGTGCGCTTCACGTCGCAGCGCGGCGAGCTGATCGCACCCAAAGCCCTGCCGGTGAAGGTGATGGAGGAGTTCCCCGTCTTCAAGATCCGCAAGACGCGCTACGGCAAATGGCTCTACGACTTGGGGCAGAACTTCTCGGGCGTGGCGCGCCTCACGGTTCGCGGCAAGCGCGGACAGGTGGTGCGGATGAACACCTGCGAGCTGTTCGACCCCGCCGTCGACTCGATCCAGATCCACGGCGGCTACCGCGGCGAGACGCGCTTCACCTATACGCTGCGGGGCGATGCCGGGCCCGAGAGCTGGACGCCGCAGTTCACCTACCACGGTTTCCGCTACGTGCTCGTCGACGGTGCCGTGCCGGCGGGCGAGCCCAACCCCGAGGGGCTGCCCGAGATCGTCGACCTGCGCGGCCTGCATGTCCGCAATTCGACGCCCGAGACGGGGACGTTCGTCTCGTCGAACGACCTGCTCAACAAGACGCAGCGGCTCATCGGCTGGGGCATCAAGAGCAACATGGTCAGCTACCTGACCGACTGCCCGCACCGCGAGAAACTGCCGTGGCTCGAGCAGTTGCACCTGATGTTCGGGTCGCTGCAATATACGTTCGACATGTTCGCGCTCTACGAAAAGATGCTGGACGACATGGCTATGGCGCAACTGCCTTCGGGGCTGATTCCCGACATCGCGCCCGAGTACGCCGTCTTCCGCGACGGGTTCCGCGACTCGCCCGAGTGGGGCAGCGCCTTCGTGCTGGTGCCGCTCTACCTTTACGAATACTACGGTGACGGCACGATGCTGCGCAAGCACTACGAGGCGATGGGCCGCTACGTGGACTACCTGACCTCCAAGGCCGACGACCATATCCTTGCGCACGGTCTGGGCGACTGGTTCGACCTCGGCCCCAAGATGCCCGGGCGGGCGCAGCTCTCGTCGCTCGCGGCGACCGCCACGCCGATCTACTACATGGATGCGCTGGCGATGGTCAAGGGTGCCGAGCTGCTCGGCAGGAAGAAGGATGCGGAGCGCTGGCAGCGGCTCGCCGATGCGATCCGCACCTCCTACAATGCGAAATTCTTCCACGAGGAGGGCTGCTACTACGACCGCAACAGCCAGACGGCCAACTCGATCGCTCTCTGCGCGGGGATGGTCGATCCCGCGTATCGCCAAGGCGTGCTCGACAACGTGGTCGAGGACATCCGCAGCCGCGGCAACGGCCTGACGGGCGGCGACGTGGGCTATACCTACATCCTGCGGGCGCTCGAGGCAGGCGGACGGTCGGATGTGATCTTCGACATGAATTCGCGCTACGACGTCTACGGCTACGGCTACATGCTGGCGCAGGGCGCCACGGCGCTGCCCGAGTCGTGGCAGGTGGCGCCCATCAAGTCGCACAACCACTTCATGCTGGGGCACCTCATGCAGTGGCTCTACACCCATGTGGGCGGTATCCGCCGCGACGCCGGTGCGCTGGCTTACCGGCGGTCGGTGATCCGTCCCGAGCCTGTCGGCGATCTGAAGATGGCGCGCGTGAGCTTCGAATCGCCCTACGGACCGATCCGCAGCGAGTGGTCGAAGTCTGCCGACGGCCGCTTCGAGCTGCTGGCCGAGATTCCGGCCAATACGACGTCGACCGTGTGGCTGCCCGCCGCCGAGGATGCTGCGGTCTTCGAAGGCAATCTGCCCGTCGGGCGTGTCGCGGGGATCGACTACCTCGGTTATCGTGAGGGGTGCAAGGTCTACGCCGTCGGCTCGGGAACTTACCGGTTCGAGGTGCGTCCTGCGAGATGACGGTCGGGATGTGAACAGAGTGTCGGCGTGCGGTTTCGCACGCCGATTCTTTTCGTCGGGGGCGCCTGCGGCGGCAGATGCGCTGTTTCGTCGGAAAAAAAGCAATAAAATTTTGTAATTCGAAAGAAATTCGATATATTTGACTTGCAATATTGATTATTGCATAGCTGTTTATTCAATCTGAAGGTCTGGTAAACTAAAAAGTAACAAAGATGAACAGCTAAGAGCCGGTGTAATGCGCGGTTCTTGGCGAGTTTTTGTTACTTTCGATTACCAGATCTTCGTACTTTTGGCGAGCCGGGACCGCGCATATTTTTTAACTTTTCAAATTTATGCGCTTATGCTACCTGTTTCACCCTCCGCGTCCGGCAGCTCCCTGTCCCGCGTCCGCAAATCGGCGCTTTTGCGTATCGCGTTGATCCGTTACGTCGATGCGCTGTTCTACGAGGCCGGGGATATGCGCTGGTGCCACAAACGCTGCTATAAATTGCTCGTGCGCGATCTGTGGGATATTTCCGAGAACACCTTCCGCCTCTACCTCCGCTATCCGTCCGAACGCCTGGCGGGAGTCGAAATTCCTCCGCGGCTCAGATATCTCGTGCGGTTTTACGTGCTGCTGACCAAGAGAGAGCTGGCGATGTCCAATGCCTACGATCCCGCCGTGTTGAGCCGCATTGCGAAGGTTGCGCTGGAGGATTGCAGCCGGTCGTAGCGCATGTCGTGAGTTCCGCAGCGTCGCTCGTGTCGCGCGCGGCCTGTGTCCGCACCGACAGAGGCCGGCTGACCGAGTGAGCGGCCCGGGCTTTACGCTGCGCTGTGCCGTCCTTCGTGTCGGGCTTGCGCAGAGGCGCCGGTGCCGCCGGATGAATCACTGCGGGATGAAGATGTAGGTGATCGTCCCCGTGTGACGGGCGGGGGCCGACTCGTTGATGTCGAACCGCGACCGGCGGGCGGCGCGCACGGCCGTTTCGCGCATGCAGTCGTCGCCGCCTGAGGCTACCGACGCGTGGGTCACCTCGCCCGAACGGTCGACCGTGATGCGCACGACCACCTCGCCGCCCCCTTCGCATTGGTAGGCCGGAACCTCCAGATGGCGTGCGTGGCGCACCGGATCGACCAGCGAGAAGGAGACGGTCACGCGCCCCTGCACCTTACGGTCGGAGTTCTCGGCCGCATCCTGGGTTTGCTTGCCCCTGCGGCCGATGGCTTCGGCCTCAGCCAGCCCTTGTTCGTAGGCGGCACGGTTGGCGCGCATGCGCTCCTGCGCGGCGTCGGCCGCTTCGTTGAGCGCTGCGGTGTTGGTGCCGCGGTCGTCGCGCAGCGATTCGTCGAGCTTGGCGTTTTCGTTGGAGACGTCGTTGCGGATGCTCTTCCAGTCGACGGGCTCCTGCCGCTGCCGCTCGTGCACCTCGCGTTCGAGGCGCTCTTTCTCGGCGGCGAGCTGTTCGAGCTGTTGCAGGTCGATGTAGAAACCCTGCGTGCGGGACGTGCCTCCGACGACGATCTTCGAGCCGACGAACGCGATGGCCAGCAGCAGGTAGGCGATCAGCGTAACGCACAGTCCCGCACGGTGATCGAACGCCCATTCGCCTGCGTCCTCCCTACGGTTGTCGAAGGGCAGATGCAGCTTGGGGCGTCGTGGCCGCGGTGGGGTCTCTTGCGGAGTCATCGTACGGAAGATTTTGCGCAAAAATAGCATTTTTTAACCAAATATGCTTATCTTTGTGCTCGTTTAAGGAAAATTAATTTGGCATGTCAACAAAACAACAAACCCTGAAAGCTCCGATCTCGTTCGCGGGCAAGGGCCTGCACACGGGCGTCGAGGTGACCATGACGGTTCATCCCGCCGGTGTGGACAACGGCATTGTTTTCCGTCGCACCGACGTGGAGGGCACGCCGCTCATCCCCGCGCTGTGCGATAACGTCACCGACACTTCGCGCGGCACGACCGTCGAGGCCAACGGCGTGAAGGTCGCCACGATCGAACATATCGTCTCGGCGCTCTGGACGCTGGGCGTGGATAACGCGCTGATCGACATCGACGCCCCCGAGACCCCGATCATGGACGGCTCGGCGCGCGAATACGCCGAGCGGATCGTCGCCACGGGGCTCGTCGAGCAGGACGCCGAGCGCAAATACTATCAGGTGACCGAGAAGATGGTCTACACGATTCCCGACAAGGGCGTCTCGATCATCCTCTATCCCGACGAGGAGTTTTCGGCTTCGGTTCATGTCGACTACAACTCGAAGGTCATCGGCAATCAGTATGCCACGTTCCTCCCCGACGACGACTATGCCGCCAAGATCGCTCCGTGCCGGACGTTCGTCTTCCTGCACGAGCTCGAACCGCTCTTCAGGATGAACCTCATCAAGGGCGGCGACCTGGACAATGCCATCGTCGTGGTCGAGAATCCCGTCTCGGAGGAGCAGTTCGCGCACCTCAAGCAGATTTTCCACAAGGAGGACATCAGCATCACGGGGGGCTACCTCAATAACCTCGAACTGCGTTTCACCAACGAGCTGGCGCGCCACAAGCTTCTCGATCTGCTGGGCGACATGGCGCTGCTCGGCATGCGCATCAAGGGCCGCGTGTGGGCGTCTCGCCCGGGCCATTTCGCCAACACGGAGTTCATGAAGCAGTTGCGCCGCACGATCCGCAGGGAAGGCGAGCGTCCGCGCTACAAGTACGACTGCCGCAAGACGCCGGTCTACGACATCAACGACATCCGCCGCATGCTGCCGCACCGCCCGCCGTTCCTGCTTGTGGATCGCATCTTCCATGTGGACGACGCGTCGATCGCCGGTATCAAGAACGTGACGATGAACGAACCCTTCTTCGTGGGGCATTTCCCCAACGAACCGGTGATGCCCGGCGTGCTGATCGTCGAGGCGATGGCGCAATGCGGCGGGATCATGGTGCTGCGCAACATCCCCGATCCCGAGAACTACTCGACCTATTTCATGAAGATCGACGGCGTGAAGTTCAAGCGCAAGATCATCCCGGGCGACACGCTCCAGTTCGAGCTGCATCTCACGGAACCGATCCGCCGCGGCGTCTGCGTGATGGATGCGAAGGCTTTCGTGGGCGATACGCTGGCCTGCGAAGCGACATTGATGGCGCAGGTTGCCAAAACGAAGAAATAGCGGGCGTCCGGCCGGCGTCCGGAAGACGCGGCACGGCGCCGAAAAACGATAGTACATGATTAGCAAGTTAGCCTACGTCCATCCCGATGCTCAGATCGGGGCGAACGTGACCATCGAACCCTTCGCCTACGTGGCGGGCGACGTCCGCATCGGCGACGACTGCTGGATCGGCCCGGGGGCCGTCATCAACGACGGTGCGCGCATCGGCAAGGGGTGCAAAATCCATACGGGCGCTTCGATCGCCTGCCTGCCGCAGGATCTGAAGTTCAAGGGCGAGTACTCGACCGCCGAGATCGGCGACTACAACGACATCCGCGAGTGCGTGACCATCGCCCGCGGTACGGCATCGCGCGGCAAGACGGTCGTGGGGAGCCACAACCTGCTGATGGCTTACGTGCATATCGCTCACGACGACGTGGTGGGCAGCCATTGCGTCATCGCCAACCGCGTATCGCTCGCGGGCGAGGTCGAGGTGGGCGACTGGGCCGTCATCGGCGGCCATGCGGCCGTGCACGAGTGGGTGCGCTTCGGCGAGCATACAATGATCCAGGGCGGAGCCCTGGTCGGGCAGGATGTGCCGCCCTTCATCACCGTGACCAACGAGAACCAGTTCGCCGGCATCAACCGCATCGGCATGAGCCGCCGCGGCTTCACCCAGGAGCAGATCGACATCATCCACAATGCGGCCCGCATTCTGTTCCAGAGCGGCCTCAACTTCATGAACGGCTGCGACGAGGTGGAGCGCAAGGTCGCTCAGTCGCCCGAGCGCGACCGCATGGTGAAGTTCATCCGCGAATCCAAACGCGGCGTGAGCAAGCAGTACGGCGCCAGGTAGACGGTGCGCATTCGCTACGTCATCACGGGCACGAACGTCGGTTTGTGCCCGTGATGACGTTTTGTTCGTGCGAGCGTCACTCTGAAGCGGCGGCGGACTTCCGCCCGAACTTTTTGCAATAAAATATTGTAAACCGATTCGGGGGCGGGCGAGTGGGAGAGAGCGGGATGCTGCCTGCGTAGGAACGCGATAGCGGGCTTCTACCCGAATGTGTACAATGAAATATTGTATTTCGGCTGGTGGCAAGGGAGAGGGAGAGCGGGATGCAGCCTGCGGAAGAACGCGGTAGCGGGCCACAGTGTGCCTCTGAACTCTGTTTGCGATCGTTCGGCATCGCGCCGCGATGCCGGCAGTCTGCCGTCGCCCTACGCGGCGGACTGCAACTCGCGGTGCTCGTGCACGTCGCGCCGCCGTCGGCGAACCGCACCCCTCCACAATGCGTGCAATAAAATATTGTATATCGGCTGG
>USBO01000084.1 GCA_900552955.1 uncultured Alistipes sp.
ACTTGGGACGATAGCGGAACACGATGTTGTAGTCGTCGGTCGAGAGCCAGTTCGACAACTGGTTCGACAGCAGTTCGAAACCGGTCGCCGCCGAGGCCGTGGCACCCAGATTGTTGCCGCCGCCCGCCGTGTCGGAATGGAAACTGTTCGTCACCAGCAGGAACATGAACTGCTCGGCGATGGCCGACTGCGAATTGAGCGTGTTGGCCACAATGGTCTGGTATTCGGCGTCGAGCGTCGGCACCTTCACGCCGAAGGTGACGGCCGGACGCGTCAGCCGGTCGCTCAGGTTGATGATGCACTCGACGGGCACCGCGCGGTTGAGATTCATATCGCCGCCCGACGAGACGCTTGTGCCGATGAGCGGCTGCAACGAGGTCTTGAGCTTGTAGACGGCGTTGATGTTGAGCCGTGCGTCGAGCGGCTCGCCCGTCCATTGGATCGTCGAACCGCTCTCGATGATGAACCGCTTGTTGATGATGTTCTGAAGCGTGAAGAGGTAGCTTCCCTCGGTGATCGTATAGTCGCCGTACATCTCGAAGACGTTCGACCGCGGATTGATGTGCAGGTTGAGCGTCCCCTCGCCGCGGCCCTTGATGATGTCGCCCACCGTGGGGTCGATCACCAACTGGAAATCGGCGTTGGGCCGCACGTTGAGCGTCATGTCGATGTCCATCGAACTCCCCTCGGTGACCTTGGGTTTGTGCTTGCGCTCGAACATCAGCTTCTTGCGCTCGAGCACGTTGAGCGTGTCGGCTTTCTGCTGGGGCGTCTCGAAGGTGATGAAATCGGCGCGCGCCACGTTCGATTTGCTCGAAAGCGGCAGGTAGAAGGCCGAATCGTCGTCGGTCGTGGCCACGATGTTCATCCGCACGCCCCCCTTGTCGCCCGCGACGGTCGCACGGCCCGAGGCGAAGACCCTGCCGTAGAAGAGATCGTTGTCGCTCTGCGTGGTGTTGAGCACCATCATCTCGCGCGGCAGCATCGTCAGCGAATAGGAGATATTCGAAAGATGTTGCAGATTGAGCTCGAAATCCAGCGTTCCGCGGTTGCCTGCCGGATCGCTCACCGCCACGCGCTGCATCTTCAGGCGGTTGTCCTTCACCGTGATGAGCGCCTCGGGCACCGAGTAGCGCACCTGCGTGTAATCAACCTTCGTCTGGAAATTCCGAATGCGGATCGAACCCGCCAACTGCGCCTGACGATGATGGCCCGAGATCGTCAGCGCGGCATCCGCCGCCCCCCGCGTCTCGGAGATCACCCCTGCGAGCAGCGGGTCGAGCAGACTCATGTGCAGACCGGGCAGCCGCGCCTCGGCATAGTAGCGCACCGTGGCCGGCGCATAGAAGCCGCGGACGAGCGTATCGCGCCGCTGGCGGTCGGTCACCGTCACGCGCGCGCGGTCGTTCTTGAAATCCCACATCGAGGTCAGACGCAGCGGCGGAGCCGTGAGGCCGTTGACCGCCACGCTGTCCATGCGGATGTCGGCCGTGATCTCGGTTCCCCCGAGCGCCGATTTCATCACCGCCTGCCCGTTGGTGCGCCCCTCGATGACATAGCCCATCTTCTCGACGATCTGGGTGAAGGGCGCCAGATCGAAATTGCGCAGCCGCAGCATCACCGAGTCCTGCCGGCTGCGCGAAGCCGTACCGTCGATCAGCAGCTCCTGGTCATTGTTCATCACGCGGAAGCGGTCGACCACCACGCGCGCCGTGTCGATCCGAATGTTGCGGGCGAAGATCTGCCATGTCGTTCCCTTTCGGCTGATATGCGACGGCAGCAGCCGCACGTCGACCGTCCGCCCCCGTTCGGGCGACTGGCCGACGAGCGCTTCGAGCCCCAGCAGCGCCGAGACGCGCGCCGTCGTGTCGTTGAAGCCCGCCGACATCCGCAGACGGTCGCTGCGCGCCCCGCCCATGACCGACAGTTGCGGCAGATGGAACGTCCCCAGATAGAAATCCTCGGAACGCAGATAGACCGAGAGCGAATCGCCCAGATTCGTCGCATTGAGATTGAGCCGCGTGGCGAGCATCCGCTCGCGTTCGATATACTCCGACGTCGCCTTGAGCGAGAGTTTGTCGTTGGCGGGATTGAACAGCAGCCGCAACTGCGATCCGTCGGCGATCTGCAGTCCGTCGGAGACGGCGTCGGCCACCGGCGTGAAGTGTTTCACGTCGACCGACAGCACCGAATAGTCGTCCACCACGCTCACGGCACCGGTCGTGCGGCGGCGCGCCCGCTGCTTGTCGGAGAGCAGCGGCACGTACTTCTCCACGCTCGACTGCAGGTAGGCGAACACCGTTCTGTAGTCGGTCCGGCTGCGGAACGTCGCATCGGCGAATTCCGACTGCAACGAGAGGTATTTGCTGCCCGTGTCGTTCTGCCCGCTCAGCGTGAGCAGCTTCGTGCGCAGCGTGTCGGCATTGTAGCGGTAACGCACGTCGCTCACGGTCACCACGCCGTTCATATCGTCCAGCGTGCGCCCCGAAGCACGCGCTTTGACGAGTGCCGAGAGCACCGAAACGCTGTCGCGGCGGTTGAAACGCATCCGCGCGAGGTCGGCATGGATCAGGTCGAGATCGAAGTCGTAGTGCGGGCGGCGGGGATCGAACCCCACCTCGCCCTGAAAATCGAACCGCAGCGCCGGGTCGTCGGCACGGACGCGGCCGTTGAACGTTTTTTCGGTCAGACGGCCGTCGAAACGCAGCGAGTCGTATGGATAGTAGTTGAATTCCAATTGCGTGATGCTGCCGTCGATGCGCGCATCGACCAGCTCCCTGCCCACGACGCCGTCGACGTCCGCCTCGAAACTGATGCTGCCCAGTTTGGGCTGGCCCAGCACCTCGCCGGCACGGAAACGCCTCACGGCGACACGCCCCCTCACCGGACGCCGGCGGCGACCGTCGGCAGGCTGCATCGCCAGTTCGGCCGAGACCGCCCCCACGGGCGCCGTCAGCGCGAACTGCGAGCGGAACGAGGCGAGCGACCCTTCGACCTCGCCGGTCAGCCGCAGCGTTCCGGCCCTGTCCATCATCGAGAGCGTTTTGTCGGGCAGATCCTTGCGGCCGATGCCTGCGGCGAGACGGCCGATGTCGGCGGCCTCGGTCGTCACGTCGTCGAACGTGAGCGAGAACCGCGTTTGGGCGATCTCGGGCAGGCCGGTGACTCGTCCGCGCGCCTGCACACGGCTGCTGCGACCGAAAGCCAGACTTTTCAGTTCCACGCCGAAATCGGACACCACGCCGTCGAACAGCAGATTGATATTGCGCAGCGTCAATCCCCAGTCGCGCAGCTTGGGCGAGAAATAGGCCACGTCGTCGCTCGAAAGCATCGAATTGCGTATCTCGACCGACATGCTCACCCGATCGACATATTCCTTATACTCGGCCCACGAATCGCCCACGAGCGAGACCGAGGGGATCGAAACGTTCGAATGCGGCGTCACCAGCCGCGCGTTCTCCATGCCGATGCAGCCGTTCGCAAGAAAGAACTTGCCGCCGAAGTCGTCGATCTCGAAACCGCTCCTCTCGCTGGCCGAGAACCGGCCGATCTGCGCGCCGATGGCCCCTCCGTCGATGGTGAAACCGTCGATCACGGCATCGATGTCGCGGATATCCATATCCGAAAAATCGATTCCGTAGACCGGATCGCGGTGTTGCAGCTTTTCGAGCCGGAATTCCAGATTCTCGATGGTGAGCGCCGAGACCGAAAGGCGGAAATCGCTCTCCTTTTTCTTCTTCTTTTTGCTCAGACGCGACACGATCTGCTTGACATTCATCACGCTGTCGGGCATCTCCCGCAGATAGAGCTTCGCGTCGGCCAGCCGGCCGTGGCGCAGCGTGAATCCGTCGCTGAGGATTCCGAACTGCGTGATGAAGGCATGCAGCTTGCCCACATACAGCAGCGTGTCGCCGCCGTAGTCCTCGACATAGAGCCCCGAGAGTTTGACACGATCGAACAGCCCGATATCCACCCGGTCGATGCGTACGACCGTCTCGAGTCTGCGCGAGGCGAACTGCGTGGCCTTGCGCACGACGAAGTTCTGCACCGAATCGACACTCAGAAGCAGGGACAGCACGAGAGGGAGCACGATCAGCAACAAAATCGCCGCCGATAACACTTTCCCCAATATTTTCGTAACTTTGCGCATGGCCAACCGCCCGTTTAACTGGCAAATTTAACGATTATTCGTCAAAAAAACGAAAAACAACGAATATAACTATGGATATAACCATCCTCGGCATCGAGTCCTCGTGCGACGACACGTCGGCCGCCGTTCTGCGCAACACCACGCTGCTGTCGAACGTCATTGCTTCGCAGGCCGTCCACGAAAAGTACGGCGGCGTGATTCCCGAACTCGCCTCGCGCGCCCATCAGCAGAACATCGTTCCCGTGGTCGACACGGCGCTGCGCGAAGCCGGCGTCAGTCCCGGCGAACTGGACGCCATCGCCTTCACGCGCGGCCCCGGGCTGCTGGGATCGCTGCTCGTGGGCGTGTCGTTCGCCAAAGGACTCTCCCTGGCGCACGACATCCCGATGGTCGAGGTGAATCACCTTCAGGGTCATATCCTCTCGCACTTCGTCGACCTGCCCGACCGCACGCTGCCCCACCCCGGGTTTCCGTTCCTCTGCCTGCTCGTCAGCGGAGGCCATACGCAGATCGTGCGCGTGGACTCGCCGCTGGAGATGGAGATCGTCGGCACGACGATCGACGACGCCGCGGGAGAGGCCTTCGATAAATGTGCCAAAGTGATGGGACTCGGCTACCCGGGCGGGCCGGTGATCGACCGGCTGGCCAGGGAGGGCGACCCGCTGGCCTTCCGCTTCGCGCACCCCCACGTCGACGGGTTCGACTTCTCGTTCTCGGGGCTCAAGACCTCGTTCCTCTACACGCTGCGCGACGCCGTGGCCGCCGATCCCGACTTCATCGAGCGGCGCAAGGCCGATCTGTGCGCCTCGCTCCAGCATACGATCGTCGAAATCCTGCTCAAGCAGCTCGTCCGTGCGGCCAGGGAGTACGACATCCGCGACATCGCCATCGCCGGCGGCGTCTCGGCCAACTCGGGCCTGCGCAACGGCGTGGTCGAGGAGGGACGCCGGCGCGGCTGGCGCACGTTCGTGCCCGAATTCAAGTTCACGACCGACAACGCCGCGATGATCGCCGTGGCGGGTTACTACCGTTATCAGCGAGGCGAATTCGCCTCACTCGACGTCTCGCCGGTGGCTCGCATCGAAGAGCTGCTTTAAAAGAAAAAAGGGACAATTTTTCGGTATTTCCGTCGATATTTTACTACTTTTGCTGCGTAAACGGCGGCACGGAGCCTCCGTGCCCCAAGACAAACAGACCGGAACGCGCCGAGCGGCGGGTTCGGTCTGACGAACTTAAATTCATACCGAACAATGATGAAATCACTCAAAATCGGCGATCTGCTGGCCCGCACCCCCATCGTTCAGGGCGGAATGGGCGTCGGCGTTTCGCTCTCGGGACTGGCCTCGGCCGTCGCCAACGAAGGCGGCGTGGGAGTCATCTCCTCGGCCGGACTCGGCGTCATCTACCGCGACTACTCCTCCGACTACAACATAGCGAGCATCTGGGGCCTGCGCGAAGAGCTGCGCAAGGCGCGCGAAAAGACACGCGGCATCATCGGCGTCAACATCATGGTGGCCATGTCGAACTTCGCCGACATGGTGAAAACCGCCATTCAGGAGAAGGCCGACATCATCTTCTCGGGCGCGGGGCTGCCGCTCAACCTGCCGTCGTTCCTCACCGAGGGGTGCCGCACCAAACTGGCGCCCATCGTCTCGTCGGCCCGCGCCGCCAAACTGCTGTGCGAGAAGTGGTTGTCCAACTACGGTTACATCCCCGACGCCATCGTCGTCGAAGGGCCCAAGGCAGGCGGTCACCTCGGATACAGGGCCGATCAGATCGAAGACGCGCATTATTCGCTCGAAGAGATTCTGCCGTCCGTCGTCGAGGAGGTGCGCGCCTTCGAAGCGGCGCACGACTGCCACATTCCCGTCATCGCCGGCGGCGGCGTCTACACGGGCGAGGACATCTACAACATCCTGCAACTGGGGGCCGAAGGCGTGCAGATGGGCACCCGCTTCGTCGCCACCGACGAGTGCGACGCCGATCCGGCGTTCAAGCAGAGCTACGTCGAAGCTCGCCGAGAGGATATCGAAATCATTCAGTCGCCGGTCGGCATGCCGGGACGGGCGATCCGTTCGTCGTTCCTGGAGAAGGTGAAGGAGGGCCTCAAACGGCCGAAAGCCTGCCCCTTCAACTGCATCAAGACCTGCGACGTCACCCACTCCCCCTACTGCATCATGCTGGCGCTCTACAACGCCTTCCGCGGCAAGCTGGAGAACGGTTACGCCTTCTGCGGCGCCAACGCGTGGCGGACGGAGCGCATCCAGAGCGTGCGCGACCTGATCGCCTCGCTCAAAAGGGAGTACGACAACTTCTCGCTGCGCGAAAAGCTGTTCAGCGCAAAGAGCTGACCGGCCGGTGGCGTAGCGGTTCCGCCGCCGGCACCCACCGGCGCGGCCACCAGAGAGACCCGACGCGGGATACCCGTAAAAAGCGAAGGAGAGACGGCCGTCTCTCCTTCCTTTTTCCCTGTCCCGCTTCTCCCGGCACAGACCTCACCTCCTCGCTCCGAACGTCCGAAGCCCCCGTCCGAAAACGGACGTACGGAGGCATTCAAACGGGTTGCCGTTCGTTCTTCTTCCGCCGGTCGGTCAGGCCGGCGGATTTCGTCGTCTTGCGCCCCTTCGCACAGAGGGATATCCCCGCCATCAAACCGCTCAGATAGTTCGACGCGGCGAAGCGCAGCAGATAACGTTCCGCCTCCTTGAAACAATCGAACTGACGCAACGTGTCGGATTCCCGGGCGGCACGCAGCGCCGTGAAAAAAAACGAATCCAGCGAATTGCGGAAATCGTCGGTTCCGGCCATACGGGCCTTGTAGGTTTCGGTCATCTGTCGCAACAGATCCCGGGGAAAGGTTTTCATCATTCAGTGTTTAGTCCCCGCTGTACCGTGCGGAAAATTATTCCCGTTCTTACGAGGGCGGCACAGATCCGGCCCTTCCCAAAATCCGGTAAACGGTTCCGCGCCGATTCTGTGCACTGCAACGTTAAACCGGCACCACGAGCTATAACATTTATCAGATGTTGCGAACGACCGCAACTCTCGTCGGGAGTGTCCCCGAAACGAAGGAACGAACTACATCGTTACGGCGTTTCTATGACAAAGATACGTTTTTTTCTCGGACACCGACTGTTTCAAACCCATTTATGTCCTATTCGGTTACTTTTCGAACCGACAGCGCTATTTTTGTCCGATTTGACGACGGTTCACGCCGTTTCGGACGCGCCCGAAACATTTCCGCCCGCTGACGACGAGCCATTCTGTCGATCCTGCCGACCGTTGTCGGGAATCTTCGGAACGACTTTTTGCATCGGATCGTCCGCAAACATCATGCGTCCATCGCCGGCCGGCGCCCATCGTCCGCCCCGCGCGGGCCCGAAAAAAGCGATGCCGGAGAGCTTTCCCTCCGGCATCGCACCCGTTCGCTCCCGACCGTCACTCGACCGTCACGGACTTGGCCAGATTGCGCGGCATATCGACATCGCAGCCGCGGGCCAGTGCGA
>USBO01000085.1 GCA_900552955.1 uncultured Alistipes sp.
CAAAACAAAAATATTCATATTCCCAAAACTTAAAATCATTACCAACTCCTTTCTAACCCCCACTCCCCCCCCCGCCCACACGCCGCTGGTGGGCACGAGAGGCGAGGCGACGTTGTGCATCGCCTCGACGGCCGCCGCGCGCGGCGACATCCCCCGTTCGATGTTGACCTGCGCGGCCTCGACCACCACGATGGCGTCGTCAACCACCAGTCCGATGGCCAGCACCAGCCCCAGCAGCGAGATGATGTTGATCGAGAAGCCCAGCAGCGGGAAGAAGATGAACGTGCCGATGAGCGACACGGGAATGGCCACGAGCGGGATGAGCGTCGCGCGCCAGTCCTGGATGAAGAGGTTGATGATGGCGATTACCAGCACCAACGCCAGCAGCAGCGTGAGGATGATCTCCTCCACGCCCGAGCGGATGCTCTCGGTCGCATCGACGATCGTCGTGCAGCCGATGCCGTCGGGGAAACGCTGTTCGAGCTGCCCGATGGCCGCCTTCACGCGGTTGCCCACATCCACGGCATTGCTCCCGGGCTCCTGATAGACGACCAGCAGGGCAGCCGGCTTCGTGCCGAACGCCGAGGCGACGCCGTAGGATTTGCTCCCCAGCGCCACGTCGGCCACGTCGCGCAGGAAGATCTGTTCGCCGGCCGGCGTGGTATTCACCACGATCGAGGCGAACTCCTCGGCCGTGGAGATCCGGCGCGGCATGGTGACCGTGTAGGTGTAGACCGTCCCTGCGGGCGACGGCTCGGCGCCGAACTGGCCGGCGGGGTAGATGCCGCCCTCGGCGAGGACGGCCGCCCGCAGTTCGTCGAGCGACACGTTGTAATAATTGAGCAGATCGGGCTTGATCCAGATGCGCATGGCGTATTCGCCGGCACCCATGACCGAAACTTTACCGACGCCGTTGGTCTTGAGCAGTTGATTCTGCAAATTGATGTAGGCGTAATTCGAGAGGAATTCGTCGTCGTAACGGCCGTCGCTGTGCAACGCGAAGACCATCAGGAAGCCCGTCATCGTCTTCTGCGTCACCACGCCCTGCGTGACGACCGACGCGGGCAGCAGCGCGGTCGACGCAGCCACGTTGTTCTGCGTGAAGATGGCGTCCAAATCGGGATCGGTGCCGACGTCGAAGACCACCTGCAAGACCATCGAGCCGTCGTTGGCGCTCGTCGACTGCATGTAGAGCATGTCGCTCACGCCCATCACGCTCTGCGCGACGGGCGTCGCCACGGCATCGTTGACCGTTTCGGCGTCGGCACCGCTGTAGGCGGCGCTCACCTCCACCACGGGAGGCGTAATGTCGGGATACTGCTCGATCGAGAGATCGAAGACCGAGATCGCGCCCAACAGCACGATGGCCAGAGCGATGCAGATGGCAAAGATCGGCCGGCTGACGAAAAAACGTTCCATAGAGGCTATTTATCGGAGTTCATCGGGGTCGGAATCACCTTCTGACCGTTATGGAGTTTCTGGATGCCGGCCGTGACGACCCACTCGCCCGCTGCGATGCCCGAGAGAATGCACCACCGGTCGCCTTCGACGCGTCCGAGCTCCACCCGACGGTACTGGGCCGTGCTGTCGCGTCCGACGACCCACACCGACCCGATGTCCTGCATCTGCGTCACGGCGCGCTGCGGCACGACGACATAGGGCAGCGACGGCCCCACGTCGGTCGTCACGCGGGCGAACTGCCCGGGCTTGAGCATATAGTCGGGATTGGCGAACTTGACCACCAGCACGATCGTTCCCATCGTGCTCGACACGTCCTTCTGCGTGTAGGCATAGCTGCCTCGGGCGGGATAGACCGTCCCGTCGGCCAGCGACAGGGTGATGTCCGAGAGCAGCCCCTCGTTCTCGTAGATCGAAGGGCGGCTGCCCGCGAAGCGGAGGTACTGCGCCATCGGAATGGCGACGTTGACCGCCACGGTGTCGATGTTCGAGATGGTCGTCAGCACCGAAAACTGCGTGCCGACGCCCACATAGTCGCCCATGTGAGCGTTGGTGGCGGCGATGATCCCGTCGATCGGGGCATAGATCCGCGTGTATCCCACCTGCAACTGTGCGTTGCGCACCTGCTGCTCCGCCGAACGGACGGCAGCCTGTGCCGCGGCGAATTCGGCCGTGTACTGGTCGAGCTGCATCCGGCTGATGGCGTCGATGCGGGCCAGCGGCACGGCGCGTTCGTAGTCGTTGCGGGCCGAAATCTCGCGCGCCCGCGCCGATTCGAGCGCCGCCTGGGCCGACAGCAGGGTGGTGGAGAGCAGATTGGGGTCGATCGTGAAGAGCAGTTGCCCCTTTTTGACCGGCATGCCGCTGTTGAAATATCTGTTCACGAGATAGCCGTTGACGCGGGGTTCGATCAGCGCATCGAAATTGCTTTCGATGCGGCTCACGAAACTCATGCGGTTGGGAACGGTGTCCGTCACCGCTTCGACCACCTCGACACGCAGGGCGGGTTGCGCCTCGGCGGTATGCCGGCTGCGGCAGCCGACCGCCAGCAGCGCCGCGAAGGTGCAGAGAAGTGTTCCGATTCTGTTCATGGGAAAGCCGAGATTTTTCGGCGGAGGGAGGCAAAAAACATACCGACACCCGTCTCCGAAACCGCTAAATCCCCGCCGAATAGCACGATAAGCGCATTTTTTTTCGAAAAATATTTTCTCCGTTCGAGATAATTCCTATATTTGCAAATGATAAACAACCCAATATTACGATTATGGAAAAATTAGTTGAGCAAATCAAGGCCCAGTACGTTCTTTTCGCTGAGAACGCCGAGGCTCAGGTATCCAAAAACAACAAAGCCGCCGGTACCCGCGCACGCAAAGCTGCGCTGGAGATCATGAAGCTGATGAAGGATTTCCGCAAGGCTTCGGTCGAGGCTGCCAAATAGTCTTGGAAACGGCTTACAAGGAAGGGCTGTCCTATGCGGGACAGCCCTTGTCATTTGCACCCGCAAGTCCGGACTCCGCCGTGCTGCGGCATGCATGCCGGTTTCCGGTCACAGTTCGATGCCCCGCCGGCGGAAATAGTCCAGGTCCGTCCGGTCGAGGCCCGTCGCACGGAACGGAACGGCGCGGTTGTGATCGTTGAGATAGCAGCGGCGGGCCGTCGTATCGTAGAGCGGGCTGGCGAGCGACGCTTTGCGATCGAGGTAGTCGCCCTCGATGCGCGCGATGTCGGCGATGGTCTGGAACAGCGCATGGGTCGTCGCCGGAGCGTCGGCATGACCGGCAGCCGCCGCGGCCTGTTCGGGAAAATTGCGTTTGTAGTCATCCGAGAACCACGCCAGCGAGGCGATGTGCAGTTGCCAGCAGGTGGTCGTCGGCGAGGCATGCAGGAACCGCTCCCGATCGAGCATGTCCTCGCCGTGGTCGGAGCTGTAGAGCAGCGCGCAGCAGGCATCGAGCGAGGCGAGGTAGTCGATCGTCGACGACAGGAACATGTCGGTGTAGCGGATCGAATTGTCGTAGGCATTCCACAGCTTGCGCTTGTGCTGCCGCTCGATGACCACGTCGTCGTCGGGCAGGAAGTGGGCCGCTTCGCGCGGATAGCGCTGGTGGTAGCTGAAATGCGAACCGTAGCAGTGCAGGATGAAGAGCAGATCGCTCGTCGCATCGGCCTCGACGATCCGCTTCATCGTGTCGAGCAACTGCATATCGTAACGCGGATCGCTCAGATAGATCAGGCTGTCGGCATCGCGCGCCAGGTTGTCGATCATCGCCCCCTGCGGCGACTGGTTCGAGAGGAACCACGTGCGGAACCCCGCCTCGTTGAAGAGTGCGGGCAGCCCTTTGCGGCGGAACAGCTCGTCGTGCTCGTCGGTTCGGACCGACGAGAGGATCATCGGCACGCTCTTGTGGGTGGTGTTGCTCTGGGTGAGCATGTTGCGGAATACGACGATCCGGTCGCCCTTCGCCTTCAGGCAGGGGTTCGTCGGACGGTCGTAACCGTAGAGCTCCCAGTTGGCGGCCCGCGACGCCTCGCCGATCACATAGACGTAAATCTCGCGTTTGTCGGCCGCGGCCGTGCGGCGGGCATGGTAGGTGAAGCCGGCCGACGTGCGGTCGTAATTCTTGATTTTGCCGTATTCGCGCACGCAGAGCGTGACGTTGTAGGCCACGTTGACCGGAAAGATCTCGTTGCGCAGAATCCGCCGCCCCGCATGGTAGGCCGGAATCAGCAGCCCCGCGCCCGCAAGCGCCAGCACGCCTCCCACAACGGCCGTCCGGCGGCGGAAGCGGGGTGCGAGTTCGATCCTACGGCGCAGGTGCGCGGTCGCCGCCCACAGCAACGGGAGATAGATCACGCAGACCACGATCACCGAAGGGTAGATGTTGCTCAGCAGCTCCGTCGCCTCGCCCGGATTGGTCGTGACGATATTGATGAACATGTCGGCCGCCGCCACCGAATTCCCGAACAGGTAGAGCAGCACGATCTGCAACGCGCAGAAGAAGATCAGCGGAAACCCCAGCCACACGGCGATTCCCGAACGGCGGAACGCCACGCTCAGCAGCAGGTAACAGCCGGCCGGAAGGGTCAGCAGCGCAGCTCGTGACCAGCCCGAATAGGGCTCGGTGAAAAACAGGATGGCATTCGGAATCATCAGCGCCGCAGCGTAGCAGAGCGCCAGCAGGGCGGCATGACGGCCGTTCAGGTTAGGTGCGTTCTCTGTCATGGTTGTCAGAATGCTTCGTTGATGTTGAAAACCAATCCTCCGGTTTTGCGGCCGAACCCGTAGTCGACGCGTACGTTGACGCGGTGTTTGAACTCCCAGCGGAAGCCCAGACCGTAGTTGGGCAGCGTCTGCCCCCAGCGAAACCGTCCGAACGACGGGAAGACGTTGCCCGCGCCGCCCCATACCGCGCAGCCGATGCGCCGCCAGATACGCTGACGATACTCGATCTGGCACGTTATGATATTGTTGTCTATGTACCGGCCCTGATAATAGCCCCGCATCCGGTAACCGCCGCCCAGTTCGGCCAGCATGCACCAGGGCGTTCCCGAGCTGTTGAACTCGCCGAAAAGATCGGTCGCCAGCACGGCGCCGCGCCACAGACGCTGGTAGTAGTCGGCCGTGGCGGTCGTCTTATAGAGCGTCCTGCCGCAGTTGCCTGTTCCTTTGGGGTAGATGACCTGCTTGACCATCAGATAGCTTCCCCGTTCGGGGGCGGGGATGAAGTCGCGCGAGTCGTATTGCAGCGTCACGCCGATGCCGGTAGAGGTGTAGTGCAGCCTCTGACCGGCGAGGTAGGACTCGCCCCGTTCGTCGAAGTTCGTCCCCCTCGTATGGGAGAAAAGCAGCGACCCGCCCACATAGAGGTGAGACCACACTTCGTAAAGATAGCCGGCATCGAATTTCACCTGTTTGCGGATGTAGTCGGTGGATTCGTTGAACCTGCCCGCTTCGTAACCGATTCCCCAGAAGTCGAGCGGCTTCGAAGCGAACGATACCTCGTAGATCACGCGCGACCGGTTGTGATCGAAGAGTGTATTGCCGCTCACGCCGAACATGTAGAATCCCGACAGCGAGAAATTGCCGAAGAACGAGACGTCCGACGGCGGTGTGATCGAATCGGTGCGGTCGATGCGGTAGAGTCCCGACGCCAGCACGCCGATCCCCACGCTCGCCTCGTTGGTGTAGGAGGGCGCACCGATGAAGCTGAAGTCGATCTTCTTCTCGAACGTCCGGTCGACGTTGCCGTGGATGATCCTGCTCCAGAAACTGTCCTTACGCTTCGGAGATTGCGCATCGGTCGCCGCCGCCGGCACCAGCGGGGTGTACGTATAGCGGAGCGTGTCGCCGGCGCGCACGCAGAGCGTGTCCCGCTGCGCATGGACGGTCAGAGACAAAAAACAGCAGGCGACGGCTGGGAGAAACCTTCGCAGTACCATTATTTATACTTTTCCAGAACTTCGTAGAAGGCCGCCTTGTCGGCATCCGTAAGCTCCCCCTTGCGCAGGAAAACCAGTTCGCCCTCTTTGGTGACGAACATCAGCACGAATTTGTTGTTGCAGTCGCCCAGATTCCAAGCCGTGCCGAGCGCCCGCGTCTGGTCGGCGAGCACCGTCGCGCCGTTGGCCGCCGTACGCTTGCGAGCCATCGCACGGGCCATGCCGTTGGGCACCATCGGGGCGTCCTGGAGATTCATCACACCGAAGCCGTGGATCTTGTCGCTGTCGGCACGATGGCTCCGCTCCAGTTCGATCGTGAACTCTTCGTTCTGCTTATGGTGGTCGGGATCCACGTAGAAAATCATCAGATTCTTCTGCCCCCAATAGGGTAGCGTCGCAGGATTGCCGTCCAGATCGAGCACTTCGACATTCGACACCTTCCGCGGAAGCGTCGGTTCGCCTGTCTGCGCCACGACGCTGCCCGAGAGCAGCGAAAGGACGGTCAGCGTCAGAATTTTTTTCAGTTTCATCATGATTCGATGAATTTAATATGATACCATAACACCGTGCAAAGGTACGAATTTTTCGACAGAGTGTCCCGTTCCGCACCCCTGAATAGTGTCCGAAAAGGCCACTGTTCTCTCTATCCGATACCGTTTTCGGCACGCCTCCGCCTCCGCTGATGCGGCGGCAAACTGCGACCGGACAGGCAGCGCATTTGCGTTTACGCTCGGCGTGCGCTATCTTTGTCGCCGATGAAAACCAGAATCCTTTTTGTCTGCCTCGGCAACATCTGCCGTTCGCCGGCCGCCGAAGAGATCTTCCGCACGCTGGCAGCCCGCAAATCCCTGAGCGACCGTTTCGAAGCCGACTCGGCCGGCACCTACGCCGGTCATGCCGGCGAACTGCCCGATCCGCGCATGCGCCGTGCGGCAGCCCGTCGCGGATATGAACTCACACACCGCGCCCGCCCGCTGCGCGAGGCCGACTTCGAACGTTTCGACCGCATCGTGGTCATGGACGACTGCAATTACGAGGCCGCACACCGGCTCGCGCCGTCGCGTGAGCTGGCCGGCAAGATCCACCGCATGACGGAGTTCTGCCGCCACACGCCGCAGTGGGATCACGTTCCCGACCCCTACTACGAAGGACACGAGGGGTTCGAACGGGTGCTCGACCTGCTCGAGGACGCCTGCGCGGGACTGCTCGACGACCTCAGAAATCCAGACCGATCGTGAGCGAGTAGGCATTGTGCATGGGCGACGCTTTCTTCGCCACGGTGTAGCCCGCATCGAAGCAGAGGTGCATGAAGCGCACGCCTACGCCCAGCGAGAAGTAGTCGGGATAGTAGAGCCGCGACTCGCCGCCGTGGTAGCCCATGCGGAACTGCAACAACTGCATCAGACTGTACTCCACACCGATGCCGCCCTCCACGCCGCGTGCCGCCGAGGGCGAGAAGGTGTAACGGCACTCGCCGGCGAAGGTCAGCGCATGGGCGTCGCTCAGAAACCAGTCGTAGGCGGCGCCCGCGGCGAAGGCGACGGGCAGTTTCATCTCCGAAGGGCCGTTCATGAACCCGCCGATGCCCGTCAGTTTGGCGCCCAGCCGCAGCGCGGAATAGTCGTCGCCCCGCTCGAACGGCACGACCGCCTGCACGGAGAGGCCCGCTGAAAGCGCATTGCCGATCCGCTCGCGCACGAAACGGGCGTAATCGGC
>USBO01000086.1 GCA_900552955.1 uncultured Alistipes sp.
AATAATGTACAATGCAACTCGAAAGACGATTCCGTTGAGCGGATGCCGCGAAATCGTCATCGAAACCGGAAAATTAGCCAAGCAGGCCGACGGATCGGTCGTGGTCAAACAAGGCGACACGATGCTGCTCGCCACCGTGACGGCCGCCAAAGAGGCCAAGGCCGATTGCGATTTCATGCCGCTGTCGGTCGAGTACAAGGAAAAATACGCTTCGGCCGGACGCTTCCCCGGAGGCTTCCTCAAGCGAGAAGCCCGTCCGTCGGACTACGAGATTCTCGTCTCGCGGCTCATCGACCGTGCGCTTCGGCCGCTGTTCCCGTCCGACTTCCATGCCGAAGTCTTCGTGACGGTGACGCTGATTTCCGCCGATAAGGACATCATGCCCGACGCGCTGGCCGGACTGGCCGCTTCGGCTGCGCTGGCCGTGTCGGACGTGCCGTTCGGCGGCCCGATTTCCGAAGTGCGCGTGGCCCGCATCGACGGCGAGTTCGTCATCAACCCCACCTTCACCCAGAACGCCGGCGCCGACCTCGACATCATGGTCGGGGCGACGATCGACAACATCCTCATGGTGGAAGGCGAAATGAAGGAAGTCTCCGAAGCCGTGATGCTCGACGCCATCAAGTTCGCCCACGAGGAAATCAAGAAGCACTGCGCCGTTCAGATCGAACTTTCCAAAGAGCTGGGCAAGGACGTCAAAAGAACGTACTGCCACGAAACCAACGACGAGGAACTGCGTGCGCAGGTGATCGAAGCCACCTACGACAAGGCTTACGAAATCGCCAAGGCGATGACCTCGAAACACGAACGCATGGACCGTTTCGATGCGCTCGAAGCCGAATTCGAAGCCCGCTTCAGCGAAGAGGAACTCGCCGAAAAGGCGCCGCTCATCAAGCGCTATTTCCACGACGACGTGCTCAAGAAGGCGATGCGCAACATGATCCTGGACGAGGGCAAGCGTCTCGACGGCCGCCGCACGGACGAGATCCGTCCGATCTGGTGCGAGGCCGACTACCTGCCCGCGGCACACGGCTCGGGTCTCTTCACGCGCGGCGAGACGCAGGCGCTGGCCACCGTGACGCTCGGCACGAAGCTCGACGAGAAGGTCAAGGACGAGGTGCTCGTGCAGGGCACCGAGCAGTTCGTGCTCCACTACAACTTCCCGCCCTTCTCGACGGGCGAGGCGCGGGCCTCGCGCGGTCTGAGCCGCCGCGAGATCGGCCACGGCCATCTGGCGTGGCGCGCGTTGAAGCCGATGATTCCGCTGGGCGAGGAGAATCCCTACGCCGTGCGTGTCGTCTCGGACATCCTGGAGTCGAACGGTTCGTCGTCGATGGCCACCGTCTGTGCCGGTACGCTGGCGCTGATGGATGCCGGCGTGAAGCTGCGCAAGCCCGTGTCGGGCATTGCCATGGGGCTGATCTCGGATTCCGAGAGCGGCAAGTGGGCCGTGCTCTCCGACATTCTGGGCGATGAGGACCACCTGGGCGACATGGACTTCAAGGTGACGGGCACCCGCGACGGTATCACCGCCACGCAGATGGACATCAAGGTCGACGGCCTTTCGTACGAGGTGCTGGCCGCTGCGCTGGAGCAGGCCCGCAAGGGACGCCTCCACATCCTCGACATCCTGACCGACTGCATCGCAGCACCGCGCGCCGACTACAAGCCCTTCGTGCCGCGTCTGGTGCAGATCCACATCCCGAAGGATGCCATCGGCGCCGTGATCGGCCCGGGCGGAAAGGTGATCCAGGAGATTCAGAAGCAGACGAGCACCACCATCACCATCACGGAGGACGATCAGAAGGGTATCGTCGATGTCTTCGGTGTGGACAAAGCCGCCATCGACGGCGCTTTGCAGCGCATCAAGGAGATCGTGGCCGTGCCCGAAGTGGGCGAGACCTATCACGGCAAGGTGAAGTCGATCGTGCCGTTCGGTGCGTTCGTCGAGATCATGCCCGGCAAGGAGGCGCTGCTCCACATCTCGGAGATCGACTGGAAACGGTTCGAGACGATGGAGGAGAGCGGTCTGAAGGAGGGCGAGATGATCGACGTCAAGCTCATCGGTGTCGACGAGAAGACCGGCAAGCTGCGTCTTTCGCATCGTGTGCTGCTGCCGAAGCCCGAAGGGTATGTCGAACGTGAACGCCGTCCGCGGGGCGACCGCGAGCGTCGTCGTGACGACCGGCACCGCGACTGATCCGCAGGGAGGGCTCCCTTCGGGGCCTTCCGTTGCGACATAAAACCGGCGCTGTCGTGCGCCGGCGAACGGAGACCGTTTCGAACAATCGTTCGAAACGGTTTTTTTGGTCGAAAAAGTTGCATAATCCGTGTGGTTTTCCTACATTTGCGCGTATTCCAGCCCGAAAACGACGGACGGATTGCAGATGCAGACAGAAAGAAACGAGATCAACGCATAACATTTTTAAAACTAATTCATTATGAAGAACTTGGTAAAATTTAGCTTGGTTCTTGCCGCGGTTGCGCTGACGATGTCGGGTTGCAACTGTTTCAAGAAGATGAGTAAGAAACAGGATGAGGTTACTTATTCGTGCACGCCGAAGGTGCTGACACTCAACAACGGTGTCGTCGGCGTCGATGTCACGGTCAACTTCCCGGCCGCCTACTTCAACAAGAAGGCTACGCTGCGTCTGACGCCGATCATCGTGTTCGAGGGCGGCGAAGTGGCCGGCACTCCGAAATACGTACAGGGCGAGAAGGTGAACGACAACTACACGGTCATCTCGGCCAAGAACGGCGGCACCTACACGCAGCACGTCGAGTTCCCCTACGACGACCGCATGCAGCAGAGCGAGCTGCGCGTGCTGATCGAGAGCAAGTGCAAGGACGCCAGCCAGTTCGTTATGTACAACGCTGCGACGGGCAAGCCCGTGACGAAGGAGGAGGCCGCCGTGCTGGCCAACCCGAAGTCGGCTGAGGCCATTGCCCTGCGTGCGCAGTGCGGCGTTTTCATCGCCGAGGGCGTCAACACCATGCAGCGCGACTTCGACTTCGGCGACGCCGCTGCGACGGCAGCCAACGGCTACAAGCGCACGACGAACAAGGTCGACAAAGCCGACATTCTCTACAAGATCAACAGCTCGGTGGTGAATCAGAAGGCGCTCAAGAAGAACGAGCGTATCGCCGAGTTCGAGAAGAACGTCGCTGCCAACAAGGAGAACGACCGCATCGCTCAGAGCCTCTACGTCAACGGTTACGCTTCGCCCGACGGCCCCGAGAAGTTCAACGACAAACTGGCCAGCGCACGTAGCAACACCGGTCGCAAGGCTGTCGAGAAGATTCTGGCCGAGTACGGCTTCAACATCGACGCTGCCGGCTACGGCGAGGACTGGGAAGGCTTCAAGGAGATGGTCGAGAAGTCGAACATCCAGGACAAGGATCTGATTCTTCAGGTGCTGAGCATGTACGACTCGTCGGCCGAGCGCGAGAACCAGATCAAGAACATGTCGTCGGTCTACGGCGAGCTGAAGGAGGACGTGCTGCCGAAACTGCGTCGTGCGCAGCTGGTCAACAACATGGAGATCACGGGCAAGAGCGACGCCGAGATGCTGGCGCTGGTCAACAGCGGCAAGCTCGACGAGCTGAACAACGAGGAGCTGCTCCACGTGGCTACGCTTATCAAGGACAACGCTCTGAAGGCTAAGGTGCTGGAGTTCGCCGCCAAGAAGTACGACGATTCGCGTGCCTACACCAACCTCGGCGCCACCTACCTGCAGATGGGCGATACGACCAAGTCGCTGGCTGCGCTGAAGCAGGCCGTGAAGCTCGGCGGTAACACGCAGGAGCTCAACTCGAATCTGGCGCTGGCCAATCTGGCTGCCGGCAACGTGGACGAGGCGAAGAAGTACGCCGCTGCCGCCGACGCTCAGACCAAGAGCCTGATCGCTGCCGCTCAGGGTCAGTACGGCGACGCCGCTGCCAAGCTCAAGGGCTACAACGCCGCTGTGGCTGCCGTGATGAACAACGATCTGTCGGCTGCCAAGAAGTCGCTGGCCGGTGTCAACACCGCCGATGCGGACTATCTGCGTGCCGTGATCGCAACCAAAGAGGGTGACATGCAGGCTGCCGGCGCTCAGTTGAAGGCTGCCGTGGCTAAGGATTCCGCCCTGGTGAACAAGGCTTCGAAGGACGTCAACCTCAAGCCCCTGTTCAAGAGCGGCTTCAAATTCTAAATGGGATACGTGCTCCCGCTCTGCGGGGGCATCCGAACGGAGATTCCGGGCTCGTCAGAGCTCGGAATTTTTTTGATAATTTGGCCGGAAATCTGCTTGTGTGGCGGAAAAATGGTTATATTTGTGTAAAGAGAAAACAGTTTGTTATGGAGTACGCAAATCATCTGTCGGAATATGGCCCCGCTGCGAGCGAAACGCAGGTGGCCGAGGAGGTCGCACGCATGCGGGAGACCGCGAAGAGGTACGAGACGAACGAGGTCTACAGACTCTGCTACTCGGCCATCGACCTGACGACCCTGTCGTGCAGCGATTCGGTGGAGTCGGTGACCGCCTTCGCCCGCAAAGCCGTGGCGTTCTATGCGGATTATCCCGCGATCGCCAATGTCGCCTCGATCTGCATCTACCCGCCGTTCGTCGAGACGGTGGGCGTCGCTGTGGACGACACGCCGATGCGCATCACGAGCGTCGCGGGCGGATTCCCTTCGTCGCAGACCTTTCTGGAGGTGAAGATGCTCGAAACGGCGATGGCCGTCGAGAACGGTGCGGACGAGATCGACATCGTCATCAACGTCGGCAAGATGCTCGAAGGACACTACGACGAGGTGGCCAACGAGGTGGAGGTGCTGCGCGGCGAGGCCGGCGAGGACGTGGTGCTGAAGGTGATCCTGGAGACGGGCGCGCTGAAGACGCCCGAGCTGATCCGCCGCGCCGCGCTGCTGGCGATGTTCGCCGGCGCCGATTTCGTCAAGACCTCGACGGGCAAGACCGACGTGGCCGCAACGCCCGAGGCGGCGGTGGTGATGTGCCATGCCATTCGGGACTACTACGACAAAACGGGCCGCATGGTCGGCTTCAAGCCGGCGGGCGGTGTCCGTTCGGCGGCCGACGCGGTGCTCTACTATACGATCGTGCGGGAGATTCTCGGCGAGCGGTGGCTCACCCCGCAGTTCTTCCGCATCGGTGCGTCGTCGGTGGCCAACGCGCTGCTGTCGGCCATCGAGGGAGCGCCCGTGAAGTATTTTTAACTTTCGCGCGGGTATCCGTTCCGAAGGGCGGTTTCCTTGTACGAAGACACCCCGACGTCGACCGACGTCGGGGTGTCTCCGTTTTGACAGGCCGTCGGCGATTGCCCCGCCGCCGGCACCGCCCGATCCTACCCGAAAATGCGGTTGAGCGCTGCGGCCAGTTGGTAGCCCGCCTTGCGGAGCTGCTGCTCGGCCAGCGGTACGGCCTTGACCATGAACTCCTCGCCCAGTGCGTCGCCCTCCTCGACCCAACCGATCGAGGGGCGCACGTCGCGCGCTCCGTCCTCGAACCACTCTCGGTACGAACCTTTGGTCATGCGGCGGATTTCGCGCTTGGAGGCGTTGTCGAGGTGGTCGGCGTAGTCCTGATACTTCCAGTCGGGATGGCTGCGCGCGATGACGCCCGAATCCCAGACGCGGTGCAGCGTGGTGGGCTTGCCGAAGAAGGTGACGTCGAACTTCCCCTCGTTGTGGGCGTCGGTGTAACGCACGTGCGCCGGACAATGATAGTCGGCGACGATGTGGACGATACATTTAATATAGGTGAGCACCACCGAGTCGTCCAGTTCGCGGTAGTTCTTGAGCGCAGTGGTCATCGTCTCGGCGCCGGTCACGCCGTCGCGGCTCTTGCGGTGTTTCTCGCGCACCTCGGGCGCGGCGTTGCAGTCGGGATCGGCGATCGAGGCGTGCCAGCCGCTGAAGGGCTTCTTGTAGCGCGGGTCGTTGGCCACCACGTCCATGAAGACGGCGTACTCGGCCAGCGGCGTGCCCCCGGTGTAGCGTTCGATGGCCGCTTTGGCCTTGGGGGTCAGGTGGCGCTGGGCCATTTCGGCGACGGCGCGGTGGCCGACGGTGCCCCATGCCATGCAGTCGGTGCGCAGACCGAGCAGCAGCAGCGTGAGGAGCAGAAAGGTTCTTTTCATCGTCTATAGGGGTTTTTCGTTGGTTTCTTCGGTGTGCTGTTTGCGGAAGACGTCGAAGCGCGCCAGCAGCGGATTGCGGCGGTCGAGCAGCCAGAACCCGATGAGCAGCAGCGCGAAGGCGATGGCCACGAGGTACTGGAACTGTTCGTTGTACTCCTCGAATCGCATGGTCGTGAACTCCGACTGCTCCATCTCGTTGATTGTGCGCACGATCTCGTCGAGTCCGATCGACTGTTTGGTGGCGCGGATGTAGGCGCCGCCGGTGATGCGGGCGATCTCCTGCAACATCTGCTCGTCGAGCTTCGAGACCACCATGTCGCCCTTCTCGTCTTTGACGAACTCCCTGTCGATCTCGATCGGAGCGCCCTCGGGCGTGCCGATGCCGATGGTGAAGATGCGGATGCCCTGCTCGGCAGCCCGCTCGGCGGCCTGCATCACATCGCCCTCGTGATCCTCGCCGTCGGTGATGAGGACGATGACGCGCGAAGCGTCGCCGTCGCCCGAGAACGACATCTCGGCCAGCGACAGCGCCTTGCCGATCGACGTTCCCTGCACGGAGGCCATCGACGGCGAGATGCGTCTGGCGAAGGCTTTGGCCATGCGGTAGTCCGAGGTGATGGGGAGCTGCACGGTGGCGTCGCCGGCGAAGACCACCACGCCGACCCGATCCTGTTTCAATCCTTCGAAGAGTTTGTCGACGGCGTATTTCGTCCGTTCGAGGCGGTTGGGTTCGAAATCCTCGGCCAGCATCGAGTTGGAGATGTCGATGACGAGCATCATTTCGATGCCTTCGCTCTTCTGCTCGCGCAGTTTCGAGCCGAACTGGGGGCGTGCCGCCGCGAGAATCAGCAGCGCCACGGCCGCCGTGAAGAGGCCGAATTTCAGTTTGCGGCGTCCCGTCGAGACGTCGGGCATGAGCGTGGCCACGGTCTCGGGATCGCCGAAACGGGCCAACCGCCGTCGCCGGTCGTGGAGCGCCCACGCGAAGAGCGCGATGAGTGCGGGGACGGCCGCCAGCAGATAGAGGTATTCGGGATGTGCGAAACGGAACATTACGGGATGCGTTTAAGGATCAGCGTGCGAATCAGGAACTCCGCGGCGAGCAGCGCCAGTGCCGCCAGCACCCACGGCAGGTACTCCTCGGTGTAGGTCGTGAAGTCGGCCACCTCGACCTTGCTCTTCTCGAGGCGGTTGATCTCGTCGTAGATGGCGCGCAGCTTCTCGTTGTCCGTGGCGCGGAAGTAGCGGCCGCCCGTCGTGTCGGCGACCTGTTGCAGGGTCTTTTCGTCGATCTCGACTTTGGCCTGTACGAAGGTCATGTTGCCGAACATGTCGACGGCGGGCGTGGGAGCCGTGCCGCGCGACCCGACGCCGATCGTGTAGACGCGGATGCCCTGCTCCCTGGCGATCTCGGCCGCCATGACGGGGGCGATCTCACCGCGGTTGTTGACGCCGTCG
>USBO01000087.1 GCA_900552955.1 uncultured Alistipes sp.
TCAACTGCACCGAGGTCATCGAGATGTGCGACGAGCCGGCCAGGGCCATCCGCACCAAGAAGGACTCCTCCATCGTCGTGGGCCTGAACCTGCTGAAGGAGGGCAGGGGCGACGCATTTGTCTCTGCCGGCAGGACCGGTGCACTGCATGGGGGCGCAAGCCTCATCGTGCGCACCCTCCGGGGGGTAAAGCGCCCGGCTCTGGCTACCATGGTGCCCGCCAAAAAGCAGGCTTACCTGCTGCTGGACTGCGGTGCCAACGTGGAGTGCCGCCCGGAGATGCTGGCCGCCTTTGCCGTCATGGGCAGCTGCTATGTGAACAAGGTGGAGGGCCGCAAGGACCCCAGCGTGGCGCTGGCCAACAACGGCGCCGAGGAGAGCAAGGGCACCCCCATGCTGAGGGAGGCCCACCAGCTGCTCAAGACCACCCCGGGCATCCGCTTCGTGGGCAACATCGAGCCGCGGGACGTGCCGAACGGCGACGTGGACGTCGTCGTCTGCGACGGCTTTACCGGCAACGTCATCCTCAAGATGGCCGAAGGACTCTACCGCATCAATCACGCGCTGGGCGTCGACAATAAATTCTGGGAAGCGATGAACTACGAACACGTCGGCGGCACACCGGTGCTGGGCATCGGCGCTCCGGTCATCATCGGCCACGGCTGTTCGTCGCCCCGTGCGATTCGGAGCATGATTCTCTCCACGGAACACACCGCAAAAGCCGGTCTGACGGAGAGGCTCCGACTTGCGTTCAACGATTAAACTTACACAAATTTACATTAGATGGGAAAAATCAGAGCTGCAATCACAGGCGTCGGCGCTTATCTCCCGGACTATATCCTCACCAACGACGAACTGAGCCGTATGGTGGATACCTCCGACGAGTGGATCATGACGCGCATCGGCATCAAAACCCGCCATATCCTCAAGGGCGAGGCGCTCGGCACCTCGTATATGGGTGTCCAAGCCGTCCGCAACCTGCTCGAGAAGAAAAACATAGACCCCGAAGAGATCGACCTGGTGATCTGCGCAACGGTCACGCCCGACATGTTCTTCCCTTCGACGGGAAACCTCATCGCGGGCGAAGCTGGCTGCAAAAAAGCCTTCGCCTACGACGTATCCGCCGCATGCAGCGGATTTCTCTTCGCCCTGACCACCGCATCGAAATTCATCGAGACGGGCACCTGCAAGAAAGTGATCGTCGTGGGTGCCGACAAAATGTCGTCGATCGTCGACTACACCGACCGCAAGACCTGTCCCATCTTCGGCGACGGTGCGGCCGCCGTCCTGCTCGAACCCGATGAGGAGGGTTACGGCGTCATCGACCACATCCTCCATTCCGACGGGACGGGAGCGCCCCACCTCTACATGAAGGCCGGCGGATCGCGCTACCCCGCTTCCGAGGAGACCGTCCGCAACAACTGGCACACCATCACGCAGGACGGACAGGCAGTCTTCAAGGCCGCCGTTTCGAACATGGCCGACGTCTCGGTCGAGATGATGGAGCGCCACAGCCTCACGGCCGACGACATCCGTTTCCTCGTTCCCCATCAGGCCAATCTGCGCATCATCGACGCCACGGCCAACCGCATGGGTCTGACGCGCAACAAGTGCATGGTCAATATCGAACGGTACGGCAACACCACCGCAGCCACGATTCCGCTGTGTCTCTACGACTATGAAAAGGAGCTCAAGAAGGGCGACAAACTCATTCTGGCCTCGTTCGGCGGCGGCTATACGTGGGGTTCGGTCTATGTGAACTGGGCCTACGACGGCGACACCGCCGAATGACCCGGTGAACGACGACGAAACGGACGATAGCTGAAGCTATCGTCCGTTTTTTTCGGCGCATGGCGAAAAAAAAGCCGGAGGCTTCACAGCGTCCGGCTTTCCATCAATTAATCCAAACAAAACTATTAAAGAAAATTCACAAATCACTCATGAATTTATCAATGCCCGTTTCGGCGGCGGCATGAAGGGCCGCGGCACCGCAACGAGGGAATGTGCGGGGCTATTCGACTTCCCAGATACCGCCCTTGCCGAACAGACGCTCGATCCACTCGTCCATCAGACCGAAGCGGCAGGCGATGTCGATGTTCGAGAAACGGCTGCGCATGTAGGGAATCCGGGCGAACGTGTCGCGGAAACGTGCCCGCGAAACACCCAGCTGCTCCGGCTCGTAGGGCGCACCGACCAGCTTCAGACGACGGCGCACCTCCTCGAAGGGAATGATCTGCCGGCGGATACGCTCCTTCAGTTCGGGCCATGCGGCTTTGAAGGCCGTGAGCTGCCGGCGCAGCCCCTCCTTGTCGACATATTTGTTCTTCGTTTCGGTCAGGGCGCGGTCGATAAAGCCGGGCTTGCCGTCGAAGATGCGCAGAATATCCTGCTCGGTCTGCTCCCACGACGGCCACGCAGCCACGCAGGCCTCGATGTCGATCGACTCGATCGGAGCGTCGAGCAGCAGCTCGAGCGAAGCGGTCGAGGCCAGCGTACCGATGCCCACTTTGAAGCCGTGCGACACGTGCTTGCCTTCGAATTCGAGATCCTCCATATCCCAGAAGTGGCTGAACTGGTGCTCCATGCCCGACGCCGGACGGCTCGACTTGGCGGCCTGCATCGCGAATCCGCTCAGCAGCAGCCCTTCGGCCAGCTGCTCGACCTTCTTCACATCGCCGTTGTAGACCCCCTCGGGATCGCACAACGCCTCCTGCAGACCGTCCTGCACGACGTCGAACGCAAAGGCGTCGATCGCCTCCGAACCCACGGCGTCGGCGATCATCCAGTCGGCGCCGGCCGGAATCTTGGCGATCAGATCGGCATAGCCCGATGCCGACATCGCCACGGGGGCCTTGGCCGCAATCTGCGGATCGAAGGCCATGCCGTAAGGAGCCGGACAGTCGAACGTCTGCTTGTTGCCCTGATAGGTGATCGAAGCGCCGTAGGCCGTATAGACGTCCATCGAGGCGGCCGTGCCCACGCATATGTAGCGGCGGCCGCAACGGTGCGCCGTGAGTTTCGTCAGGTCGTTGATGACGCCCGAACCCACCGCCACCGGAATGGCGTCGGTCTGCTTCAGCACGTTTTCCAGCTCCTCGACATAGCTCCACTCAGCGAACGAATCGTCATAACCGCACACATTCGGTTCGTCCTGCGCGATGCCGGCCGCTTCGAAATAGCGCATCACGGCCTCTCCGGCCAGCGGATAGGTCACCTTGTCGGCCACGATGATGGCGCGTTTTCCGGGAAACAACTCCCTGAACATCTGGGCCGAACGGGGCAGGGCATCGTTGCCGATGACCAGCGCTTTGGTATCGGTCGTGCGCTGGAGGGCACTTTCAACTTTGTTCATCTTATTCTCAATTTGATATTAACGATCGGATTGTGTTTACAAAGTTAGAAAAATAATTTCAGATGCGCAACGTTTTCCTTTATTTTTCATCTCCAAAATCAGATAATCACTTTTCTTTTGTCGTTCAATTCGCCCGATTAAGACACAGACAGCAAAGAAAAGGAAAATCCCCTCCCCGGCGACGGAGACGAGCCGGACACAAAAAAGTACGGCAGGGAATCTCACGATTGCCTGCCGCCTTCGAGAAGAATTGCTCTTCTCCAAAACTACTAACCCAAACTTAAATAAATGAAGAAACCTCACTACATCAGGTAGTTATTCCGATGCAGTTGACTATTCAAATTGCAAGTCGCGTGCCAGAACGGCTCCACCCGCAGAAAAAAGCCGTTTTCGGGCAGCGAATGAACCGAACGCGCCATTTCCGGATGTTATCGCAATGCGAAGGCATCGCGGCGAGGGAATGACAGACGAAAAAAATGCCGCTTCCGAGAAGCGGCATGAAAGGTCATTGCCCGAAAAACGTCCGGCCGGACGCAGGCGGACGTCTCTTATTTCGTTCGGAGATATTCGTCGATGGCACGCGCCGCACGCCGTCCGGCCCCCATGGCCAGGATCACCGTGGCGGCACCCGTCACGGCATCGCCACCGGCAAAGACACCCACACGCGTCGTGCGGCCCTCGGCATCGGCCGTGAGACATCCCCGCCGATCGGTCTCCAGGCCGCCGGTGGTCGCCGCCAACAGCGGATTGGGCGACGTGCCGAGCGCCATGATGACCACGTCGCACGCCATGTCGAAGGCCGATCCCTCCTTCTCGACCGGTCTGCGGCGACCGCTCTCGTCGGGCTCACCGAGCGTCATCTCCACACAGCGCAGCCCGCGCACCCAGCCCCGCTCGTCGCCGAGCACCTCGACCGGATTGGTGAGCATGCGGAAGCGAATGCCCTCCTCCTTGGCGTGGTGCACCTCCTCAGCGCGCGCCGGAAGCTCCGCCTCCGAACGCCGGTAGACGATCGTCGCCTCCGCACCGAGCCGCCTGGCCGTGCGCACGGCATCCATCGCCACGTTGCCGCCGCCGACCACCGCCACGCGCTGCCCGACGTAGATGGGCGTATCGTAGCGCTCGTCATAGGCGTGCATCAGATTGGCGCGCGTGAGAAATTCGTTGGCCGACACCACGCCGTTCAGATTCTCGCCCGCGATGCCCATGAAGCGCGGCAGACCGGCTCCCGAGCCGATGAAGACGGCGTCGAAGCCCTCCTCGTCGAGCAGCGCATCGACCGTCACCGTACGGCCGCCGATCACGTCGGTTTCGATCTCGACGCCCAGCCGCCGCACCGCCTCGACCTCGCGCGCGACGATCTTCCGTTTGGGAAGGCGGAACTCGGGAATGCCGTAGACCAGCACCCCGCCCACCTCGTGCAACGCCTCGAAGACCTTGACCGCATAGCCCATCTTGGCCAGATCGCTCGCACAGGCCAGTCCGGCGGGGCCGCTGCCCACGACGGCCACGCGGCGGCCGTTGCGGACCGGCGATTCGCCGCCGCACGCCCCGGCATGTTCGATGCTCCAGTCGCCCACGAAACGTTCGAGTTTGCCGATGGCCACCGGCTCGCCCTTCACGCCCAGCACGCAGGCGCCCTCGCACTGCGTCTCCTGCGGACAGACGCGGCCGCAGACCGAGGGCAGCGAACTGTCGCGCGCGATCACCGCCGACGCTCCGGCCGCATCGCCTTCGCACAGACGTGCGATGAAGTCGGGGATCTGCACCCCGACCGGACAGGCCGCCACGCAGCGGGGATTCTTGCAGTGCAGGCAGCGCGACGCCTCGCGGCGCGCCTCCTCGAGATCGTACCCGTAGCAGACCTCCTCGAAGTTGGTCGCTCTCAACGCCGGATCCTGTTCGCGCACCGGCACGCGCGGTATTCTGTTTGCCATGATTCGCTGAATTTCACTTATCGAGACCGATGCGGCACCGGTGCCCCGCCTCGCGTTCGGCGGCGATGGCCCGTGCACGCTCCTCCTGCGTGCGATACATCCCCTGACGGCGCATCGCCTCGTCGAAATCGACGGCATGACCGTCGAACTCGGGCCCGTCGACACAGGTGAAGAAGGTCTTGCCCCCCACCGTCACGCGGCAGGCGCCGCACATGCCCGTGCCGTCGACCATCAGCGCGTTGAGCGAGACGGTGGTTTTCAGACCGTAGTCGCGCGTGGTGAGCGCTACAAATTTCATCATCACCATCGGGCCGATGGCCACGCACTCGTCGTAGCGGCGGCCTTCGCCGTCGATCAGCTCGCGGATCAGCCCCGTGACCATCCCCTTATACCCCGCCGAACCGTCGTCGGTGGCGATATGGAGATTGCCCGCCACGGCACGCATCTCGTCGGTGTAGATGAGCATGTCGCGCGTCTTGGCCCCCACGATCACATCGGCCTCGATGCCGTGCTCGTGCAGCCACTTGACCTGCGGATAGACCGGCGCCGTCCCCACGCCGCCCGCAACGAAGAGGTAGCGCCGCCCGCGCAGCGCCTCGGGCGACATCCCGACGAACTCCGAAGGGTGTCCCAGCGGGCCTGCGAAATCGGCCAGCGCCTCGCCGGCCTCCAGCCCGCAGATCTTGCGCGTCGAAACGCCGATGGCCTGCGTCACGATGGTGACCGTACCCGCGGCACGGTCGTAGTCGGCCACCGTCAGCGGCACCCGCTCGCCCCGTTCGTCGGCGCGGACGATGACGAACTGCCCGGGCAGCGCCGAGGCTGCCACCCGCGGCGCTTCGACCCGCATACGGAAGATTCCCGCTGCGAGCTCCTGTTTCTCTACGATTCTATACATATATATATTATAACCCAATCAACTCAACAGCAATCTCACTCCACGATCACCGCGGTCGCACGCACCGTCAGTACCGGACGCTCGGGGTCGTCCGTGACGATGCGGATACGCTCCACGACCGCTCCGTAATCGCACTCGGCAGGCGTCAGACGAATTTCGAACGACGTCTGACCGCCCGCAGCGATCCGTGCACCCGGGCGTAATGCACACCCGTACGCACCGCTCTCCACCGCACGAACCGTCAACGTCCGTTCGCCCCGATTGCGCAGGACGATCCGTTTCGTCACCGAACCGGAGGAGCGCTTTATCGGGCCAAATTTAACAATATTTTCGCTTATTTCCGCCTTCGGCGCGGAATTATCGCTGTACGCGAGGGGACAGTCCACCGCAATGCCGCTCACGGCGATCCGTCCGGCCACCGGTTTCCCGTCCACCGTGAAGCCGATCTGGTCGCGGAGCGTTCCGTAGACGCCGCAACCCACCGGCAGCTCATAGCCGAAATCGAGCGACGCCCGCTCATCGGGAGCCAGACGCTTCGGCACAGTCGCGTCCAGCCGGCCGCTGCGACGGCCGTACCGCAATGTCACCTCGATCGGTTCCGACGAACGATTGACCACACCGACGGCGCTTCGCCGCATCGGCCCGTGCGGCACCGCCCCGAAGTCGTGCGACGTCGCCGCGGCCCACAGTCCGCCGCCCAGCTCGCAGGGATAGAGCTCCCCGACGCTGCGCTCGCGCGGCACGACCCGCCCCGTGATCCGCAGCCCGATCGGCTCGCCGCCCTCCGACGTGAAGACCGAGACACGCTTGTCGAACACCCCCGGGCGGTTCGCGGGATCGAAGGTCACCGCGATTTCGGAGCGTTCGCCCGGCAGCACGGGTCTCTTCGAATAGGCTGCGACGGTGCAGCCGCAGGTCGCCACCGCATCGGTTACGACGACCGGACGGTCGTTCGGATTCGTGAATGCGAAGCGATGCGTGACCTTTCCGTCCCCCTCCGCAATCGCGCCGAAGTCCCGAGACAGCTCCTCGAAGTGCAGCACCGGAACCTGCGACGAGGCAGGCAACACACTCATTACAAACAGGATAAAGGCAATCAGCAGGCAACGTCGTCTCATCGTCGAAAAATCAATGTGTCGGACAAAGATACATTTTTTCTGATTTTTTTACAGGAAATATTTGGCGGTAAATATATTTTGCTCTATATTTGCACCACCAAACGAGGGAAAACGGTTCCGAGGCGAAAATCGCCCATCGAATCGAAAACGTTCTTCGAAATGCCTGAATAGCTCAGTTGGTTAGAGCACATGACTGTTAATCATGGGGTCCTAGGTTCAAGTCCTTGTTCAGGCGCA
>USBO01000088.1 GCA_900552955.1 uncultured Alistipes sp.
AACTGGCTCTCGACCGACGACTACAACATCGTGTTCCGCTATCGTCCAAAGTCGGAGCTGACGGGCGACGAGGTCGATTTCGGTTTTTCGAAGAGTCTGATCGACAACCGTCTTTTCGTCGAGGTGGAGGGCAACTACATGCTCGACAATTCGCAGGCGGTCAACCGCCAGATGTCGAACTTCATGGGCGAGGCCTACGTCACGTGGCTCATCGACCGCGCCGGTACGCTCAAGCTTAAGGGATTCACGCAGACCATCGACCGTTTCGACGAGAACCAGGGTTTGCAGGAGACCGGCATCGGCATCTATTACAAGGAGGATTTCAACAACCTCAAAGACCTCAAGGAGCGGCTCAAGAACAAGTTCCGCAGCCGCCGCAGGCGTCAGCGGCTGCTCGAGAGCCAGCAGGCCGCCGATTCGGTGCGTCTCATCGAGCGGGAGCGTGCGGCCGATTCGCTGCGCCGGATGTCGGCGGGCGCCGATACGGCCCCCGGAGTGCGGCGGATCGCTCCGCCCGCGGCTGAAGAAGACAAAAACTTAAATAAATAATTTTCGTACACTTATGATTACATTTTTGCAGGCCGCCGAGGTTGCGGTCACCGAAGAGACCCGAATGGGTTTGTGGGAGTTGTTCACCAAAGGAGGCTGGCTGATGTGGCCGCTGCTGATTCTGGGCGGCGTGACGATCTTCATCTTCGTCGAGCGCTTTCTGGCCATCCGCAAGGCTTCGGCGCTGGACATGAACTTCATGAACCGCATCCGCGACTTCATCCTCGACGGCAAGATCGCCGCTGCGGTGGATCTCTGCCGCAAGACCGACACGCCGATCGCCCGCATGATCGAGAAGGGCATCGAACGTCTGGGGCGCCCGATGGGCGACGTGCAGTCGGCCATCGAGAACGTTGCGAACCTCGAGGTGTCGAAGCTCGAGAACGGACTGCCTTCGCTGGCCACGATCGCCGGCGGTGCGCCGATGATCGGTTTTCTGGGGACGGTGCTCGGCATGGTGCGGACCTTCATGGACATGTCGGCGGCGGGCGGCACGGTCGACATGTCGCTGCTGGCGGGCGGTATGTACGTGGCGATGGTGACCACGGTGGCCGGACTGATTGTCGGCATTCCCGCCTATTTCGGCTACAACTACCTGGTGGCGCGGATCGAGAAGCTGGTCTTCCAGATGGAGGCCAATTCGATCGCCTTCATGGACATTCTGAATCAACCCGTTCAAAAATAGTGCGTTATGGCCATTAAACACGGTTCGAAAGTAGACAAGTCCTATTCGTCGGCCTCGATGACCGACCTGATGTTCCTGCTGCTGCTGTTCCTGCTGATCGCCACGACGCTGATTAACCCCAATGCGCTGAAACTGATGCTTCCCAAGAGTGCCAATCAGCTCAAGGATAAGGCGATCACGACGGTTTCGATCCAGCAGGCCGGCAGCGGTTACAACTACTACGTGGAGCTGGAGAAGGTCGACGGCCTCGCGGGCGTGGAGCAGGCGCTGCGCGCACGGCTCGACGGCAAGGAGGATCCGACCGTTTCGCTGCATTGCGACAAAACGGTGGCGGTGGACGAGGTGGTCAAGGTGATGAACATCGCCAAAGACCGCAGTTACAAGTTGATACTGGCTACGCAGCCCTGAACGGTGCGCCATGCAGTACTACAATCCCGATAACAACGCTCCGCGCCGGTGGGCGTGGCTGGCCGCCGCGTTCTATGCGGTGGCGCTGGCCGCGGCGTTCGGATGGGTGTCGGTCGATGCGAGTCTGCCGGTCGTGACGGGCGACACGATTTTCGTGGAGTTCGAGGAGCCGAAGGCGCCCGAGCCTCCCGTTCCGCCCCGCACGGCCGTCGTCGAGCCCGAGCATACGCAGATCGACGACGAGGAGTCGTTCAACCAGGCCAAAGGCTCGGACGAGGCGACGCGGACGGTCAACCCGAAGGCGCTCTTCCAGATGGCCAAGAACGGCCCCGATGAACCGGAGGATACGGGCAACCGCAAGGCCCCCGCAGGGGAGGCCAACACCGCCTCGGGAACCGGTTCGGGGCTCGACCCCGTGAGCGGCAACCTCGACAAGGGGCTCGAAGGGCGCGGTCTGGTGGGGCAGCTTCCCAAGCCCGACTACAAGGCGAACGTGACGGGCAAGGTGATTATCGACGTGACGGTCGACGCCGCGGGACGCGTGACGAGCGCGGAGTTCCATGCGCAAGGCTCGACGACGAGCAATGCCGTGCTGGTCGAAGCCGCCAAACGGGCGGCGATGAAGGCCCGTTTCACGGAGAGTGCGAGCTTCGTGCAGGGCGGCATGATAACCTATGTATTCAAAATGAACTGACGATGCGAAAGATTCGTTCCCGACAGCCGGCCGGCGTAAAAAGCCTGTTCGCGCTGACGCTCTGCCTGCTGCTGTCGACAGGTGCGGCGGCGCAGCGGCGCGAAGCCCGCATGAAGGCCGATTCGGTGGCCGCAACCATTGCCGGACGCGTGCAGGGCGGTGCGCACCTCCATTTCTGCGAGACGACGCACGATTTCGGCGACATCCCCCGCAAGGGCGGCAATTTGGTGCGCGAATTCGAGTTCGTGAACGACGGAACGGAGCCGCTGGTGATCCTGCGTGTGCTGACCTCGTGCACCTGCACGAAAGCCGTCTTCTCGAAACGTCCCGTAGCGCCGGGCGAGTGCGGCGTGGTCAGGGTGATCTACGAACCGCACAAGAAGGAGCCGGGGGCATTCAGCAAGGTGATTCAAATCTTCTCCACCTCGGTCGAGGGGCGCAACATCCTGACCGTGCGGGGGAATTCGATCGATGCAAAGAAATTATGACACTCTTTTTCAGGAACTGCAAGGTGCTGCCGATGACGGTGGCCGCCGGCGAGCCGAACTGGTTCGAGGGATATGTCGGCGTCGAGGGGCGCCGCATCGCGCTGGTGACGGCCGATGCCGCTGCGGCCGATGCGTGGCGTGCGGCGCACGCCGATGCGCGCGAGATCGACGGTCGGGGCGGCATACTGATGCCCGGGCTGGTCGACACCCATTGCCATATGGCCATGACGCTCCAGCGGAGCTATGCCGATGACATGGCGCTCATGGAGTGGCTCAGCGACCATATCTGGCCCTTCGAGGCGCGGCAGACCGACGACGACATCCGCGTGGGGGCGCTGCTCGGGGCGGCCGAGATGCTGCTGGGCGGCGTGACGACGGTCGTGGACATGTACTGGTCGGAGGCGGCGATCTTCGACGCGGTCGACCGGTCGGGGATGCGGGCGCTGCTCTGTGCGAGTTACCTCGATACACGGCTCGAGGCGTTTGACCGCGACCTGCCGGCGCTCGTCGAGAAGTGCACGGGGTCGACGCGCATCCGCGCGGGACTGGCGCCTCATGCCGCCTACACCTGCTCGGCGGAGAACCTGCGCCGCGGCAGGGAGGCCTGCCGCCGCTACGGCATCCCGATGACGACGCACGTGGCCGAGACGCTCGACGAGGTGCGCATGATCCGCGAGCGCTATGGCGCGACGCCGGTGGAGTACCTCGACTCGCTCGGACTGCTCGACGAACGGCTGATCGCGGCGCACTGCGTGCACCTGACCGACGAGGATCGCCGCATCCTGCGCGAGCGGGGCGTGCATGTGGCGCACTGCCCGACAAGCAACATGAAGATTTCGAGCGGCATCGCTCCCGTCGAGCGGCTGCGCGTCGAGGGGGTGAACTGCACGGTGGCCACCGACGGCCCCAGCTCGAACAATGATCTGGATATGTGGGAGGAGATGCGCTGCGCATCGTTCCTCCAGAAGGTGGCGACGATGAATCCCTGCGCCGTGCCGGCCTACGAGCTGCTCCGCATGGCGACGGTGAACGGCGCGGCCGCCGTCGGTCATGCCGGCGAGCTGGGTGTGGTGAAGGAGGGGGCGTTGGCCGATCTGGTGCTGCTGGCGACCGATCGGCCCCATTTCCATCCGCAGCACGACGTCGTGGCCAATGTGGTCTACTGCGCCAAGGCTTCCGATGTCGACACGGTGGTGGTCGACGGCCGCGTGACGGTCGAGGGCGGCCGTCTGCTGACGGTCGACCTGCCGGAGCTCTACGAGCGTGCCGAGGCTGCCGTGCAGCGGATCGTCGGCAGAGCGTGATTGCAGTAGCAGACGAAGGCGGCCGGATTTCTCGGAAATCCGGCCGCCTCTTTTCGTCAGCGGGCGCTGCCCTGACGGGCTACGGCCTCGGCGCGGCGGCGAATCTCGTCGGGGTCGCCGAGGTAGTGGTCGCGCACGAGGCGCAGCGTGTCGTCGAATTCGAAGACGTAGGGGGCTGCCGTCGGCAGGTTGAGCGCCGCGATCTCATCGTCGGGAATGTGTTTGAGGTGTTTGATGACGCCGCGCAGCGAGTTGCCGTGGGCCACGACCAGCAGGTTGTCGTATCGCATCAGCGAAGGGAAGACGACGCAGTGCCAGTAGGGCATGATGCGCGCGATGGTCTGCGCGAGCGATTCGGTGCGCGGCAGTTCGGCGTCGGGCACGCAGGCGTAGCGTGCATCGAAGCGCGGGTTACGCGGGTCGTCCTCCGGCAGCGGGTCGGGGGCGATGTCGTAGCTCCGGCGCCAGATGTGCACCTGCTCGTCGCCGTATTGTGCGGCCGTCTCGCTTTTGTTGAGCCCTTGCAGCATGCCGTAGTGCTTCTCGTTGAGACGCCACGACTTCTCGACCGGAATCCACGCCTGGTTCAGCCGGTCGAGCACGCAGTCGAGCGTCCTGACCGCGCGTTTGAGGTAGGAGGTGTAGGCCATGCCGAAGGCGAATCCCTCGTCGCGGAGCAGCTCTCCGGCCCGCACGGCTTCGGCGACTCCCTCTTCCGTGAGGTCGACGTCCGTCCAGCCGGTGAATCGGTTTTCCTTGTTCCAGATGCTCTGCCCGTGGCGGAGCAGTACGATTCGTTTCATAGGTGTCGGGATTTAAGCGATGGTGATTGCGGGGTCGAGGTAGACGTCCTGAATGGCGTGAAGCAGAGCGATGCCTTCGTTCATCGGACGCTGGAATGCCTTGCGGCCGCTGATGAGCCCCATGCCGCCGGCGCGTTTGTTGATGACGGCCGTCGCCACGGCGTCCTGAAGGTCGGAATCGCCATGCGACTCGCCGCCCGAGTTTATCAGGCCGACGCGCCCCATGTAGCTGTTGGCCAACTGGTACCGGCACAGGTCGATGGGGTGGTCGGAGGCCAGTTCGGTGTACATCCGTTCGTCGGTCTTGCCGAAGCCGACGGCCCTGAAGCCGCCGTTGACGGTCGGGAGCTTCTGCTTGACGATGTCGGCGCCGATCGTGGCGCCCAGATGGTCGGCCTGACCCGTCAGGTCGGCGGCGCTGTGGTAGTCGATGCCCTCCTTCCTGAAGCCTTCGTTGCGCAGGTAGCACCAGAGGATCGTCGCCATGCCCAGCTCGTGCGCGCGTTCGAAGGCGGCCGAAATCTCGGTCAGTTGCCGGCGGCTTTCGGCCGATCCGAAGTAGATCGTGGCACCCACGGCCACGGCGCCCATCTCCCACGCCTGTTCGACCGAGCCAAAGAGCACCTGGTCGTAGGCGTTGGGGTAGGTCAGCAGCTCGTTGTGGTTGATCTTCACGATGAACGGAATCTTGTGCGCATAGCTGCGGGCCACGGCGCCCAGCACGCCCAGCGTCGAAGCCACGGCGTTGCAGCCGCCCTCGATGGCGAGCCGTACGATGTTCTCGGGGTCGAAGTAGAGGGGGTTGGGGGCGAACGACGCACCGGCCGTGTGCTCGATGCCCTGATCGACGGGCAGGATCGAGACGTAGCCCGTGCCGGCCAGCCGTCCGTGGGCCAGCAGCCGTTGCAGGCTGCACAGCGTGGGGATATTGCGGTCGGAGGCCAGCCATATCTTGTCGACGGTGTGCGGCGACGGGAGGTGCAGCGCATTCCGGTCGATGGTCTTGCAGGTGTGGGAGAGCAGGTATTCGGCCTTGTCGCCCAACAGTTCTACGGTTTTGTTCATGGTCGTATGCGATTTGAATGATTATCCGTAGTCCCGTTGCATAAATCGTTCCCCGATCCGTCGTTTGCGGCGGCGGGGCGTACCGACGAAAAACGGGACGGCCCGAAAGCCGTCCCGCCGTGTCGGAAGCGCGTGCGCCGTCAGAGTTTGATGTCGTAGATTTGGATGACGCCCGCCAGACGGTCGTCGCCGTCGGTGACCAGCAGCGAGGTGATCTTGTGGCGCGTCATCGTCTTCTCGGCCTCGATGAGCTTCTCCTCGGGGCGGATGCGCTTGGGGTTGCGCGTGACGATGTCGGCTGCGCGCAGGTCGATGAATCCGGCCCCCGTCCGCTCCATGGCGCGGCGGATGTCGCCGTCGGTGACAATCCCCTCGATCCGGTCGCCCTCGCAGACGACGATCAGCCCCAGCCCGCAGCGGCTGATGGTGTGGATCATGTCCTTGGCCGTGCAGTCGGGCCCCACGACGGGCAGGTTGTCGCTGCGCATGACGTCGCCGACGGTGGCCAGCAAACGCCGGCCCAGACTGCCGCCCGGGTGGAGCCGCGCGAAGTCGCAGCTCGTGAAGTTGCGCATCTTCATCAGCGCGATGGCCATCGCGTCGCCCATGGCGATCTGTGCCGTGGTCGAGGTCGTGGGAGCCAGGTGCAGGATGCAGGCTTCGTGGTCGACCGCTACGTCGAGATGGATGTCCGAGTGGACGGCGAGCGTCGACTGCGGGTTGCCCGTCATCGAGATCAGCCGGTTGCCGTTGCTGTGGATGAAGGGGACGATCTTGAGCACCTCGTCCGTCTCGCCCGAGTAGGAGATCGCCAGCACGATGTCCTCCTTCGAGATCATGCCCAGATCGCCGTGGAAGGCTTCGCCCGGGTGGAGGTAGAAGCTCGGCGTGCCCGTCGAGGCGAAGGTGGCGGCCATCTTGCGGCCGATGAGCCCCGACTTGCCCATGCCGGTGATAATGAGTTTGCCGCTGCTGCCGAGAATCATCGCAATGGCGGCGACGAACCGGTCGTCGAGCGATCGCTCCATCTTTTCGAGCGCTGCGGCTTCGGTGCGGATCGCCTCGCGGGCGACCGCCAGGATTTCGTTCTGTTTGGACTGCTCCATTAGAGTAGGGATTTGACGACCCCTTCGAGGTCGTCGAGGTTTAACATGTTGGGGCCGTCGCTCAGCGCACGGTCGGGGTCGGGGTGCACCTCGAAGAAGTAGCCGTTGGCGCCGAACGCTTTGGCCGCCAGCGCCATCGCTGGCACGAACTCGCGGTTGCCGCCCGTCTTGCCGCCGGCTGCGCCCGGGCGCTGCACCGAGTGGGTGCAGTCCATGACGACCGTCGGCGCGATGCGCAGCATGTCGGGGATGTTGCGGAAGTCGACCACCAGATTGTTGTAGCCGAAGGTGTTGCCGCGCTCGGTGAGCCACACCTCACG
>USBO01000089.1 GCA_900552955.1 uncultured Alistipes sp.
TATCTTCAAGGACACGGAGACGGGGCGGGACCTGGTGCTGCCGGTGACGCCCGCGAGCTAAGACGACGCGCACGGGCCGAACGCGGCGGCGATCACGAAGCAGGACACTGGGGACGTCAATCAGCCCGGCCCGGCGGAGCTGCTGGATTCGGTGGAGGCCTATCAGCTCCGGGTGGTGGCAGACCTTCAGGACGCCGCACAGATGCCCGGGCAGTTCAATCAAAAAGTCAAGATCTATCTGGACGGCGACGGCATCTGGGGCATCGGCGGCAACACCGTCGACAAGCCGGGCGACCGCTGCATTCTGGGCAACTCGCGTCCGACGCTCTCCTACGGCATCAACGCCAGCATCCGCTGGATGGGCTTCGACGCCTCGGTCTTCTTCCAGGGCACGGGCAACCACTACTGGTATCCCAACGGCCAGACGATGAACTTCTGGGGCTGCTATTCGGCCTCCTACCTGACCTTCATGCCCAAGGATTTCCACGGCAAGGTCTGGAGCGAGGACAACCCCGACGCCTACTTCCCGCGGCCGCGCGCCTACTCCGCCACGGGCGGCTACCTGAGCAAGATCAACGACCACTACCTGCAGAACATCCGCTACCTGCGTCTGAAGAACCTCACCGTGGGCTACACCATCCCCGTGAGCCTCACCAAGAAGGCCGGCATCGACCAGGTGCGCGTCTACTTCACGGGCGAGAACCTCTGCTACTGGTCGCCGCTCAAGAAAAACAGCAAATACGTCGACCCCGAAGCCGCCATCAACCGCTCGAGCCACGCCGAGTACAACCGCGTCTACTATCCGTGGCCCACGGCCTACATGTTCGGCATCGACATCACGTTCTAACTCCAAATTCCGAATATCATGAAACGATTCATCCTATCAGCCCTTGCGCTGACCGCAGCGCTGTCGTCCTGCGACGTGCTCGACAAGACGCCGCTGGATCGCGTTTCGCAGTTCGACTATTTCAAGACCGCGACCGATCTGGAATTGTTCACCAACCCCTACTACAACAACCTGCCCGACAAGGAGTTCTTCAAGGAGCAGAGCGACCAGCTCGTGCAGAACACCCTGTCGGCCGTCCTCTTCGGCGGCACGCACCGCACCGTGCCCGAATCGGGCGGCGGGTGGACGTGGACGAACCTGCGGCGCATGAACACGCTGCTCGAATACGCCGACATGTGCGAGGACAAGGAGGCCGTGCTCAAATACACGGCCGTGACGCGCTTCTTCCGCGCCTTCTTCTACTTCGAGAAGATCAAACGCTTCGGCGACGTGCCCTGGTACGACGTACAGCTGGGTTCGGCCGACGAGGCGCTCTACAAGCCCCGCGACTCGCGCGAGCTGGTGCTCACCAAGATGCTCGAGGACATCGACTTCGCCATCACCAGCGGCGGACTGACCGAATCGGCCGCCGATCCCTACCACGTCAACAAGTGGGCGGCGCTGGCGCTCAAGGCGCAGTTCTGTCTCTACGAGGGCACCTACCGCAAGTACCACGGCCTGCGGCTCGACGGCCACGACGCAGACTTCTACCTCGATCTGGCCGCCAAAGCCGCCGGCGAGATCATCCGCAAGGGCCCCTACAAACTCTACCAGACGGGCAATCCGCAGAAGGACTACATGATGCTCTTCGTGCAGGAGAAGGCCAGCACCGACGAGTATCTGCTGGCCATCGCCTTCGACTACGCCATCGGCGCCCGTCACAACGCCTCGGCCTACACGCTGCTGCCCACGCAGGGACGCCCGGGCCTGACGCGCAAGTTCATCAACACCTACCTGATGAAGGACGGCACGGCCTTCACCGACCGCCCCGGCTGGCAGGAGATGCAGTTCCTCGAGGAGACGGCCGGCCGCGACCCGCGCCTGGCGCAGAGCATCCGCACGCCGGGCTACACGCGCATCGGCCAGCAGGACGTGCTGCCGCCCGACTTCGGCGTCACGGTCACCGGCTACCAGCCCGTGAAGTTCGTGCAGGATCCCACCTCCTACAACGGCAACAACGACCGCATCGACTCGTCGGCCTGCGACCTGCCCGTCTACCGTCTGGGCGAGGTGCTGCTCATCTACGCCGAGGCGCTGGCCGAACTGGGCACGCTGACGCAGGACGATCTGGACATCTCGGTCAACAAGCTGCGCGACCGCGTGGGCATGCCGCACCTCGATCTGGCGAAGGCCAACGCCAACCCCGACTGGTATCTGGCCTCGAACGACTACGGCTATCCCAACGTCGCGGGCGCCAACAAGGGCGTGATCCTCGAAATCCGCCGCGAGCGCGCCATCGAACTGTTGCAGGAGGGCACGCGTCTGGAAGATCTCTGCCGCTGGAAGGCCGGCCCCAGCATCGATCAGGCCATCACGGGCATGTACTTCCCGGGCCCGGGCGAGTACGACCTCACGGGCGACGGCAAGGCCGATCTGATCCTCTACGCTCAGGGCACGGCCAAACCCTCGGCGGGCGAAGGCGTCTTCGTCTACGAACTGGGCAAGGAGATTTTCCTCTCGGAGGGCTCCAAAGGCTACGTGGCCTTCCACAAGGATGTCGAACGCGTCCCGTTCAACGAAGGGCGCGACTACCTCTACCCGATCCCCAGCGGCGAGCGTTCGCTCAACAAGAACCTCGCCCAGAACCCTGGCTGGAACGACGGCCTCGACTTCTAAGATGCAAACCCACTAAAAAAGCAAAATCATGAAATTCATCAAGTATATCTGTGCAGCTTCGCTTCTGGCGGCCGCCGCGTGCGCGCTCTGGAGCTGCAACGACGAGGACGACCGCCGACTCTCGGACGCGGTGCTGGCCAGTACGGCTTCGCTGACGTTCGAGGCGCAGGACGGAGCCGGAAAGATCATCACCGTCTATGCCGACGCCGACTGGATGACGGAGATTCCCGACTGGGTGACCGTCACCCCCGCCCAAGGCACCGGTGTGACGGACGTGACGATCACCGTCGACGCCAACCTGCGCGACGGCGCGGTCGACACGCCGCGCAAGGCGACGCTCGTTTTCAAGGGCCGCACGCTGGCCAGCCGCGCCGAGGTGCTCATCGCGCAGAACGGCGACAAATACCGCGACGTGAAGGAGTGCGCGGTGAGCGAACTGCCCGCGCTGGCCGACGAGACGGTCGTCTCGGTGCCCGCGGCCGTCGTGGTGGCCGTGACGACCAAAGGATTCGTCGTCAGCGATGAGCGGATGACCGACAACGTCTTCGTGGCCGATGCCGCGAAGGTGGCCGTGGGCGACAAGGTCTCGATCAAAGGCACCAAGTCGAGCGACGCGCAGAAGCTCCCCACGGTGACCGACTGCGACCAGGTGAAGGTGCTGTCGTCGGGCGGTGCGGTGGCCTATCCGACTCCGACTGATCTCTCGGCCGCGATCGACAGCTACACCTCCGACCGACGCGGCTACGTCGCCGTGACCGGCTTCTTCGACGGCAGCACCGTCGCCGTGGCCGAAACGAGCAAGTATTCGGTGAGCGTCGTCGACGCCCCCGCCGCGCTGGGACTCGCCGCGCTGGCGGGCCACAACGTGACCGTCACGGGCTACTACGCCGGTCTGGCCGAACCCGTGCACCGGATCATGGCGACGGCCGTCGAGGACGAAGGCGCGGTCGAGGTGATCTACTTCTCGGACGACTTCGAGTGGATGGACGAGTGGTCGGTGGCCAGCAACGCCGGCCGTACGGTCGAGACCGACGATCTCAAGGCCGAGTGCCCGCGCGTCACCACCAACGCGGCGCTCAAAGCGCCGTTCCTCACGGACCTGGAGGAGAACCACGGCTACAAGCTCATCTACGGCAACAACGACAAGAAGGGCCCCAACACACCCGACGGCATCTACCTGCAACGGAACTACTTCAAGTTCGGCAAGACGGGCTATCAGGCCGGCATCGTCCTTCCCCCGATCGACGGCATCCCCGCCGGCGAGCGGCTCATCCTCTCGTTCGACTGGTGTCCGATGCGGCAGGGCGCCGACAAGGGCGATGCGATCGATCCGGTCAACCTGATCGTCGTCGTCGCCAACGGCGGGCAAGAGACGACCTTCGAGGTTCCCGAGGCGGGCTGGGAGGCCGGTCATAAACTCGAATGGATTCGGGCCGAGGTCGCACTCGGCGACATCCTCGTCGACAAGGATACGAAGATCACCGTCAAGCAGACGCAATGGGCCGTGTCGACGGCGCACCGCTGGTTCTTCGACAACGTCAAGATCATCAAGGCTCCGTAGGCCCCGATCGCAGCACGTAAACCACATCGGCCGGAGATTGCATTCGAGCAATCTCCGGCCGATGCCGTTTGCAGTAGCGCCGGTGCCGTGTGCGGCGGCAGCCGGAGACTTCGCGTCACACAAAAGATGATCCTCACGCCGGAACCTGCGGTTCCCCTCGGAATGCCGGATCGCAGCTCAAAGAGACGGATGCCGGAACACTCACTCCGAGCGAAGCGTGAGGATCAGCTCATTCGCCGATCAATTTCCGGCCGGCAGCCAGACCGGAAGAGCCGTTCGGAACGCCGGAGCCGGAGCCAGCGCTCCGGTCGGACGAAGCGATTCGAACGCACGCGCCGTCTTCTTCACGGCAGCAGGCGCTGCGGCAGTCGCTTTGGTGAGCTTGTAGGGGCCCACGCCGTAGTCGACACGCTCATTCTCGGCATCGCCCACGAGATAGCCCGGTTTGATGAGGTTCTTTGCCTCGTAATACTTGCCCGAATAGTAGAGCACATAGTCGAAGCCCGTGATCTCGCGCACGGCGCCGTTGTCGAAGGTGCCGCACGTGATCGTGATCTCATCTTTGGACGTATCGTACGAGCCCGACACGAGCGTCTCCTTCGGCACCCAGATCAGGTAATTGGACGACGCGGAATCGAAGAACCGGTAGCGGACATAGATATAGTAGGACAGTCCGTACATCCCCAGCGGATCGTACGAATTGATGCCCACCGTGCCGTCCGCATTGTACGTGAGCGTGAAGGGCGCGTCGTACTCCTCGCTGCCCAGCATCGTCACGCCCCAGTCGTAGATCTTATAGCTCTCGCCGGTGCGGTAGGGTTCGATCCGAACGGTATAGGTCTGCGGAGTGCCGCTGACTTCGGACGACGTCGTGGTGACGTTCCACGTGCCGACGTAACGTTCGTAGGAGGCGTCGCCCAGCGGACGTGCCGAAGTCGTCTCGCTCAGTATCTCGTGGCCCTTTCCGTGAACGTTGGAGCCCACGACGAGCATCTTGTACTCGGTCTGCGGCTCGAGATCGCCGAACTCGAGCTCCAGCCCCGTCGCCGACATCAACGCCTCGAGCTGAGCCGCGCTGAAACCGATGCCGTACTTGTTGGAGGCTTTGACCACGTCGCCGCCGAACTCAGCGATGGCTTTGTCGACCGTCTCCTTCTTGCCGACGACGAAACGGCCCGATATGAACTCCGTTCCCCTGATCGTGAACGTGATGGCATGGTACTCCGAACCCTCGGGCTTGCGTGCGGCCAGGGTGACCGTCGGCACGGCTTTCGTACCGTCGCTGACGCCGCCCCATGCGATCGGAATCATCGCATAGTCGGCCATCTTCGTACAGTTCCTGAAGCAATCCTTGAAATCGTTCGGTCTGTTCTCATCGGGCACCTTCACGAAGTGATCCGCATATCGGGAGCGATCGTAGAGATGCACCTTCTCCGGCGCGCCGTCGACCTCGATGGTCGCATAGGGCGACTCGCCCGTGAAGGCCGTGCAGCCATAGAAGGCCGAAGTCGTGGCGTTGATCGACGTCATCGTGTCGAACAGCCCTGCGGGCAACGACCGCAGCGACGTACAACCCTTGAACATCTCCTTGATGTTGGTGCATTTGACCATCGCGTCGAACAACCCTTCGGGGAGCGTCTCGAGCGACGTGCAGTTCGTGAACATGTTCATGGCCGTGGTCACGTCGACGCATGCGCGCACCAGATCGGCCGGAACGCTGCGCAGCGACTTGCAGCCGTTGAACATATTGGCCACCGAAATGATCGACCCCGGATAAACCTTCGGGAAATACCCCTCGGGCAGCGTCGTCAGAGCCGTGCATCCCTTCCATACGGCGGCGACGTTCGACACGCTCGGAAGGACGGACAGCGCGGGGAACTCGGTCATTTTCTCGCAGGTCTCGAACAGATAGCCCACATCCACGCCTTTGGTCGACGGCGACAACTGGCTACCCACCTTGTCGAACAGTCCGGCAGGGAGGTTGCCCAGCGACTTACAGCCGCTGAAAAGGCTGTTCATGGTGGAGACTTTCGTAAAGGGATCGAGCAGCCCCGCGGGAACCGATTCGAGCGACGAACAGTTCTTGAAGAGCGATCCGATGCCGGTGACCTCCGTCTGAGCGGCGAAAAGATCGGCCGGCACCGAACGCAGGGCGGTGCAGCCGTAGAATGCGCTTCCCAGCGCGGTCGCCTTCGTCTGATTGGCGAAGATTCCGTCGGGCACGGCCGATATTCCCGTCCCGTAGAACACGCTCGAAAGGTCGGTCACCTCCGTCAGTCTGTCGAACAGTCCGGCGGGTATCTCCTTCACTTTCTTGCAGTTCTTGAAGAGCGACGCCACCGAGGCGATTTTCGGGCACCTGTCGAAAAAGCCCGCAGGGATGACCGTCAGCGACCCGCAGCCCGAGAACATCGACGCCACGGTCGTGAGTTCGGCACACTGGTCGATCAGTCCCACGGGAATCGCTTCGAGCAGCGTGCAGTTGTAGAACATGTCGGCGGTCGTGGTCACCCTGGCGAATGCGCCCTCGGCAGGCAGCGCGACCTCCGTCAGTCCCTTGTTGTTGTAGAAAGCCTCGGCGAGCGACTCCAGACCGAGCTGCCCCCATTGCCCCACGCGCACGATGGCGCTCTGACTGGTCTTCGTCAGCCGGTTGCCGAGTCCCGTGACCTTGCCGCTCACCGTCACCCAGTATTCGCCCGGTTTTTCGTAGACGTGCTGCGGATTCACTGCCGTGACGGCCTCGGTCGTGCCGTCGCCCCACGATACGGTCGCATCGACCGTGCCGGTCAGCGGCAGAATCAGCGTATTGGCCATCTTATCCGTCACGGCGACCCTGACAGCCAGAGCCGACGGATCGAAATCGGGTGCCTGATAGATCAGCAGCGTCTCGACGACCGTGCCCGAGCAGATCAGCTCGATGCGTGCCTGCCGGTCGTCGCCCGAGTCGTTGGCCGTCACCGCGAGAATCAGCGTCTCGTCGCGCAGCGCTCGTGTCTCGACATGCGAAATCCACGTCTTGGCATCGTCGGGGATGACGACTTCGTAATCGAGATCGGTCTGCAATGCGAAGTTCACTCTTCCGCCGGCAGCCGCAGCCTCCTGCGACTGCGTCGAAACGTTCATCACGCCCGAGAGGAAGGTCAGCGTCTTCATGATCGTCTTCGACGCC
>USBO01000090.1 GCA_900552955.1 uncultured Alistipes sp.
TGGTCGAGTTCGAGGACGGCGCCATCAAGGCGCAGTTGGGCACGCCCGACATGCACCTGCCCATCGGCTTCGCGCTGCTCTTCCCGCAGCGTGCCGCCCGCGCGGCGGAGCACTTCAGTTTCGCCGACAACCCCACGCTCACCTTCTCGGAGCCAGACCGCGTGAAGTATCCGGCGCTCGACATCGCCTACGACTGCCTGCGGCGCGGCGGCACGGCGGCCTGCACGATGAACGGCGCCAACGAGGTGGCTGTGGCGGCGTTTCTGGCCGGCCGGTGCGGCTACCTCGACATCGTGCGCACGATCGAACACGCACTCGGCCATGCGACCTTCGTCGCCCGTCCCGCGCTCGACGACTACGCCGCCTCGGACGCCGAGTCGCGCCGCATCGCCCGCGAATTCCTGAACATCTAACACATCGACAATGGACATTCTCATCAAAGTCATTCAGCTTTTCCTCTGCTTCACGCTGCTCGTGGGCATTCACGAACTGGGACACTTCCTCATGGCGCGCGTGTTCGGCATCCGCGTCGAGAAGTTCTACATCTTCTTCGATCCGTGGTTCTCGCTCTTCAAGTTCCGCCGCGGCGGCACGGAGTACGGCGTGGGCTGGCTGCCGCTGGGCGGCTACGTCAAGATCGCCGGCATGATCGACGAAAGCCTCGACACCGAGCAGATGAAGCAGCCGGTTCAGCCCGACGAGTTCCGCGCCAAACCGGCGTGGCAGCGCTTTCTGGTGATGATCGCCGGCATCGTGATGAACCTGCTGCTGGCCGTGGCCATCTACTGCGGCATCTGCTACACGTGGGGCGAGAAGTACTTCGCCAACGAAGACGCCCTCTACGGCTACACCTTCAACACGGCGGCGCAGTCGCTCGGCTTCGAGAACGGCGACAAGATCGTTTCGATCGACGGGCAGCCGATCGACGACGTCAACGACATTGCCATGACGCTGCTGCTCACCGAGGGCGACCGCACGGTGGTCGTCGAGCGCGACGGCCGCCGGACGAGCTTCACGATTCCCTTCCGGCAGCTCGTCGACTTCCGCCGCGCGAAAGGTTACGAGGAGATGCTGACGCTGCGCACCCCCTTCCGCATCGACAGCGTGGCCTCGGCAGCGGCCCTCGCCGCCGGACTGCGCTCCGGCGACGAGATCGTGGCGCTCGACGGCGAGCGTCACGGCGAATTCGCGGAGTATGTCGGGCTGCTGGCCGACCGCAAGTCGACCGACGTGCAACTCACCGTCGTGCGCGGCGATTCGACCCTCGTGCTGACCGTTCCGGTCGGTGCCGACGGCAAGATCGGCGTCGCGGTGGCGCGCCCCGACTACCGGCTGCGCACGAAGGAGTACACCTTCTGGCAGTCAATCCCTGCCGGCATCCGCCGCACGGGCAGCGTGATGGCCAACTACTGGGAGCAGCTCAAGCTCATCGTGCAGCCCAAGACCCAGATGTACGAGGAGCTGGGCGGCTTCATCGCCATCGGCAGCATCTTCCCCTCGGCGTGGAACTGGCAGGACTTCTGGTCGAAGTGCGCCTTCATCTCGATCATTCTGGCCATCATGAACATCCTGCCCATCCCGGGGCTCGACGGCGGTCATGCGCTCTTCACGCTGTGGGAGATGCTCACGGGCCGCAAGCCGAGCGACCGCTTCCTCGAAGCAGCGCAGTACGTCGGACTGGCGATCATCCTGCTGCTGCTGGTCTACGCCAACGGCAACGACATCTACCGGTTCTTCATCAAATAATCCGAGGTCTGCAACGCGCAAGCGTTGCCATCTTCGGCGGCTCGCGCTTTCAGCGCGACGCCGCCAGCCGCCGAAGATGAACTATTTCGTCAAGCCGAGGACAATCGAGCTCGCTCGAATTGCCGAGGCGAGAAATAGACGAATGAAATTCAACCGAACAAAAAAACGATCGTTGGCATGGCAAAGGTCAAAAAGGCATATTTCTGCAAGGCATGCGGCTACGAAGCGCCCAAATGGATGGGCCGCTGCCCGGCCTGCGGCGAGTGGAACACCTTCACCGAGGAGATCGTCGCCAAAGAGAGCGGCTCGGTGGCTGCGGCGATGACGGCTGCGCTGCCCCGCAGCGTTCCGCAGCGCGTCGGCGAGATCCGCCCCAGCGACCGGCCGCGGCTCGACGTGGGCAACGCCGAGGTCAACCGCGTGCTGGGCGGCGGTCTGGTTCCCGGGTCGCTTGTGCTGCTGGGCGGCGAGCCGGGCATCGGCAAATCGACGCTCAGCCTCCAGATCGCGCTGGCCGACAACGGCCTGAAGGTGCTCTACGTCTCGGGCGAGGAGTCGGCCGAGCAGATCAGGATGCGCGCCGACCGCATCGGCATCGGCAACGAGTCCTGCATGGTCTACTCCGAGACGCTGCTCGAAAACATCATGGCGCAGCTCGACGAGCAGCGTCCCGATCTGGTGGTCATCGACTCGATCCAGACCATCTACACCGATCTGATCGACTCGTCGGCCGGCAGCGTGTCGCAGATCCGCGAGTGCGCCGCCACACTGCTCAAATACGCCAAAGGGTCGGGCACCTCGATCTTCATCATCGGCCACATAACTAAGGACGGCGCCATCGCCGGCCCCAAGATTCTGGAGCACATCGTCGACGTGGTGCTCCAGTTCGAGGGCGACAACAATCAGATCTACCGCATTCTGCGCGGCATCAAGAACCGTTTCGGCGCGACGTTCGAGATCGGCGTCTTCGAGATGCTCGACGCTGGTCTGCGTCCCGTCGACAACCCCTCGGAGATCCTGCTCACGCACTACGACGCGCCGCTGAGCGGCATCGCCGTCGGCGCCTCGGTCGACGGCATCCGCCCCTATCTGATCGAGGTGCAGGCGCTCGTCTCGAACGCTGCCTACGGCACGCCGCAGCGCACGGCCACGGGCTTCGACTACAAACGCATGGCGATGCTGTTGGCCGTGCTCGAAAAACGCGTGGGGATGAAGATGTACACCAAGGATGTCTTCCTCAACTTCGCCGGCGGCTTCAAGGTCGCCGACCCGGGGCTCGATCTGGCCATCATCGCGGCCGTCGTCTCGTCGTACTACGACCGTCCGATCGGCGAGGGCATCTGCTGCGCGGGCGAGGTGGGCCTGTCGGGCGAGGTGCGCCCCGCGCCCCGTTCCGAGCAGCGCATCAGCGAGGCGGCGCGCCTCGGGTTCCGGCGCATCGTCGTTTCGGGTTATCTCCCCAAAGGCGCCAAACGGCCCAAAGGCATCGAGGTGGTGGCCATCAACAGCATCGACCAACTGCCGCGGGCGCTTTTCCTCACCGAAGAATAGCATGAAACGACTCTTCCTCGCACCCCTCCTGCTGCTGACCGCGGCGGCCGCCGCACAAACGTTGTCGCCCGCCGCGCAGCGCATGGAACGGGCCGGACTGGTCGACGTCGCACGGCTCGACACGACGCTGCGCGTCGACCTGATGTATGCCCGGGCCGACAACTTCACGAGGCGGGTGCTCTACACCGATCTGCGCGCGGCCTACCTCCATCCCGAAGCCGCCAGCGCGCTGGTCGAAGCGCAGCGGCTACTGCGGTCGATCCACCCCGACTACCGGCTGCTCGTCTGCGACGCCACACGACCCATGTCCGTGCAGCAGACGATGTGGGATGCGGTCGCGGGCACCCCGTCGGAGAACTACGTTTCGAATCCCGCCAACGGCGGCGGCACTCATAACTACGGCTTCGCCGTCGACGTGACGATCTACGACCTCGTGCGCCGAGACACGATTCCGATGGGCGTCCCCGTCGACCACCTCTTCAGCGAGTCGCACATCGACCGCGAAGCCGATCTGGTGCGCGCCGGACGCATCTCGGCCGAGGCGAAGGCCAACCGCGAGCTGCTGCGCTACGTGATGACGCGGGCCGGTTTCCGCCCGCTGCGCACCGAATACTGGCACTTCAACTACAAGGGATACCGCCGCGAAGAACTACGGCGCGCCGGCTATCGGGTCATCGAGTGACCCGCCTTCGCGCGCATAGACTATAGAGCATGAGAAAACCTCCGCCGCAAATCGCTGCAGCGGAGGTTTTCTCTTCCGTGACGGCTTTCCGTCAGCCGATCATCCATGCCAGTTCGTCGCGCAGGTAACGTCCGCCACGCGAATCGGGCAGGCGGTCGAGCATACGCCCGAGCCGCTCCGGCGCGATACGCGCCGCCGCCGACTGCACGAAGGCCGCCGCACCGCGCGCCAGCCGCAGATCGTCGGGACAGGCGGCCACCGCCTCGGGCACAGCCTCGACGACCGCCGCCGTGTCGAACTCCTGCATGCGTGCACGGGCCAGCGCCATCAGCGCCGCATAGCGCTCAGCGCCGCTTCCGGCCCGCAGCCACCGCTCGCGCAGCGTATCCAGCACGGGCCGCCCGCAGCGGCTCAGCAGCCGCAGCGCCAACTCCTCGATCAGCTCCTCCGGCATCCGTCCGGCCAGCCATGCGTCGACATCGTCCGGCGTCACCGCAGCGGGGTCGGCGATCGACAGCGCCGCCATGCGCAACTCGCGGACATCCTGCCGGTAGAGGAACTGTGCGAACGCATGATCCGTCCCCACCCGCGCAGCGATCGCACGGATAGTGGGGATGCTGACGCCGTAGTTGAGTCCGTAACCGCCCGCGCCGCGCTGCATCGACTCGGCTACCGCCCCGTTCATCTCGCGGCGCAGCTCCCCGAGCAGCGCCGCCATGCGCGTGGTGTGATCCGTCATTTCCTGGCCGGAAGCGCCACTTCCACATCGCGGCCGAACTCGAACAGCGGCAGCGTGGCGCGCGTCAGCTCCTCCGTCCCGCAATAGACCGTGCAGACGACATCGGCCGCCACGCGGTAGGTCGCCGTGCGCGCCGCCTTGGGCGATGCGGGCGTGAGCGCGAAGGCACCGTCGCTCTCCTTGTCGAGCTGCAACAGCACCACGTCGCCCGTCAGGTCGTTGCCGGGCAGCAGCCCCCGATCGGGCGAGAAACGGCACAGGATGTATTTCTGCCTGCCGGCATCGGGCACGACCGTGATCCGCTCGACGGAGGTTGTCGTCACCCGCTTGCCGAGGAACAGTTCGGTGTAAGCCTGCTCCTGCCGATCGAGTTCGGTCAGAGCGGCTTGCAGACCGGCGCCGAAGACATGTTCGCCCGCCTCGCTGGTAATGAGTTCCATCCGGTGCCGCCGGATGGCGAAGAGCGTGTTGGCCGCATTGCGCGCCGCCGTTTCGAGCGACTCGTCCGCAAGCGTGCGTTTGTCGAAGGGAACGCGCGAGAACGTTTCGGTGTCACCGAGATAGGAGGTGGCGCGCACTTCACCGGCCGGAATCGCGGAGGCCGTCGTCGCGTCGCAGTCGAGCAGCGCCACGCGCGCACCCGCGATCGCATAGAGCGTCTTGTCGGTCAGCGCGCCGCGCACACCCAGGAATTTCTGGGCATAGCGGGCATAGGGCCCCACGGTAACCACCTCCTTCACCACGGTCAGATCGACCGCCAGCGGCGACGTCGGAATCCCGACCTCGACCCGGCCGTTCTCCTCGAAAGCGCCCGCACGGGCCACCCGATAGCTTTGCGCCGCAGCGCTGCCCGCCGTGAGGAGGGTGCAGAGCAGCAACGAAACAAGCGATTTCATAAGCAATTCGATTTGTTGATTCGCAAATATAACCAATTTCCAGTTCCGATCAAAACTTAAGGTAGAAATCCCCCGTGAGCCGCCGGTACTCCTCGGTGAAGCAGGCGGGCGAGTGCTCGATCACCAGCCGGTCGCTGTGCAGCGGCCCTTCGTCGCCGCGCACGAACTCCATCAGGCAGCGTTTGACCCCGCTGCGGGGCGTCGACCACACCTCGGTGAGCCGCCGCAGCGCCAGCCGGCCGCGCGCCTGCTCGCGGAATCGCTGCGCCTCGGCCGCCGGCAGGACGACGGCCAGACGCCCCTCCGCCGTCAGCAGGCGGCAGGCGGCGGCGATCAGCTCGCCGTGCGTGAGCGCGACCGTGTGGCGCGCCGTGGTGCGACCGGCATCGGGCGGCAGCAGCGAACGGTCGTAATAGGGCGGGTTGGAGACCACCAGATCGAACGGCTCCTCCGGCCGATACTCCTGCACGGGCGTGCAGAGCGTCGTCACGCGCCCGCCCCACGGCGAACGGTCGGCATTCGCACGCGCCTGCTCCGTGCAGGCCGCGTCGATGTCGAGCGCCGTGACGTGCGCCGCCACCGAGCGCTGGGCCAGCATCAGCGCGATGACGCCCGTGCCCGTTCCGACGTCCAACAGCCGCCGGTCGGCGGCGCCGAGCGCGACCCACGCCCCCAGCAGCACGCCGTCGGTGCCCACCTTCATCGGGCAGGCATCCTGTTCTATCGCAAATCGTTTGAAACGAAACATATCCTCACTTCAGAAAACCGTCGATCCCCGCCCCGAACAATGCGAAGTCGTAGCGCACGGGGTCTCCGGCGTCGAACGTCCGCAGCGCCGCGGTGAGCTCCTCGACCGCCCGCCAGTCGTTCTGCCGCCGCCCGAGCAGCCCCAAGGCGTGCGCCATCGTGCCGCTGTGGAGATCGAGCGGCATATAGAGCGCCGCGGGCGGGATCGTGCGCCACTCGCCGAAGTCCACGCCCCGCTCGTCGCGCCGCACCATCCAACGGAAATACATGCACAATCGTTTGCACGAGGCTCCCCGCTCGATCGACGACACATGCTTCCCGCACCGCGCGGGATGCTCCGTGCGGAAAAACTCCTCGCGGAACGCCGCCAGCACGCGGCGCATGTCGCCCGTCGCGGCATAGCTCGCCTCGACGAAGCGGCCCAGTCCGCCATGCCGCGCGTACATCGCGCGGATCGCACGGATGAAATGGATCAGATCGCCGCCGTTGAAGGTGCGGTGAACGAACGGCGCGAGCGTCGCCAGTTCGCGCTCGGAGGCGTTGCGCACGAAGTCGCAGGGCGCATCGTCGAGAAAGCGCATCATGCGCAAACCATTGCGCACGATCATGGGCCGGCTGCCCCATGCGATCGTCGCCGCGAGGAACCCTGCGATCTCGCGGTCGTCGCGCGACGTGAAGCGGTGCGGCACGGCGATCGGGTCGTCGGCGATGAACTCCTCGCGGTCGTAGCGATCCCAGAGCCGTTCGAGCAGATCGTACAGCGCTTCGCGTTCCATCGTCAGCCTACGATTCGTCCGTCGCTCATGGTGATCGTCCGGTCGGCACGCGACGCCAGCCCCTCGTCGTGGGTGACGATGACGACGGTCTGCCCCAACCGTTCGCGCAAGTCGAAAAAGAGGCG
>USBO01000091.1 GCA_900552955.1 uncultured Alistipes sp.
CTCGGGCGTGTCGTCGACGATGATCTCGATGCCCGTGGCCGCCTCCAGCGCGCGGATGTTGCGGCCCTCGCGGCCGATGATGCGGCCCTTGACCTCGTCGCTCTCGATGTTGAAGACCGTCACGGCATTCTCGATGGCCGTTTCGGTCGCAACGCGCTGGATGGAGGTGACGATGATGCGCTTGGCCTCCTTGGTGGCCGTCAGTTTGGCCTCTTCGATCGTCTCGTTGATGTAGGCGGCCGCGTCGCTTTTGGCCTCGGCCTTCATGTTTTCGATCAGAATGTTCTTGGCATCCTCCGAGCTCATGCCCGAGATCTGCTCAAGACGCGTGTTCTGCTCCTTCATCAGGCGGTCGATCTCCTCGGTTTTGTGCTCGAGCAGCTGGCGCTGGGCCTCCATCTGCTCCTTGCGCCGCTCGTTGTCGCGCAGGCGGTTCTCCAACTCGCGCTGCTGATTCTGCAGGTTGGCCTCGATCTGCTTGGCGCGCTGCTCGCTCTGCGACAGTTTCTGGTTGCGTTCGTTGACCTGACGGTCGTAGTCGCTCTTGAGCTGGATGAACTTCTCCTTGGCCTGGAGAATCTTCTCCTTCTTTATCATTTCGCCTTCGGCCTCCGCCTCCTTGAGGGCGGCCTCACGCTGTGCGCGGATGGTGTTCTTGGTGATGTAGCGCGTCACCAAAACGTAGATCCCGACGCACACAACGGCCGAAACGACGCTCGATAATACAATGGTCATCATGGTTTCGAGTTGTGTTAGTTAATATATGTTAATTAAATCTGTGTACATAAAAAAACCGCATAGAGTTCCTTGCTTCCGTTTGACGAATCTGCCGATAAGTCAAGTGTGGGGGCTTCGGGTTCGCAATCTTCCAACGGCACCCCGAAGGATGCACCCCGAAGGGTTAAGGCCTGATTTTGAGACTTTCGCGTAAGTTGACCCCAATGTAAAAAGTGTTCAGTTTCGCAAAGCTTAGAAGGAATCTATGCGGGTAGATCGGTTCTATGGTATGTAAAAGAACGTTCGTCGTCTCCTCTGCGGAACGGCCTCCGGCTGTCGCGGGTGCCGGAGCGCTCCCCGTCGCCCGGCGGGCGGCGCACCGCCTCGTTCGTATCGTCCAATCTTCGTGCCCGACGCGCACCTCAGCGCAGCGCGTCGAGGTAGCTTTCGACCTCGCCGCCCAGGGCTGCGAGCGTCCGCACGTCTTCATCCCCCACCTCGCGGCTCCGGGCCAGCGCAAGTTTGGCCACCGCGATCTGGAAAGCGGCCATCGCCAGACAATCCTCCTTGGAAAACCCCTTGAAGTGCGCCTGTTCGATGCGCGTCACATAGGCATTGAGCTCGCGCTCGGCCAGACGATACAACTCCTCCTTCTCGCCGTCGATCGAAAGCGAATAGGGTTTCCCGATGATTTTCAGCGTTATGTTCTGCTTGGCCATCTGCCGTAGTCGTTACTCCTGTTGCCGGTTCAGCAACGCGATGCACCTGTCCACCTCCCGCATCAAACGGTTGACGCGTGCCCGCGCCCGATCCCGATCGTCAGCGCCGCCGGCGAGCCCCCGGGCCAGCCGCACGCGCGACAGCTCCTCCTCCAGCACACGCACACGCTCCTGCAAGGCTCTGTTCTCCTTGCGCAGGGCGTCGCCGTCGGTCTTCAGCCGTCCGCACAGTTCGGTCTGTCTGGCATGTTCGGCCATCAGCCGACGCACCTGCGCCGTGAGGTTCGCTATGATCTCCCGAGTCGCCATGAACGATCGTCGTTACAACATTAACATCCCAAAGGTAAAGATTTTTACGGAAAAACGAAAAAACGGCCCAAGATATTTTCGAAATCCGTTCGAAAACACCTCTCCGGCACTTTTCGGCTCTTCCGCCATCGTTTTGCACCGCCGACAGTCCGGCAGCGCCCCGCACGTCGCATCGCAACCCCTATCCGCTCAGGCGGTTCCGACCGGCGCAGAGCCGGACATTCCGTCACCCCCGCGGCCCGACCAGTTCGCCGTAGAGGTCGTACTCCTCGGCGGCGGTGATGCGCGCCTCGTAGAAGCAGCCGCGGCGCAGGCGGCGGCCGGCGGCCGGAATCAGCAGCTCCTGATCCACCTCGGGCGAGTCGTACTGCGTGCGGCAGACGTAATAGTCGCCCTGCCGTGCGTCGACCACCACGCGCTCGGTGCGCCCCACGCGGCGGAGGTTGTTGCCGAGCGAGATCTCCTTCTGCAACTCCATGACGCGCTCCACGCGCCGCTGCTTCACGGCCTCGGGCACGTCGTCCTTCAGGTGCAGCGCCGAATAGGTCCCCTCCTCCTCGGAGTAGGCGAAGACGCCCAGCCGGTCGAAGCGCACGTCGGCGACGAACCGCAGCAGCTCGTCGAAATCGGCCTCCGTCTCGCCCGGGTAGCCCACGAGCAGCGTCGTACGCAAGGCGATGTCGGGCACGGCCGCCCGCAGCCGCTCGATGAGCCGGTAGGCATCGGCCGTGGTGTGGCGGCGTTTCATGGCCTTGAGCTGCGCGTCGGAGATATGCTGAAAGGGGATGTCGAGATACTTGCAGATCTTCGGTTCGCGGGCCATCGTCCCGATCACGTCGTCGGGGAAGCCCGTGGGATAGGCGTAGTGAAGGCGTACCCACTCGATGCCCTCGATGCGGCACAGCTCGGTGAGCAGCTCCGCCAGCCGGCGGCGGCCGTAGAGATCGACGCCGTAGTAGGTCGTGTCCTGTGCGATGACCATCACCTCGCGCACGCCGCGGGCAGCCAGCCGCCGCGCCTCGTCGAGCACCTGCTCCATGGGCACCGAGACGTGCGGCCCGCGGATGAGCGGGATGGCGCAGTAGCCGCACTTCCAGTCGCACCCCTCGCCGATCTTGAGGTAGGCATAGTGGCGCGGCGTGGTGAGCACCCGCTCGGTGGCGAGCTCCGACCGCCATTGGCCGCCCAGCGCCCGCACGACGCCCTCCCAGTCCCTGACACCGAAAAATTCATCGACCTCGGGCAGCTCGGGCCGCAGCTCGTCGGCATAGCGCTCGGCGAGGCAGCCCACCACGAAGAGGCGGTCGATGCGCCCCGCCTGCTTGGCCGCCGCGGCGCGCAGGATCATGTCGATCGACTCCTGCTTGGCGTCGCCGATGAAGCCGCAGGTGTTGATGACCACCACGCGGGCGTCGGTGCGGTCGCTGTCCGCCGCCACCACGTAGCCCGCCGCGGCGAGCTGTGCCATCAGGTGCTCGGAGTCGACCGTATTCTTCGAACAGCCGAGCGTCACGACGTTGATCTTCTTCATCGCCGCACGTTATTTCGTCTCATCGCCGAACAGCGCCTCGACGAAGGCGTGACGGTCGAAGAGCTGCAACTGGTCGATGCGCTCGCCCACGCCGATGTAGCGCACCGGAATGCGGAACTGGTCGCTGATGCCGACGACCACGCCGCCTTTGGCCGTGCCGTCGAGCTTGGTGATCGTGAGCGACGTGACCTGCGTGGCCTGCGTGAATTGCCGGGCCTGCTCGAAGGCGTTCTGGCCCGTCGAACCGTCCAGCACGAGCATCACCTCGTGCGGTGCGCCCGGGATCACTTTGGCCATCACGTTGCGGATCTTGGTCAGTTCGTTCATCAGCCCCACCTTGTTGTGCAGGCGCCCCGCCGTGTCGATGAGCACCACGTCGGCCTTGTTGGCCACGGCCGAGCGCAGCGTGTCGAAGGCCACCGACGCCGGATCGGAACCCATCTCCTGCCGGATCATCGTCGCGCCGGCCCGCTCGGCCCAGACGGCGAGCTGATCGATCGCCGCGGCGCGGAACGTGTCGGCGGCGCCGATGTAGACCTTGCGGCCCGCAGCGGTGAGTTTGGCCGCCAGCTTGCCGATAGTCGTCGTCTTGCCCGCGCCGTTGACCCCCACGACCATCAGCACGTAGGGCACCCCTTCGGGCAGTTCGAGCCCGAAATCGGCGGCCGAGGCGTGCGACTGCTCCATCAGGGCGGCGATCTCGTCGCGCAGGATGCCGCGCAACTCGGCGGCGTTCATGTACTTGTCGCGCGCCACGCGCTCCTCGATACGGCGGATGATCCGGACGGTCGTCTCGACCCCTACGTCGGAGGTGATGAGCACCTCCTCCAGGTCGTCCAGCACCTCGGCGTCGACCGTCGAACGGCCCGCCACGGCGCGCGCCAGCTTCGAGAAAAGGCCCGTCTTGGTGCGTTCCAGACCGGCGTTGAGCTCCTCGCGCCGCTGTTCGGGCTGCGCCTCGACGGACGCTGCGGCGGAATTCGCGGCGGCAGGCACGGCGGTCGGTTTATCCTCTTTTTTTCTGAACAGATCGAAAAATCCCATAATGAAATCGGTGTTGACGGGGCTCGCGGCGGTTCCCGCACAGACGGAACCCGCGGATTCCGTGCCACGCAGCCGGCACGAGCCGAAATTAATCCTCCGCAAAGATAATAACTATTCATAAAAATAGTTATATTTGTGAAAAGTATCCTCGCAGGCATGCTGAGGATGAAAACCAATGCAACCCCATGAAAAAAGGACTTATCACCCTGTTGTCTCTCCTGTCGTGCGGTCTCTGGAGCGCGACGGCGCAGGACCTGATCGTCAGGAAGGACGGCACGCGCGTCGAGGCCAAAGTGCTCGAAATCGGCGAAAAGGAGATCAAATACAAGAAGGCGTCGCACCCCAACGGCCCGACCTACCTGGTATCGGTCGCCAACGTGGTGTGTATCCGTTTCGAGGACGGCTCGACCGACATCTTCTCGCAGGCGGACTACGACCGTCTGGCAGCCGAGGCGGAGAACCCCGCACCGCAAACGCAGACGCTGCCGAGGCGATCCGCTCCGAGTGCCTACGCGGGCCGCTACCAGCCGGGCGACTACTACGACGAAAACGGCGTGCGCGGCATTGTCATCGAGGTCGATGCCGACGGACACGGCATCGTGATGTCCATTCCGCAGGCCAACCTGCGCTGGAGCGAATTCAAAAAGAGCGACGCCGAGCGTCTCGGGCTGACCGACCAGCACGACGGAGCGGTCAATCAGGACGCCTTCGCCCGCATGGCCGCCGAAGGGAAGGTGCGCTGGGAGGACTATCCGGCGTTCAAATGGTGCCGCGACCTCGGCGAGGGGTGGTATCTGCCCTCCATCAACGAGATGCTGCGCGTGGGACACCTTTATAATAACGGCCGCGTGAAGTTCGACCGCAAGGCCCGCGAGCAATTCAACGAGCGACTCAAGGAGCACGGCGGCCCGAAGATGGACCGGCTGATGTACTACTTCTCCTCGACCGAAGGCGACAACGCATGGACGGCCATGACGACCCACATGGGCGTCGAACCGCCCTTCGTCGAGCAGACGTCGAAGAACATCTCGTTCCTCGTCCGCGCCATGCACAAGTTCTGAGGCGGCCGCGCCCCCTCGCACCGAACTCCTCCGCCCGCCGGAGGAGTTTTTTCGTTGCCGCGCGTTCCGGCACGCCGCCCCAGCGGCGGAGAAGGCGGGCCGGCACCGCGGGACAGCGGCGCGGCATCCGCCCGAAAACACAAAAGGCACCTCGGTCGAGATGCCTTTTGTGTTAGGAACGCAACGGCTCCTAACGACGAATTTCCCCGTGCGGATTATTTCTTCTCGGCGAAGAACTCCTTCACGTGGTCGTTGGGGATGATACCCTCCTTGAACATGTAAGCGCCGGTCTTCTCCGATTTGACCATCTTGATGCACTTGGTGAACTGCTTGCCGGTACCGGTTTTCAGGGTTGCGACTACTTTCTTTGCCATAACGCTCGATTATTTAATTTCACGGTGTAACGTCACCCGCTTCAGATAGGGATTGTACTTCTTACGCTCCAGACGATCGGGGGTGTTTTTCTTGTTCTTGGTGGTGATGTAACGAGACATGCCCGCAACACCGCTCTCCTTCTGTTCGGTGCACTCGAGGATGACCTGCACGCGATTGCCTTTCTTAGCCATTTGTCAAATCGGGTTTAGTAAATCTTCTTGGGGCAGGCAGCTTCGCGCAGAGCCACTGCAAGACCCTTCTTGTTAATCGTTTTCATACCGGCAGCCGACACCTTGAGGGTGATCCAGCGGCCCTCTTCCTCTGACCAGAAACGCTTGGTCTTCAAATTCGGACTGAATTTGCGCTTGGTCTTGCGGTTCGAGTGAGAGACATTGTTGCCGATCACCGCGACCTTGCCTGTAATTTCGCAAACTTTCATTGTTGGTAAATGTTTTTGTTTCGCCACAATTGGCTTGCAAAGATAGAAAAATTTTCCGAGACTCGGGCACTCCGGCCGAAAAAAAAGCGCTCTGACCGCCCGAACGGCGGCGCGAACGGCCCCGTCGGTCGCGGCGTCCGGTTCTCGAAGCGGACGTCCGGCCCTTCGGCGGGCGCACCGCTCATCCTCCTTTCCGCAGTTCGACGACTCTCGTCGCTCCGATTTCGCCGACGAACCGCTCGTCGTGCGAGATGCCGAGCAGCGTGCCGCGGTAGTCGCGGAGGAGGGACGGTTTGTCCGGGGAAATCCCGCTTGCAGACGACTGGCAGCCCGATATAAACACAACTTATACGCGCATAGAAAGATATGAAGGCAAAAGCGAACGGCGGAACGAATAATTCGCTATCTTTGTACAAGAAAAATACAATGACGAAACTAAAAACGATACAACGATGATCAGCAAAAACATGCAGGAGGCACTCAACGCCCAGATCAATGCCGAACTCTGGTCGGCCTATCTCTATCTCTCGATGTCGATGGACGCCGCCGACAAGGGGCTCAAAGGCTCTGCGCACTGGTTCGCACACCAGTTCAAGGAGGAGCAGGAGCACGCCCGGAAGCTGGCCGGCTATCTCCAGTCGCAGAACGCCAAGGTGGTGCTGGCGCCCATCGCGGCCGTGCAGACCGAGTGGCCGTCGGTGACGGCGATGTTCGAGGATACGCTCGCCCACGAACAGAAGGTGACGGCGATGATCCACGAACTGTGCAAGCTGGCCGCCGCCGAACAGGACTTCGCCACGGCCAACATGCTGCAATGGTTCGTCAACGAGCAGGTCGAGGAGGAGGATGCGGCCCGCGAGATCGTCGATGCCTTCAAAATGGTCGAAGGCGAGAAGGTCGGCGTCTACATGCTCGACCAGAAGCTCGGCGCCCGCTAAAGGCATACGTCCGGCAACTCTCCGGCGCCGCCCCCCCCCCCGGGCGGGGGGGGGGTGGGTTTGGGGGGGGGCGGTTTTGGCTGCCCGGGAGGCGCCCCCGCCCCGCCCCCCCAA
>USBO01000092.1 GCA_900552955.1 uncultured Alistipes sp.
GTCCGATGCCGTGCGAACCCTTCAGCAGCACGAATTTGCCCGCGAAAGGCGCTGCCTGCAACGCCGCCTCGGCCTCGTCGCACGCGGCGAACAGCCGCACGCGGCGGTCGGTGCCCTCCATTGCGCGCCATGCGGCGGCGAACTCGGCCCCCACCAGCCACAACCGCTCCACGCCGCCCGCCAGCGCCTGCCCGATGGCCGCACGGTGCTCCGCCTCGCTCCACGCCCCCAGTTCGAGCATGTCGCCCAGCACGGCGATCTTGCCCCCGGCCGGCTCCTCGGCGAGGAAATTGGCCAGCGACGCCTGCATGCTCGACGGATTGGCATTGTAACAATCCACGACCAGCGTGTTGCGGGCCGTGCGGAGCCGCTGCGAGCGGTTGTTATCGGGCACATAAGCGGCCACGGCATCGCGGATGCGCTCCTCGTCGACCCCGAAATAGCGGCCCACGGCCATCGCCGCCGCCACGTTGAGGCGGTTGAACGCCCCTTCGAGCCGATGTTCGGCACCGTCGGCGATCGCCGGATCGTAGAACTCCACAGCCAGATTGCCCCGTTCGGCGGCCATCTTCACCAGCATCTCGTCGTCGCTGCGCACGAACGCGCGGCCGCCGCCGGCAGCCAGATAGTCGTACAGCTCGCCCTTGCCGCGCCGCACGCCGTCGACACCTCCGAAGCCTTCGAGATGCGCCCGCCCGACGTTGGTGAGCAGACCGAAATTGGGTTCGGCGACCGCGCAGAGCGCTGCGATCTCGCCGCAGGCGCTCGCCCCCATCTCCACCACCCCCAGCTCCGTGTCGCGCGTCATCGACAGCAGCGTCAGCGGCACGCCGATGTGGTTGTTGAGATTGCCCCGCGTGGCGTAGACCGCATATCTCTCGGCCAGCACGCGGCTCACCAGCTCTTTGGTCGTGGTCTTGCCGTTGCTGCCGGCGATCGCCAGCAGCGGAATGCCCAGCCGCCGCCGGTGCTCGCGCGCCAGCGCCTGCAACGCCGCCAGCGTGTCGCGCACGACGACGATCCGTCCGGCAGCGTCCGCACCCGCCTGCGCAGCCACCGCGGGATCATCCACGACGGCGCACGCCGCACCGGCCGCGAGCGCCGCGGCGGCGAAACGGTTGCCGTCGAAGCGTTCGCCGCGCAGCGCGAAGAAGATCGTCCCCTCCCCCGCCCGCCGCGAATCGGTCGTGACGGCAGGATAACGCTCGAAAAGCGCGTACAGGCGCTCGGTTTCGAGTCCTCGGATTTCGTCCATATCAGATATACTCCTCGCCCTTGTTGAATTTCACCTCGTCGATATACTTCTTGATGTTCTGCTCCTCGCCGCGCGGGCAGATCAGCAGCACGTCCTCCGTGTCGACGACGATATACTCCTTCAGCCCGCTCACCACGGCCACTTTGCCCTCGGGCAGCGAGATGATGCAGTTGCGCGTGTCGTAGGCATAGCACCCCTCCGCCGGTTTGGCGTTGGCGTAACGATCCTTGCGCGAAAGCTGGTAGAGCGAACCCCACGTCCCCACGTCGCTCCAGCCCACGTCGGCATTGGCGCGCACGAAGACGTTGTCGGCTTTCTCCATCACGCCGTAGTCGATCGAGATGGGATGGCTGCTCGAGAAGACCCGTTCGACGGCCTCGGCCTCCTGCGGCGTCCCGAAGGCCGCGCCCACCGACGAGAAGAGGGCATGGTGCTCGGGCAGATACTTGGCGAAGGCCCGCACGATGTCGCATACCTTCCAGACGAAAATTCCGGAATTCCAGAAGAACTCGCCGCACTGCACGAAGGTCTGCGCCAGCTCCAGATTGGGTTTCTCGGTGAAGCTCTTCACCGGACACACCGTGGCGTCGGACGAGACCTGGATGTAACCGTAGCCCGTTTCGGGCCGCGTGGGCCGGATGCCGACGGTCATCAGCGCATCGTGCTCCGCCACGAAGCCGAGACATTCGCCGATGATCGTGCGGAACGCCGGCTCGTCGACCACCCAGTGATCGGCCGGCGTGACGATCATCTGCGCCTCGGGGTCGCGCTGCTGCAGCCAGTAGGCGGCATAGGCGATGGCCGGCGCGGTGTTGCGGCCGATCGGTTCGCAGAGGATCTGCTCATCGGGCACCTCGGGGAGGATGCCGGCGATGAGCTCCTTGTAACGGCGGTTGGTCACCACGATGAAATTGCCGTCGGGCACCAGCGGGGCGAAGCGCTCGAACGTATGGCGCAGGAACGACTTGCCCGTTCCCATGATGTCGAGAAACTGCTTGGGCTTGTTCTGCCGGCTCAGCGGCCAGAAACGGGTGCCCACACCCCCCGCCATGATAATACAGTAACGATTCATATCGTATCTCGTTAGATTTTTCGGAATTCGTGAACAAAGATAAAAAATTATCGGCGGAATCAACGACTTTTCCCGAAAAACAATCCGCCGCCCCATCCCCTCTCTGCACACGTCTCACGCCCCTGCCCCGCCGGCGGCGAAGGGTTTTTGCGGGAACCCTGCGCCGCGTCACGATTCTTGCAAGAGGCTCGCAATGAACGATCCGAACGGCGGATGGCTGAAATCGAAAAATAATTCGTACCTTTGGCGGTCGGTTCATCCTTTGCCGGACACGAATATGAAGATCAGACTCTTTACCCTGCCCAACCTGCTCACGTTGTCGAATCTGCTCTGCGGAACGATAGCCACGGCGGTCGTTTTCACCCGCGGCGACCTGCGTCTCGCCTTTTGGCTGCTGGTGCTGGCGGCGGCCTTCGACTTCTTCGACGGCTTCACGGCGCGGCTGCTCCGCCAGTCGTCGCCCATCGGGTTGCAGCTCGATTCGCTGGCCGACATGGTCTCGTCGGGCGTGGCGCCTGCAGCCGTCATGCTCACGCTGGCACGGCAGGCCGACACCGCGTGGTGGGCCGCCGACACGCAGGCCCTCTGGAGCTGGGGAGCGCTGCTGCTGACCGTCGGCGCTGCGCTGAGGCTGGCCAAGTTCAACGTCGACGACTCGCAGCGCACCGAGTTCTGCGGCCTGCCCTCGCCCGCCGCCGGACTCTTCTGCGCCTCGCTGGGACTGCTCCGCGCCGAAGGGCTGCTCGCACTTCCCTGCGAAGCGGTGCTGCTCGCGGCCGTCGTCACGGCCTGGCTCATGATCAGCCCGATCCGCATGTTCGCGCTCAAGTTCCACGGCTTCGGCTGGGCGGACAACCGGCTGCGCTACCTTTTTCTTGGCACGTGCGTCGTGCTGATTTTCTGCCTCCGCGCATACGCAATCCCTGCGATTATCGTTCTCTATGTCGCAGTCTCGCTCGTCCGCTGGCTCGTTCAGGGCCGCCGCGCGACCGAAGCCTGAACAACCGAGCCCCATGTCGAAACGGCTGTCAACATACCTCCTCGCGGCAGCGCTGCTTCTCGCAGCGCTCGCACCTGGGCATGTCTGCGCCCAGCTCGACGCCCGTTCGCTGATGCGCGCCCAGCAGCGCGGCGAGAACACCAATCTCTACGGCGTTCCGAACCCTTCGGCCGAGGACGAGGAGGGACAGACGCAGCAGCCCGTCGACTCGACCCGGGAGAGACGCATCCGCAAACCGCTCGAATCCTACTTTTTCAGCGATTCGATCCGCGCGCTGCCCAACTTCAAGTGGAACGTCTCGAAGGACTACAACCGCATCACGATCGAGCCGCTCGACACGACGCTCACGGCCTGGCGCATCGACTACCCCTTCTACCGCAACGGCGTGGGCGACGCCCCCATCGGTGCTCTGGGGCAGGGTTCCGTGCCGCTCAACTACTTCGACCGTCCCGAGTGGCGCGACTTCGGCTTCGCCGCGCCGTTCCACTCCTATGTTTATGATATGCAGAACGCACCGTTCTACAACGGCAAGCGTCCCTTCCTGCAAATGACCTACCTCGAGTCGGGCCAGAAACGCTACCGCGAGACCAATTTCGAGATCCGTCACGCGCAGAACATCTCCCCCTCGACCAGCTTCAGCGTCGACTACAAGTCGCGCGGCACGCGGGGGCTCTACGAGTGGTCGCGCACCAAGAACCAGAACATCGCCGTGACCTTCGCCCACACGGGCAAACGCTACTCCGTCCACGCGGGCTACGTCAACAACCACATCGAGACGCAGGAGAACGGCGGCGTGGTGGGCGAATGGGCCATCCGCGACACGACGTTCGAGATGCCCTCGGGCGTCCCGATGCGGCTGACATCCTCCAAGGCGGAGAACATCTACCGCAACCACGCCTTCTTCCTCACGCAGTCCTACGCTCTCCCGCTGCAGCGCGTCACGGAGAACGACTTCTCGCTGGCCGACCTCTCGGCTGTCTTCCTCGGCCACTCGATCGAGTACGACGTCTGGAGCAAGACCTACACCGACGTCTACGGCGAGTACACCGACGAGCGCGGCTCGAAGGACGCCGACGGCAACTTCGTCCCCACGACCGGCACCTATTATTCGGACTGGTTCATCCACCCCGACCGTTCGCGCGACTCGCTCTGCGAGCGCCGGCTGTCGAACCGCTTTTTCGTGCAGGCACAGCCGTGGGATCGCAACGGCGTGATCGGCACGATCGACGGCGGCGTGGGGATCGACCTGCACACCTACTCCCAGTTCGGGCTCGGCGACTACTTCACCGGCAAGTACCGTCGTGAAAAGAAGACCAGCTATTTCGCCTACGGGTCGATCGCCGGCAAGATCAAAAAATACGTCGACTGGGGGGCCGATCTGAGGGTCTACCCGTCGGGTTATCGAGGCGGAGACATGTCGCTGGGCGCGCACCTCGCGCTCAAAGGCTATCTCCGCGGTCACGCCCTGATTCTCCAGGGACGTTTCTCGGCCGAGAAACGTTCGCCCGGCTACTGGGAGGAGAATCTCTTCTCGAACCACTACGTGTGGTCCAACTCCTTGGCCAAGGAGCATGAAACCCGTATCGAGGCTTCGTTCCGCGTGCCCGACTACGCGTTGGAACTCGCCGCATGGCAGGGGGTCGTAACGGACAAGATCTACTACGGCCCCACCGGCTCCGGCGACTCCGACGTGGGCGTCCGCCAGCACGGCGGCAGCGTGAGCCTGACGAGTTTGTACGCCCGCAAGGACTTCCGCCTCGGCGGATTCCATCTGGACAACAGGGTATTGTTGCAGTGGAGTACAAATCAGGAGGTCATACCCGTTCCGCTCGTGAGCGCCTTCCTCTCGTACTACTACGAGTTCTGGGTGGTGCGCGACGTGCTGAGGCTGCAAATCGGTCTCGACGGTCGCTACAACACGAAGTATTACGCCCCGGGCTACAATCCGGCCCTGTCGGTGTTCTACAACCAGCGCGAAACCGAGGTGGGGAACTACCCCTACGTCGACGCCTTCGTGATGGGCAAGTGGAAACGAATGCGCATCTTCTTGAAGTATCAGCATGTGAACCGCGGACTGTTCGGCAACGGCGACTATTTCTCGATCGCCCGTTACCCGCTCAACCCGGGCATGTTCAAGATGGGCATTTCGTGGGGGTTCTACGACTGACCGATCGGTGTACTGTACGGCACGCAGAGAGCTGCCCGCAAAACACATCCTTATGTTGAAGAAGACATTTCTGACGTTCGCGTTCATAAGCCTGCTGACGACCTTCTACGGTCTGAACGGCGATTTCGGCCTGCACGGCAGCCGCACGGCGGGCGACCGCATCGGCAGCGCCGACGAGAGCCGCATCACCCACATCATCTCGGTCTACGACGAGCTGATCCGCTCGGTGTGCGAGGAGGAGGGCTACGACTGGAGGCTGATGAGCGCCATCGCCTACCACGAATCGCGCTTCTCGCCCGACATCGTGTCGAAGCGCGGCGCCGCAGGGCTCATGCAGATCATGCCGGCCGTGGCGCGCCGCTACAACATCACGGGCGACAGACTGTTCGACCCCGAGACCAATGTCCGCCTCGCGGCGCGTCTGCTCTCGGAGATTGACGCCGGACTGCGGCTGGCGCCCGGCACTTCGGCCGACGATCGCATGCGCATCGTGCTGGCCTCCTACAACGGCGGCATCGGCCATGTCAACGACGCGCGGCGGCTGGCCCGCAGCAACGGCGAAAACCCCGATTCATGGGAAACCGTGTCGCGTTACCTGGCACTCAAGGCGCTGCCCGAATACTATGAGCAGCAGGAGGTTCGCTGCGGCCGTTTCACGGGAAGCAGTCAGACCGCAGCTTACGTCCGCGACGTGCTCAACCGTTATGACCGCTATTGCCGCATCGCGGCGCGTTGAGAATTCCGGTTCGCAAATAACCGCCGGAGCGCATCGACCCGATGCGCTCCGTTTTCGTCTCCGGCCTACCCCTGCCGTTTGAAGCCGATGGGGCGGCGCGGAGGGCGCGCCTGCGGAATCCTCACCGACAGCGCCGCGATGGCGTCGTAGATCGTGTCGAGCTCCTTGCGCATGTCCTCCGACAGGTCGCCGATCGCCTCGGCGTTGTCCGCGTCGGTGCGCTCCAGCAGCGCGAGCTTGGCGCGGATTTCCGCGAGTTCGGCCGTCACCGTCGTTGTCGTGGCGATGTAATTGCGCATCGCAACGAACGCGCGCATGATGGCGATGTTGGCAAGAATCGCCGTTTCGCTCCGCAGAACACTCGACAGCATGGCGACCCCCATCTCCGTAAATGCGAAGGGCATGTAACGGACGCCTCCCTTGTTTGAGGTCACAATTTGTGACCTCAAACTGGTTTTCAGCGAGTTATATTCTTCAGCAGAGATTTCGAACATGAAATCCGCCGGAAATCGCTGGCTATTTCGGCGGACGGCTTGTTTCAGAACTTTCGTCTCGACTTGATAGAGGTGTGCGAGGTCGAAGTCGAGCATCACGCGCTGTCCGCGGATTTCGTAGATTTTGTTTTGGATGACGGTGATTTCATTCATGGTTTCGGGTGTCGGTTTCCGCAAAAATAGCAAAAAAAGCCGAACGGATGCAGAATCGGGTTAGAATGAGCGGTTTGAACTGATATACAATATTCTATTGTATTCTATAGGGGCGTCCTTTGGTCGGAAAACGCATCGGATTGTATATTTTATTGTACATCCTTTTATTGTACTTTTGGCTTGACCCAAAAGTACCAAAAGGTCAAGCACGGCGAAAAGCTGCGGGCTCGGGCCGCGGCGCTCGCTGAGCGATCACGAAAGACTGCGCTTTTCGCACGATCGCTCCGGGCGCTCACGCCG
>USBO01000093.1 GCA_900552955.1 uncultured Alistipes sp.
CGCACCCCAGACGCTCCGTGGCATTGCGGCGCAGGCGGATGACGGCGCTTTTGACCTTCGGAGGCGGATTGAAGACCTTCTCCCCCACCGTGAAGAGATACTCGATGTCGTACCACGCCTGCAACAGCACCGAGAGGATGCCGTACTCCTTCGACCCGGGCCCGCAGGCGATGCGCTCGGCCACCTCGCGCTGGATCATGCCGACGCATTCGCAGACGAGGTCGCGGTGCTCCAAGACCTTGAAGAAGATCTGCGACGAAATGTTATAGGGGAAATTGCCGATCACGCGCAGCCCGTCGGGAAACAGCTCCCGCAGCTCCATCCGGAGGAAATCGCCCTCCATGAGCCGCGGCGTGAATTCGGGATAGTGGGCGCGAAGGTAGACGACGCTCTCGGTGTAGATCTCGGAGCACCACAAAACAAAAAAAAAAATATGCAGCAAAAACTGCGTCAGCACACCCATGCCGCACCCCACCTCCAGCACCGGCACAGGCGTTCCGGCCGTGCCGCCCGACAGGGCGTCGCAGATTTTGCGTGCGATGTTCAGATCGACCAGAAAATGCTGGCCCAATGCTTTCTTGGCCCGGACTTCACTCACTCGGTAATCGTTTAAAGAGGTTTCCCGGCGGCGCACTTCACGGCCGCCGTCCGGCAAAGGTAACGTTTTTTCCGCAAAGCGCAGCAACGCCGTGCGAAAACCCGTCCCCTCCGGCCGGCGACCGCGTGCGCATCCCGACGTCGTCTCACTCGGGCTTCGGCAGCCGGTAGAGGAATTCGAAGGGCTCGGAGACGGTGAACTGCGCCGTCGCATCGCCCGCATACATCTCACCGCCCGTGAGCGTCAGCCGCCGCACGGGGGCGCTCTCCGACAGATCCGTCTGCCGGAGATCGACCCAGAAGAACGACGGCACCATCGTGCCCTCGAAGTAATAGACCCTGTTCTTCTGATCGCAGACCGACCGCCAGCGCGTCGACGAGATGTGGGGCTGATCGGGCGTCGAGATGCCGAACGGCACCGAGACGTTGCGCATCACGCTCAGCACCGCGGGCACGCCCACCGCGGCATCGCCCGTCTGCGGAATGACACGGATGTAGAACGATGCCCGCGCGAAACGGTCGCTCGAACGGTTCGTCCCGGGCAGCATCTTCAGCCCGCCGATCTCCTCCCAGTAGGAGTTGACGGCCAGTTGCAGATCGTAGCGCGGCGAATTGGTCATCACCTGATATTGCCGGCCCTCGTGGATGCGCAGCTTGCCGTCGATATATTCCAGAATCGCGTTGTCGCCCGTCGCATCCGAGATGGCCAGATGCAGACGCGACTTCGTGCCGTTGGGCATGTCGGGCGCGTCGATGTACAGACCGTCGCCGCGCAGCGCCGCGACCGCCTCGGCCACCGTCCCGAAATTGTCGAGCACATACTGCGTCCACATCGCAATTCCCATCACGGGACGCTGGCCCCGCTCGCCGTAGTCCGACTCGGGCAGGAAGAGCAGGCTGGCCACCAGCCCCGCCTCGTTCATGCCGTCGCACGTGGCGAAGTCGTAGGCCGAAGCCACCACGCTGCCGTATTTGGCCCGCCAGCGGATCGTCGAGTCGCGGTCGTACCCCGCGCGCTCCATTCCTCGGGGAAAGAGGTAGAGATTCGTTCCGATCTCCTCTTTCCAGTCCATCGTCCGGCCGGTAACCACCAGCCCGTCACGTCCCAGATAAACCGCCCGCGTACAGGCGTCGGCAGCCGTAGCCGCCGCAAGGAGGGCCAGCGCACCGGCCGCCGCTCCCCAGCATCGTCTCAATTTCATCTTTTCGGTATTTTACGTACGGGAAACGCCCCGCACCGAACCGATCCGCACATACGATGCCGAAGAGGATCGTCCCGTCAGCGCACGTAGCGCTTCAGATACGGCAGCACGACGGCCTCCATCGCGTCGTATCCCGCCGGAGTGGGATGGACGCCGTCGCGGGTGTAGCGGGCGTCGAGCGCGCGGTCGGCATCGGCCAGCGCCGGATGGAAGTCGATCCACGTGCAGCCGCTGCGACGCGCATAGTCGCGCAGCAGCCCGTTGAGCCGCTCGATCCGCTCGGGCGCGTCGGTTACCTCGGGCCGCCAGCCGTAACGCGCCGCAGGCAGCACCGAGCAGAGGAAGACCCGCATGCCGTGCGCCCGCGCCAGCTCGGCCATCGAACGGATGTTGTCGGCGATGCGCTCGTCGGCGATCGGGCCGTTGTTGCGCGCGATGTCGTTCGTGCCGGCCAGGATCACCACCGCACGCGGCCGCAGCGCCACCACGTCGGACTGGAACCGCGCCAGCATCTGCGCCGTCACCTGGCCGCTGATGCCGCGGGCGGCGAACCCGTGCCCGTCGAAGAAGCCGGGGTGCTCCTTATACCACCCCTCGGTGATCGAATCGCCCATGAAGACGACCTTCGGACGCACAGCAAGCGCCGCATTGGCGGCGGCATAGCGCTGCGTATCGGCCCAATCCCGCGACTGGCCTCCGGCCGAGAGCCACGCCGTCGCACACAAACATAAAAGCAGCAATCGTTTCATAATCTGCCCTTCTGTCATATTGAAAAACTCCGCATCCGACGACCGGAATCCCGATTTTCGGATGCAGAGTCCGATTCACTCCGCAGGCCGTCGCGCACCCGACGCAGCGCCGAGGCGCGACGCCTCAGTTGCCCTGCTCGCACATGAACTTGATACGCACCAGCCGGATCTCCTCCTCGGTGTAGTCGCCGCCCAGCTCCTCGACCGCGTCGTCGAGCGAGTCGCTCTCGGCATCCTCCTTGAAATAGAGGTAGATGTCCTCGGCCTTGTCCTCGTCCATGAACTCATCTATATAATAGGAGATATCGAGCCGCGTGCCCGAGTTGACGATCCCTTCGATCTCGGTGAGCAGTTCGTCGAAATCGAGATTCTTCGCACGCGCAATATCCTCGAAATCCATCTTGCGGTCGATCGACTGGATGATGAAAATCTTGTTGCCCGACTTGTTGCCCACCGATTTGACGATCATGTCCTGCGGGCGGACGATCTCCTTCTCCTCGACATAGGCGCGGATGAGGCGGACGAACTCCGTCCCGAACTTTTTGGCCTTGCCCACGCCCACGCCCGAGATATTCTGCATCTCCTCGAGCGTGACGGGATACTGGATCGACATATCCTCGAGCGACGGATCCTGGAAGATCACGAACGGCGGCAGGTTGTGCTGCTTGGCGACCTTCTTGCGCAGGTCCTTGAGCATCGAGAATAGTTCCTCGTCCGCCGCGCCGCCGCGCCCGCCCGCCGGAGCGGCCGCCTCGGCGTCGCGCTCCTCTGCGTCGTAGTCGTGGTCGAGCGTAATCATCACGGGGAAAGGCATGCGGATAAACTCTTCGCCCCGGGCGTTGACGGCGATCAGCCCGTAATTTTCGATATTCTTGTCCACCAGCCCCAGAATCAGCGCCTGGCGCATCACCGCCCCCCAGTATTTCGTATCGTGCTCCTCGCCCGCGGCGAACCACTTGAGTTTGTTGTGGCCGTAGCTCTTGATCTGGGCCGTGAGCCGCCCCGTCAGCAGATTGGTCAGGTGATCGACCTTGAACTTGTCGCCCACGGCGCGCAGCGCCTCGAGCGCCAGCACCAGCGACGCCCGCGCGTCGACCTTCGGCTTGGGATGCCGGCAGTTGTCGCAACTGCCGCAGTTCTCCTCGCCGTACTCCTCGCCGAAGTAGTGCAGCAGCGTCTTGCGGCGGCACATCGAACTCTCGGCATAGGAGACCGTCTCCTGCAGCAGCAGCTTGCCGATCTCCTGCTCGGCGATCGGCTTGCCCTGCATGAACTTTTCGAGTTTCTGGATATCCTTGTAGCTGTAAAAGGCCAGACAATGCCCCTCGCCGCCGTCACGGCCCGCACGGCCCGTCTCCTGATAGTAGCCCTCGAGCGACTTGGGGATGTCGTAGTGGATCACGAATCGCACGTCGGGCTTGTCGATGCCCATGCCGAAGGCGATCGTGGCCACGATCACGTCGGCGCGCTCCATCAGGAAATCGTCCTGATTCTTCGCACGCGAAGCGGCATCCATACCCGCATGGTAGGGCAGCGCCTTGACGCCGTTGGCCACCAGCAGTTCGGTCAGCTCCTCGACCTTCTTGCGGCTCAGACAGTAGATGATGCCGCTGCGGCCCTCCTTCTGCTTGATGAAGCGGATGATGTCGCGGTCGACGTCGTTCTTGGGGCGGATCTCGTAGTAGAGATTCGGACGATTGAACGACGACTTGAAGACCGAGGCGTCGTTCATGCCGAGGTTCTTCTGGATGTCCATCTGCACCTTCGGCGTGGCGGTGGCCGTCAGCGCGATGAGCGGCGCGGTCCCGATCTCGTTGATGATCGGGCGGATGCGCCGGTACTCGGGACGGAAGTCGTGGCCCCACTCCGAGATGCAGTGCGCCTCGTCGATGGCGTAGAACGATATCTTGATCTTGCGCAGGAAGGCGACGTTGTCCTCCTTGGTGAGCGACTCGGGAGCGAAATAGAGCAGTTTCGTCCGCCCTGCCAGCACGTCGGCACGCACCTGCGCAACGGCGGTCTTGTTGAGCGACGAATTGAGGAAGTGCGCAATGCCCGACTCCGAGGAGAAGGTGCGCATGGCGTCGACCTGATTCTTCATCAGGGCGATGAGCGGCGAGATGATGATCGCCACGCCCTCCATGAGCAGCGCCGGCAACTGGTAGCAGAGCGACTTGCCGCCCCCCGTGGGCATCAGCACGAAGGTGTCTTTTCCATCGAGCACATTGCGGATCACAGCCTCCTGATTGCCTTTGAACGACGAAAAGCCGAAATACTCCTTGAGCTTTCCCTGTAACAAAGTATCTTCGATTTGCTTCATCGTGCTTACAGACTCCTTAGTGAAATGAAATTTTATGTAAAGATAGAAATTATTTCGGAAAAAAACATAACTTTGTGAAAATTTATCGTAAGAAATGCGCCTTTTCACAAGCGAACTGGTCAAGAAATACAAGGCACGCACGGTGGTCAACCACGTCTCGATCGACGTCAATCAGGGCGAGATCGTCGGTTTGCTGGGCCCCAACGGCGCAGGCAAGACCACCACGTTCTACATGATCGTGGGGCTCATCAAACCCAACGAGGGCAAGATCTTCCTCGAGGACAACGAGGGCCGCGTCACCGAGTTGACCGACCAGCCCGTCTACCGCCGCGCGCAGATGGGCGTGGGCTATCTGGCGCAGGAGGCGTCGGTCTTCCGCCGCCTGAGCGTCGAGGACAACATCCGCGCCGTGCTCGAAATGACCGATTACTCGAAGGAGTATCAGGCCGAACGCGTCGAGGCGCTCATCAAGGAGTTCCGGCTGGAGAAGGTGCGCAAAAGCATGGGCATCCAGCTCTCGGGCGGCGAGCGGCGCCGCACGGAGATCGCCCGCGCCGTGGCGATCAATCCGGCGTTCATCCTGCTCGACGAGCCCTTCGCGGGCGTCGACCCCATCGCCGTGGAGGACATCCAGTCGATCGTCGCCACGCTCAAGAACAAGAACATCGGCGTCATCATCACCGACCACAACGTCGACGAGACGCTGGCCATCACCGACCGCGCCTACCTGCTCTACGAGGGCAAGGTGCTCAAGACCGGTTCGCCCGAGGAGCTGGCCGCCGATCCCGAGGTGCGCAAACGCTATCTGGGCAAGCATTTCGAGCTGCGCCGCAGCCCGACGATCGACCGTCTGCGGCAGCAGGGCGCCGGCACGCAACCCGTCGCCGAGCCCCCGGAGACGACGAACGACTGACCCGAAACGACGACCAATCCCTTCGGGGCGGCTTGACATCCGCCCCGCGGAGGGGCATTAAACCATTTCGACCGACCATATGGATAAAACCGTCCCATCGGGGGAGATCCGCGGAGAGCTCGCTCCCCCCTGTTCGAAAAGTTACGCGCAGCGCGCCCTCGCGGCGGCGCTGCTGGCCGAGGGAACGTCCACGCTGCGCAACATCGAACTGTGCGACGACACCCGCTCGGCCCTGCGCTGCATCGAGGCGCTGGGCGCCGACATCACGATCGCCGATCCGCACACGCTCCGCATCCGCGGCGGGCTGGCCCCGCGCGGCCGCACGCTCTACGTGGGCGAATCGGGCCTTTCGACCCGTCTGTTCACGCCGATCGCCGCCCTCACGGGCGTTCCGCTGCGCATCGAAGGCACGGGAACGCTGCTCGGCCGTCCGATGGAGATGATGATCGCCCCGCTGCGGCAACTGGGCGTCGCGGTGACGCACCGCGACGGACGGCTGCCGTTCGACGTCTGCGGCCCGCTGCGCAGCGCCACGGTCGAAGTCGACGGCTCGGTCTCGTCGCAGTTTCTCACGGGCCTGCTCATGGCGCTGCCGGCCGCCCGCGGCGAATTCACGCTCGACGTGCGGCACGCCGTCTCCACCCCATACATCGACATGACGATCGAGGCGGCCCGCCGCTTCGGCGCCGAGATTCTCCACAACGGCTACACCCAGTTCTACATCGAGGGCGGCCAGCGCTACCGCCCGACCGACTACGGCATCGAGGGCGACTGGAGCGCCGCAGCCACACTGCTCGTGGCGGGCGCCGTGGCCGGCGAGGTGACGCTGTGCAACGTCTCCGTCCTCTCGAAACAGGCCGACACGGCCGTCTGCACCGCGCTGGAGCGCGCCGGCGCCGAGCTGATCCACGAGACGGACCGCATCACCGTGCGCCGCCGTCCGCTGCGCGCCTTCGAGTTCGACGCCACGCAATGCCCCGACCTCTTTCCGCCGTTGGCGGCGCTGGCGGCCGCCTGCCCGGGCGAGAGCCGCATCGTCGGCACGTCGCGCCTCGCACACAAGGAGAGCGACCGCGCCGAGACCTTGCGCGAGGAGTACGCCAAGGTCGGCATCGAGGTCGACCTCTCGACGCCCGACGTGATGCGCATCTGCGGCGGCGCGATCCGTCCGGCACGCGTCTCGAGCCACGGCGACCACCGCATCGCCATGTCGATGGCCGTCTCGGCGCTCCGT
>USBO01000094.1 GCA_900552955.1 uncultured Alistipes sp.
GTCGTCCGAGACGACGCTTCGGCGATCGCCGAAGCCCGTTCCACCCCTTCCTCGGGAGCGGCCTGGCCGGAGGCCGTCGCAGCGTCGCGCACCGGTTCGTTGCAAACTGCGGCAGCGTCCGCACCGGTCTGCACGGCGCAGACCTTCGCAGCGACCTTCGGCAACCGGTTCACCGGCGCCGGCCGCTGTGCCAGCGCTGCCGAAGCCACAGGCTGCGACTCCGGACTCTCCCCCCCCCTGCGGGGACATACCTTATTATATAAAAGGTTCCCGTCCGGCGTCGGGAGCTCCTCAGCGATCATCTCCGGCATCCGAGCGCCGTCCACGGCCTCCCGATTCACGACAGTCTCACCTATCAGCACGGCAACCGCCACGACGGCGACGGCAGCGGCTATTCTCCTCCAGAGCGGATCGAAGACCCTGCGGCGTCGGGCCGCAGCGGCCAAATCGCGCTCCAGCGCCTCCCAGCCACCTGCCGGCAACGGTTCGTCGGCATGCTGCAACGACCGGCGCAATATCTCGATCCATCGTTCTTCCCGCTCCATTCCGTTCCGTTTCATCAGTTCTTTACATGTTCTTTAATGCGTCGCGCCAGCAGAGCTTTCGCGCGAAACAACTGCGACGACGACGTTTTCTCGCTGATTCCCAGACGCTCGGCGATCTCCTTGTGCGAAAACTCCTCGATGCAGTAGAGGTTGAAGATCGTCCGGTAGCCGTCGGGCAGCTCGGCGATGAGCCGCCGCAATTCATCGAAAGAGAGCCGCTCCGTCTCGTCCGGCGTCGGTTCTTCGTACCGCTCGGGCAGCCGGTCGACCATCGTCGGGAAATGCAGGCGCCGCTTATGCCGCAGCGCCTCGAGCGAGACATTCACCGCAATGCGTTCCATCCATGCCCGCAGGGAACCTTCGCCGCGCCACGTGAAGCGGTCGATGGCTGCGAACACCTTGAGAAAACAGTCATGAAGGAGGTCTTCGGCCGATGCGCGATCCGCCGCATAACGCAGACAGATACTCAACAGCCGTCCTCCGAACCGAGTGTACAACTCGCGGCGGGCTTCGTTATCTCCGGCTTTGCAACGTTCGGCGAGTATCCGTTCCTCCATGCTCATCGTTCGTCATATAATAAATGGTGTCCCCACCCGAATACTGCATCTCCTGCCGAAAAATCGCTTCGCTCCGGCGCCGCACTCTCCCACCGGCCCGCCGGAATTCCCCGCGCATCTTCGCCGGAACGTCCTGCGGCCGAACCGGAAACACCGCCGCCGCTCATTCCACATATCAATGAAAATCAGGTACATGCATCTGAAAAAAACCGGATAAGCGAAGCACCGCGGAGCGGCCTGCAAATAATTTTTTCACCCGTTTACGCAGTATTTCGTATTTTTGTACGTTTATAGATCAAGAACAAATGTAGAAAAAAAAGCCAAACAGATGAAAAAGTTCGTTTCCAAACAGTCGTTTTCCCGCCTCGGCGCAGTTCGAATCCCGTTCGCCTCGGCGCTCGGCTTAGCGAAAACTCTCAGATTGTCTCTGCTCGCTGCGGTCGCCGCGCTGCCGCTGCTTCACTCCTGCAACGATTCGGACGTCGAGGGTGCCGACAGCCGCGCGCTGGTTACGATTCTCAACCCGGGCGGAATCGCATCGGGCTACTATTTCAAGGCGGACAACGGCCAGACCTTCTTCCCCTCGCAGTTCGCTGCGGCCACGGGCGGCTACAACCCCGAAGACGGCCAGCGCGCCTTCATCTACTACTCGCTGCTCGAAGAGAAGAATCCGAAATACGACTACAGCATCAAGCTCTACGGAATCACCGAAATCCTGACCAAGGACGTCGAGGAGATGGACGCCTCCAACGAGGAGGAGTTCGGCGACGATCCCATCGCTCCGGTCGCGCTGAACGGCGGCAGCGGATACGACTGCCTGATCAGCGCCGGCTACTTCACCTGCTCCTTCAACATTCTGGGCGTGGGTGACGAGAAACACACCATCAGCCTCGTGCGCAGCGCTTCGGCCGACGACACCGAAGACCCCAGCTATACGCTGCTCGAACTGCGCCACAAGGCCGACGATATGGGCACGGACACTCCGTCTACCAAAACGGGCATCGCTTCATTCAAACTCGGGGCCTACGATCCGGCGATCACCCAGAAGAAAGGGCTGAAGATCCGCTTCAAGGATCTGAACGGCCACATGCAGGCAGCACTCATTGATTACCAGAAATAACGGCATCCTCTCCGGATCAGTGAACGTGCAACCGGAAAAAACCGTCCGCAACTGCGGACGGTTTTTTTCGTCCGGCCTCCGTCGCGCCGAAGGGCCCGATCGCTTTTTTAAGGCGACAAATGCGGAGGATTCCCGAAAAAGAAGTATATTTGTTGCATCATTGCCCCTCAGAGCACGATGTCCGCCATCCGAAACATAGAGAGCGATCTCGAATTCGAGAACAAGATCCGTCCGCAGGAGCTGCAGAACTTCGCCGGACAGGAGAAAATCGTCGAAAATCTCCGCATCTTCATCCAGGCGGCGCTCATGCGGGGCGATTCGCTCGATCATGTGCTGCTGCACGGCCCTCCCGGGCTGGGCAAGACCACGCTGGCGAACATCATCGCCAACGAAATGCACTCGCAGCTCAAAGTCACCTCCGGCCCCGTTCTGGACAAGCCGGGCGATCTGGCGGGTCTGCTCACGAACCTCAACCCGGGCGACGTGCTCTTCATCGACGAGATCCATCGGCTGAGTCCCATCGTCGAGGAGTACCTCTACTCGGCCATGGAGGACTACAAGATCGACATCGTCCTCGACAAAGGGCCTTCGGCGCGTTCGATCCAGATCGAGCTGGCGCCCTTCACGCTTATCGGCGCTACGACGCGCAGCGGCCTGCTGACCTCGCCGCTCCGTGCGCGGTTCGGCATCCAGTGCCATCTGGAATACTACGACGCAGGAGTGCTGTCCGGCATCGTCAAACGCTCGGCGCGCATTCTCGACGTCTCGATCGACGAAGAGGCCGCCCTCGAAATCGCCCGCCGCTCGCGCGGCACGCCCCGTATCGTCAATGCGCTGCTGCGGCGCGTGCGCGACTTCGCCATGGTCAAGGGCGAAGGGCACATCGACCTGGCCATCACCCGCATGGCGCTCTCGGCGCTCAACATCGACGCACGGGGGCTGGACCGCATGGACAACCGCATCCTCCAGACGATCATCGGCAAGTTCAACGGCGGCCCCGTCGGTCTGAACACGATCGCCACGGCCGTGGGCGAAGATGCCGGCACGATCGAGGAGGTCTACGAACCCTTCCTCATCATGGAGGGATTCCTCAAACGCACCCCCCGCGGCCGCGAAGCCACCGAGGCGGCGTTCCGCCATCTGGGGCTCACGCCTCCGACGCTCGGCGATACGCTCTTCTGACGACAGGCCGCACCTCCGATCCTCGAACGGCCGCCCGCACCGGCGGTCATGATACGGATTTCTCCGTCTCCCCGGTCCGATGCGGGGAATTCCGACATCGCAGGCGTGATAATTGTTCGGCATAACGTAAAACCGAGCTTATGGACACGAACGAACTGATGCAGGAAGCGCTGGCCTATCACGCCGAGGGGAGCCCGGGCAAGATCGAAATCCTGCCCACGAAACCCGATGCCACGCAGCACGACCTCTCGCTGGCCTACTCACCCGGCGTGGCGGCACCCTGTCTGGCGATCGCCGACGATGCGGACAAGGTCTACGACTATACGATCAAAGGCAATCTGGTGGCGGTCGTCACTAACGGCACCGCCGTGCTGGGGCTGGGCAACATCGGCCCGCTGGCCGCCAAACCGGTCATGGAGGGCAAATGCATGCTCTTCAAGCACTTCTCGGGCATCAACGCCTTCGACATCGAGATCGACACCACCGATACGGAGGAGTTCGTGGCCGCCGTCAGGCGGATCGCCCCCACCTTCGGCGGCATCAACCTCGAGGACATCAAGGCGCCCGAGTGCTTCGAAATCGAACGGCGGCTCGTCGACGAGCTGGACATTCCGGTGATGCACGACGATCAGCACGGAACGGCCATCATCGTCTCGGCGGCGCTCATCAATGCGCTGCATCTGAGCGGCAAACGCATCGAGGAGGTGCAGATCGTCGTCAACGGCGCAGGCGCGGCCGCGATCGCCTGCACACGGATGTTTCTCTCGCTCGGTGCGCGCCGCGACCGTATCACGATGTGCGACAGCCGCGGCGTGGTAACGAGCCGCCGCAACGACCTCAACCCCGTCAAACGCGAGTTCACCACCGACCGGCCCATCACGACGCTGCGCGAGGCGATCGCCGGCGCCGACGTGTTTCTGGGAGTCTCGACAACCGGCGTGCTCGACGCCGAGATGGTGCGGTCGATGGCCCGCGAACCGCTGGTAATGGCCCTGGCCAATCCCGACCCCGAGATTTCGTACGAGGAGGCGAAGGCCGCCCGCCCCGACGTCATCGTCGCCACGGGCCGCACCGACTACCCCAATCAGGTGAACAACGTGCTGGGGTTCCCCTACGTTTTCCGCGGCGCACTCGACGTCCGCGCCCGCAAGATCAACGAAGCGATGAAACTTGCCGCAGCCTTCGCGCTGGCCGAACTGGCACGCGAGGACGTACCGACCGAGCTGGCGACCGACTACGGCGTCGACCGCCTCGTCTTCGGCCCCGATTACCTGATCCCGAAACTGACCGACCCGCGGCTGCTCGAACGCGTCGCCCCCGCCGTGGCCCGCGCCGCCGTCGAATCGGGCGTGGCTCGACGACGGTACGACGAACCGCAGCACACACAACAGCTAAAAACAGCAAAGGAATAGAGCGTTCTTCGGGCCGCACGAAGATCAGAGCGACCGCACGAGCCGCGCCAGCGCCTCGAAGGTCATCGGCAGCACCTCGCAGGCGCCCACAGCCGTCGGCAGCACCACATGGATCGTGTCGCCTTCGCTCTTCTTGTCCCTGGTCACGGCTTCGAGCAGCCGTTCGAGCGGCACGGGCGGCTCGGTGACGAAGCCCAGCGCCCCGAGCAGCCGCTCGATGCGCTCACAGGCGGCAGGAGCGAGCCGCCCCAGCCCGACGGACAGCCGCGCGGCGATCGCCATCCCGACGGCCACCGCTTCGCCGTGATTCATCGCACGCGAGCACTTCTCGACGGCATGGCCGAACGTATGGCCCAGATTGAGTTTGCGCCGCTCGCCGTGTTCGCGCTCGTCGCGGCTCACGATCGCGGCTTTGAGCCGCACGGCGTGCACCACCGCCTTGTCCATCGCCTCCGCATCGGCGCACAGGCCGTCGAGTCCCGACCGTTCGATCAGCCCGAAAAGCGGCTCGTCGCCGATGATCCCCGCCTTGACCGCCTCGGCCAGTCCGGCGCGGATCTCGCGCCGGGGCAGCGTCCCGAAGAGCGACGTGTCGCAGACGACGAACCGCGGCTGCGCGAAGATGCCCGCCATATTCTTGTAGCCCTCCACATTGACACCGTTCTTGCCGCCGACGCTCGCATCGACGCACCCCAGCAGCGTGGTCGAGACGAATCCGAACGGAATGCCCCGCATGTAGACGGAAGCCGCGAAGCCCGTGACGTCGGTCACGATGCCTCCCCCCACACCCAGCAGGAAGGTCGTACGGTCGGCGCCGCGGCGGATCAGCTCGCGGCAGACCGCCTCGACCGTCCGCAGCGTCTTGTGCTCCTCGCCCGGCTCCATGCAGATCGGGTCGCACCCCCCGAACAGCTCGGGACGGCAACGGGCGACCGTACGATCCGTCAGGACGATCACCCGCCCCGCGGGCAACAGACGCGGCAGCTCCTCGACGGCGCGCCCCACCACGACGCGGCTGCGTCCGGCCACTTGCAACGAATAGCTCATATATCGAATCGGCTGAATGAATACCCGAGCAAAAGTAACACTTTTCCTGAGAATTTATTACCTTTGCCGCGATAAATATCCCGAGTGACAATGCAAAAACTACGCAATATTGCGATTATCGCCCATGTAGACCACGGAAAGACCACACTGGTCGATAAGATGATCCTCGCAGGCAATCTGCTGCGCGACAACGCCCAGCAGAACGGCGAGCTGATCATGGACAACAACGACCTGGAACGCGAGCGCGGCATCACGATCCTCTCGAAAAACGTTTCGGTCATCTATAAGGACTGCAAGATCAACATCATCGACACCCCGGGCCACGCCGATTTCGGCGGCGAGGTCGAGCGCGTGCTGAACATGTGCGACGGCGTGCTGCTGCTCGTCGACGCCTTCGAAGGCACCATGCCCCAGACCCGCTTCGTGTTGCAGAAGGCCCTCTCGCTGGGCAAGAAACCCATCGTGGTCGTCAACAAGGTCGACAAGCCCAACTGCCGCCCCGACGTGGTCAACGAACAGGTCTTCGATCTGATGTTCACGCTCGACGCCACCGAGGAGCAGCTCGAATACAAGACGATCTACGGCTCGGCCAAGCAGGGCTGGATGTCGCACGTATGGACCGAGCGCACCGATTCGATCGCGCCGCTGCTCGACGCCATCATCGACGAGATTCCCGAACCCCAGACCGTCGAGGGAACGCCCCAGATGCTCATCACCTCGCTCGAATATTCGCCCTACGTGGGCCGCATCGCCGTGGGCAAGGTGACGCGCGGCTCGCTGCGCGCGGGACAGAACGTCACGCTGGCCAAACGCGACGGCACGACCCTCCAGAAAACCCGCATCCGCGACCTGATGGTCTTCGAGGGGCTGGGCAAGAAGAAGGTCGAGGAGGTCGCCTGCGGTGAGATCTGCGCGCTGGTGGGCATCGAGGGATTCGAGATCGGCGACACGGTCTGCGACTACGAGCATCCCGAGCCGCTGCCGCCCATCCAGATCGACGAGCCCACGATGTCGATGCTCTTCACGATCAACAACTCGCCCTTCTTCGGCAAGGACGGCAAATACGTCACCTCGCGCCA
>USBO01000095.1 GCA_900552955.1 uncultured Alistipes sp.
GTTCTTCCTCACGACGCTCGTCGGCTCGATCGTCGGTCTGAAGTGCGTGTCGCACTGAACGTTACAATGCCGATCGAAAACCTCGCGGTTCGCTGTTCTTAAAGAATTCATTCGAATCCATTCCAATCGAATTCGGCAGCGATCCTTTTCCCTTTCTCATCCGTGATCGTCAGAACGAACCGGTGCGACTTGCTCGCTGTCGGCTGCGATTCGAAAACCAGAAAGAAGACCGGATTCAATAAAGCGAGGTCTGCATCCCCGATCTCGGACAGACGGATATAAACCGGATTGTTTCGGGAGTTATACCATGTATAAAGTTGATCCTGTTTGTAAAACGAGGGGGCGTTTTGCCAATCGAACGTTTGCGTATATCCGCTTCGGATATAGTTGTTGGCGGACGCGCCTGCAAAGAATGTGATGTCTGCCAGCGAGGCGCCCGCTTTGTGCCGTTCGTCGAAATCGCTGTCGCTTACGATATCTATTGCTGTGAAGCGATTGGCAACGGCCGTCGTCGAGTGCAGGGCGATTGTCCGGTTGAAACCGGTGTCATTGTATTTGCTGCAAAGCAAGCTTCCCGAGATGATTCTTCCGTGGCCGACGACACCGACATAGTTCGAATTCGTTTGGATCGACAGATTCTCGACCTCGACGTAATCTTGAATGTAATAGCGGGAATATGCGGCCCCCGCTATCTGCTCTTGTTCGCTTGTCGTTCTGCAAGCTCCGAATAGTAGAAGCGGAAGAATCCATTGTAGGCGGCATGTTGATTTCATCGTCATAAGGCTTACGGATGAATATTGGCGATCATTTCGAGTCGGAATCGGTAATAGCCGGCTGCGCCTTCCCAATAAGAGGTCGACCGGACCTCTGGTCCTTTCATCGTATTGAAAGCATCGGCCAAATAGTAGCCGTCGTCTTGACCGCTCCATCCCCAATTGCAGTGAAACAAGCTGCGGGTTTCGGTTTCCGTCTTGGCCAATGTCCCGTTATACAAATATGTATAGATGTATCGCGTCTGAGTCATGCTCCCGTCGATTACCCATGCGTGTCCGTCGGAGTAATTATAGTGCGTCACGGGAACGCCCATTACTTTGTCCAAAACCGTTTGCCGTCTGGCGTAACCTACAGCGAGCAAAGGTTTTTTCGTCCTGCAGTTCAAGTCCTGCAAAGGACCCACGGATGTATACCCGAAATTCCGAAAGGTTCAAGCTACGTTATCCATACTGGCGCTACTGGCATCGATTCCGTAATTCATATTCAGATTTTCCCGTCTACCCAAATCTGCGACGAGTTTGGCTGCCATGTCCAGCGCCTCTGCTGGATAATGGCCGTATTGGCTCCAATAATTTCGTATAACGTTCCAATCATAAGCTGTTCCGTTATAGGTGTGATTGTGTCCGTAGTGATACATGATCTGAGCAATGGCTACAGCGACACACCCGACAAGAGCTTTTTCACCAGTATCGGTGTAGCAATATCTGTTCAGCGGGTCTCTTTGTCCCCAATAACAAGCGAGCCGCTGCTCGATATCTTCGCTCGAAGTTTTCCAATCCGAATATTCGACGTAATCCTCGTCGATGTCTGGATCATATCCGTCATCTCCGTCGTCATTCAGAACGATAGGGTTGCCGGTATCGTCATAAATGGGCAGTCCTGTTTTCAATCGAACATAAGTCTCGGCATTCGCTAAAAAAATGGCGAGCCCCGGATTGTCGATTCCTTCGGCAGGATCGAGATGGCCCTTTTCCGCGAATGCGAGAATATCGGGTGCTCGCGTGTCGCCCGAAACGAGTGCATATCCCTCGTCATTCGTGAAATTAAACAAATAGATCGATGGACTGTTTGCGGACGATTCCGAAGATCGAGTCCCTTCGAAGAGTCCGAGGGGAATCGCTTCCGCTATTTTTCTCGGTTTACCCGAACGAGTTTCCGAATCGAATTCGTCCATAAATTTCAGTAAATTGGAAGTTGCCTGTTCGATAGAGATTTGCGTCGACCGATCGGGAACGGCGCACTTCGCATCATTGTGGATCTCTCCGTCTTTGGCGCAACTTTGTAAAATCAGCAAGAATGCAAAGAGTACATTGGTTAATTTTTTTGGCTCCATATAGATATATTTTTATGTTTGTAAACAAAATATAATACCATTAATTATTATATACAAATATATTCGGTGTTTTTTTACAAAAAAAACGTCTTTTGGCTGCATCCCGCGTTGATCCCATGCAAGAGGTCCGCCGTCGAAGCGTTCTTCGGAACTTTCTGGCGAGGATCGTTCGGAACGAATGTGTCTCATTCCGATGCAGGCGAATGACAGAATCGTTCCGAGGCGGGGGGGGCTACGGGCCGATCGGTCTTTTCAAACGAAAAGGGCTGTCTGCATCTCTGCACGACAGCCCTATCCCGAATTGTTTCGAGTTTACTCCACCTCGACCAGCACGGCGTCGGAGGGAACGTTGTCGCCGACGTTGGCCAGAATCTGCTTGACCGTTCCGGCGTAGTCCGAGACGATGGAGTTCTCCATCTTCATCGCTTCGAGCACGGCGATCTCCTGACCTGCCTTGACGCTGTCGCCGACCTTGACCTTGATCTCCAGAATGCGGCCCGGAAGCGGGGCGTTGACCGTGTGGCCCGTGATGGGCTGCGCTGCGACGGCCGCTTCGGCGGCTTGCACCGGCTGCTGCGGAGCCTCGGCCGCTTTTTTTGCCTCGTAGGCTTTCACCTTCACGCCCGTGAGGTAGGTTTTGGCCACCATCGGGAACAGTTCGAGCAGCAGCACCTCCTTCTCGTTCTCGGCGAGTTTCACGCCGCCGGCCTCGGGCAGCTCGGGATTGGGCTGCATCTGGTATTTCGAGGTGTCGTAGGGCGTCTCTTCACGCACGCCGGCGATCTTCAGACGGAATTCGGGATCGACGGGCACGGGGGTCTTGCCGTATTCGCCCTTGACGAGCCCCACGAACTGCGAACTCTTGGTCGTATACATCGGACGGCCGGCCTTCTCGTCCATCGCGCAGGCCACGGCCTGTGCACCGACGATCTGCGACGTGGGCGTCACCAGCGGCGGCAGGCCTGCGGCCAGACGCACCGTCGGGATCAGCTCCATGGCGCGCGGCAGGATCTCCTCGGCCTTGAGCTGCTTGAGCTGCGCCACCATGTTGGAGTACATGCCGCCCGGGATCTCGGCGTTCTTCACCAGTTCGTTGGGGGCGGGGAAGCCGAAATGGGCTTCGATCCGGTGGCAGGCGTCGAGCAGCGCCGCTTCGTCGCCGGCCCGGGCCGCTGCGATCGCCTTGTCGAACGCGGCGTCGATCTCGGCCGGCAGCGTGTCGGTCAGCGGATTGAAGGCTTTCGGTGCGGGTTTCTCGGCGCCGAAGACCGAGAGTTCCAGTTCGCGGCGAATCTCCTTCAGCTCGCCATTGATCTTCGCAACGGCCTCCATGTTGGCTTGCAGCTCGATGCCGAGTTTCTTGCAGAAGACGTAGATCAGCTCGATGGCCGGCGCTCCCGTCCCTTCGGAGAAGTACCAGCAGTTGGTGTCGACGATATCGACTCCCGCCAGAATGGCGCTCAGCACCGAGGCCAGACCGTAACCCGGGGTGCAGTGGGTGTGGAAATCGATCGGTACGCCGATGTGCTGCTTGAGCAGTTTGACCAGCCCGCTCACGCGCATCGGCGGGATCAGCCCCGACATGTCCTTGATCGTAATCATATCGGCGCCGAGAGCGGCCATCTGCTTAGCCTTGTCGAGGAAGTAGGCGTCGGTGAAGACCGGTGCGGGTTTCTTCTTGCCCATGAGCCGCGCGAAGAAGCCCGGTTCGGGATATTTCGGGTCGACCGTGTAGCAGACCGCGCAGTCGGCGATGCCGCCGTACTGCTTGACGTATTTGATGGTCGACTTGACGTTGTCCACGTCGTTGAGCGCGTCGAAGATACGCATGATGCCCAACCCGCTCTGGATGGCATTGCGGCAGAAACCGTCGATGATCTGATCGGTGTAGGGCGCATAGCCGAAGAGGTTGCGGCCGCGCGAGAGGGCGGTGAGCTTCGATACGTCGCCCACGACCTTATGGATCGTCTCAAGGCGCGTCCACGGATTTTCGTTCAGGTAGCGCATCACCGAATCGGGCACGGCGCCGCCCCAAACCTCCATCGCGTAGAAGTTCGCGTCCTTGTAGTGGGGGAGGCACCGGTCGATTTGCGCCTGCGTCATGCGCGTTGCGAACGACGACTGCTGGCCGTCGCGCAGCGTCAGATCCCGAATTTTGAGAGTCTTTGCCATAACAAATGAATGAAGTTAATTCGACGAATCTCCGATTCGTGCTCAGTTTACTGTTATTTCAATAACAAATGTAGCCAATTTCTTTTAACAAACAAATAAAACAGGGAAAAAATGACGGAAAATCCCGTTTTTCCGGTTTTTCGCTGCGATTCGTCACCCCTTCGCCGGCTTCGTGCCGTCGGGGTGGCGGAACGGAAACGGCCGGCGCAGCCTTTCGGGCGAACCCGAGGGGCACGTTTGCCGAAGGAGAGATTGTCGCGGCGCGAAAAGATGCAATCCCGTAATTTTTTATTAACTTTGCTTTTTCGGAGCGACGGACGCTCCGCCGTAACTTACCAATGCACGCATTATGACCCCTGCAGCAGTCATCCTGACGGTCGCCGTCTATATCGCCGTCCTGTTCGTCGTCGCCTATCTCTCCGGCCGCAAGACCGACAACGCCGGATTTTTCACCGGCAACCGCCGCACACCGTGGTACATGGCCGCTTTCGCCATGATCGGCGCTGCCATTTCGGGTGTGACCTTCATCTCGGTGCCGGGGTCGGTGGCCGCCGACTCCTTCTCCTACATGCAGATGGTGCTGGGATTCACGGTGGGGCAGATGGTCGTCGCCTTCGTGCTTATCCCGCTCTTCTACCGCATGAAGGTGGTGTCGCTCTACGAATACCTCGACGACCGCTTCGGCGTCGGCTCGCACCGCACGGGTGCGTGGTTCTTCTTCATCTCCAAGTCGCTGGGCGCTGCGCTGCGCGTCTATGTCGTCTGCGCTGTCATGCAGCTGCTGGTCTTCGACCACTACGGGCTGCCGTTCTGGGTCAACATGGTCGTCACGATGTTCTTCGTCTGGCTCTACACGCAGCAGGGCGGCGTCAAGTCGCTCATCTGGACCGATACGCTCAAGACGGTCTGTCTGGTGGCGAGCGTCGTGCTCTGCATCGCGTTCATTGTCCGCGAACTGGGACTGTCGCTCCCCGCGGCGCTCGACGCTGTGCGGCAGAGTCCCTATTCGCAGGTCTTCTTCTTCGACGATCCCCGCTCGGCGCACTACTTCTGGAAGATGTTCTGGGCCGGTGTCTTCACGCTCATCGCCATGACGGGACTCGATCAGGACATGATGCAGCGCAATCTGAGCTGCGCCTCGCCGCGCGATTCGCAGAAAAACATCGTGCTGACGGCGCTGTGTCAGATGGCGGTCATCTACCTCTTTCTGATGCTGGGCGTCTTCCTCTACCTTTATATGGATGCCAACGCCCTTGCGCTGCCCGGGAAGAGCGACCAGGTCTTCTCGCTGGTGGCCGTCGGCGGCGGTCTGCCCGCGGCCGTCGGGGTGCTGTTCGTCGTGGGACTGATCTCGAGCACCTATTCGGCGGCGGGCTCGGCGCTTACGGCGCTCACCACCTCCTTCACGGTCGATATTCTGGAGGGGACGCGCCGCTTCGACGACCGGCGGCTGACGCGCGTGCGTCGGCGCGTGCATGTGGGGATGGCGGTGCTGATGGGGCTGCTGATCCTCGGTTTCGAGGCCTTCGGCAACGACAGCGTCATCAACCTCGTCTACAAGGTGGCCGGTTACACCTATGGCCCGATTCTGGGAATGTTCGCTTTCGGCATGCTCACCCGCTGCAAGGTGCGCGACCGCTGGGTGCCGTTCGTGGCTGTCGCGGCGCCGCTGCTGAGCGCACTGCTGCAATATGCGGCGTGCGAGCGGTGGGGCTATCATATCGGTTTCGAATTGTTGATCTACAACGCCCTGTTCACCATGCTGGGCATGGCGCTGCTGATTCGTAAGAAAGATGAAAAATAAGGTTCTGACTCTGTTTCTGCTGCTGGCGACGGTCGCGACGGCCGCCGCCGAAGGCTTGTCGTCCGAAAAACAGCGGGAGATTTCCCGCATGCTCACCCGCATTCTCGACCGCGAGGTGCTCGGTGGCAAGACCAATGTCACGCAGGTCGTCGATGCGGGCAACCGCCTGACGCTCTATGCTTCGATCGGCATGTCCTATTATCCCTTCCGCGAGCAGAGCGTGGCGGCGATCTACGACTCGATCCGCAGCGTGCTGCCTCCGTCGCTCGCGCGGCGGCGTCTGTCGCTGGTCACGGACAAACATCCCATCGAGGAGCTGATCCCGCAGATCTACCGCGGCGACGGCCGAGGCAAGACCTTCACCAACCGTTCGGAGCGTCCGCTCGTCACGCGGCTGTCGTCGCCCGTGAAGCCTACGCAGGGGCTTGCAGGACGGCATATCGCCATGTGGCAGAGCCACGGACGCTACTTCGACCAGGAGGAAAACCGCTGGCGCTGGCAGCGCTCGCGGCTGTGGGAGACCTGCGAAGACCTCTACACGCAGAGCTACGTGGTGCCCTATCTGGTGCCGATGCTCGAACGCGCGGGCGCCAACGTGCTGCTGCCGCGCGAGCGCGACGTCCAGACCGAGGAGGCGATCGCCGACAACGATGCAGGAGTGGACGAGCGTTCGTCCTACGCCGAATTCACGGGCGACCGCCGCTGGTTCGATGCCGGTGCGGGATTCGCCCATCGGCGCGAGGTCTACCGCGAGTGCGAGAATCCCTTCACGGAGGGTACGGCGCGCGGCGT
>USBO01000096.1 GCA_900552955.1 uncultured Alistipes sp.
GGCCCGGCCGGCCCATTATCCCCCGGCGGGGGGGGGCCCCCGGGGGGGGGGCGCCCCTCTTTTCCCGGGCGGGTGGGGCCCCGGGGGCCGGGCCTCGCCGCCCCCGCTGCTTTTGGGGACGGAGCGTCGCCGGTGCCGGCTCTGCCGAGAGGGCGTTCTCAGGCGCATGGAGTTCCTCGGCGAGGGAACAATTCTCGGGGCGGTACGCCGTTTTTTGTCCGGAATCGTTATATTTACACTACGAATTCGCACCCCGAACAACAGCCTCGATTATGAACTCTCTATCCAAGACATTCGCAGGGCTTGCGCTGGCGCTGCCGTTGGCCGGCTGCAACAAGCCGGAGCAGAAGCCCAACATCGTTTTCTTTCTCGTGGACGATATGGGGTGGCTCGACTCCTCCGTCGCTTACGGCGAGGAGGCCTACCCGCTCAATTTGCGCTATCATACGCCGAACATGCAGCGACTCGCCGAACGCGGCACGCTGCTGACGAACGCCTACGTGAGTCCCGTGTCGTCGCCCACGCGCACGACGCTGATGACGGGCATGCATGCCTCGCATGCGCGGATCACCGACTTCACGACGGCTGTCCCGGGCGTGCCGAGCGACGCGTCGCACCGTCCCGAAGCGCTGGCGAACGATGTGCTGATCCGTCCCGATTGGAATTATAACGGCATTTCGCCGACGGAGGGCATCCCTCACACGCAGCATGTCACTCCGATGGTGCGGCTGCTCAAGGACGACGGCTACTACACGATCCATGTGGGCAAGGGCCACTGGGCGGCGGCCGGTACGCCGGGTGCCAGCCCCTACAACATGGGTTTCTGCGTCAATGTGGCGGGGCAGGTTGCGGGAAAATCGACCTCTTACTACGGAGAGGAGAACTATGGCAACGTCGCAGGCAAATGGAATGTGTTCACGACGCAGAACATGGCCGAATATTATGGCACGAAGACGCACCTGACGGAGGCGCTCACGCTCGAAGCGCTCAAGACGCTCGATTATCCCATCGACAACGGCATTCCGTTCTACCTCTATATGGCGCATCACGGGGTGCATACGCCGATCACGCCCGATCCGCGATTCGTACAGAAATACCTCGATGCAGGGCTGGATCAGGGCCAGGCCAATTTCGCCTCGATGATCGAGGGGGTGGACAAGAGCCTGGGCGACATCATGGATTATCTCGATCGCAGAGGCATCGCGGACAACACGATCATCGTCTTCCTCTCGGACAACGGGGGCAACTCGGAGAATACGAGCAAGGGCGGCGTGCTGCACACGCAGAACGCGCCGTTGCGCGAGGGGAAAAGCTCGTGCTACGAGGGCGGCATCCGCGTGCCGATGATGGTCTGCTGGCCGGAGCGGACGGCAGCCGGCACACGCATCAATACACCGGTCTGTGCCGAAGACCTCTTCCCGACGATTCTCGAAATGGCGGGGATAGAGCGCTACGAAACCGTGCAGCAGGTCGACGGCCGGAGCCTCGTGCGGCTGCTCACGGACGGTTCGCAGGCCGTGGGACGGGCGATGCGGGCCGGCCGGATCGCCGATCAGAAGGCGGCCAACGCCTACGTGATCGACGAATCCGTGTCGGGCATCGACCCCGAGCGCGAGGTGGTCACGCACTTCCCGCACCAGTGGAAACCCTATCCGCTCGAAGACATCGACTATCTCTCCTCGCTGCGCAAGGGCGACTGGAAGATCGTCTACCGTCACCGCACGCAGGCGCTCGAACTCTACAACCTGCGCGAGGACATCGGCGAACGCAACGATCTGGCGGCGCGCAACCCCGCGAAGCTGCGCGAGCTGGCCGCTCTGCTCGGCGACAAGCTGCGCGGCTGGAACGCCTCGATGCCGCTTATTCGTTCGTCGGGCGAGCGGATTCCCTATCCCGATGAGCTGCTCGGATGCGGAGATTAGGCATGTTATTTGATCCTCTTACCGTGAAATTCGGGCGCGTGCCCGAATTTTTCGGTAATAATTATTACCTTTGACTGGGTCTTAGATACTCCTGTCCGGCGGAAAAACGACTGGAATTAGCGTTTGTGCCGGGCGTATGTCTGTCTTAGACTGCGTTTTAGATGCTTCGCATCCTTGTTAGTTGTTTCGTATGTGCGCCTCGCGGGCGGGGCGGACGCTAAAACCGACCGGAAATGAAAGAACGGATTCAGCGCTTCGGCAAATCGTTGAGCAGCATGGTGATGCCCAACATCGGCGCCTTCATCGCATGGGGGTTCATCACGGCGTTGTTCATTCCCACGGGCTGGTGGCCCAATGCGAATCTGGGGCAGCTCGTCGAACCGATGCTGCGCTACCTGCTGCCGATGCTGATCGCCATCACGGCGGGGCGCCATGTGGCCGGCGACCGCGGCGGCGTGATCGCTGCCGTGGCGGTGATGGGCGTGATTCTGGGCAGCGACATCCCGATGTTCATCGGCGCGATGGCCATCGGGCCTTTCGCCGGCTGGGTGATCCGCACCTTCGACCGCTGGGCGGAGGGCCGCATCCCCGCCGGATTCGAGATGCTGGTCAACAACTTCTCGGTCGGCATCCTGGGAATCCTCTGTGCGCTGTTCGGGTTCTATGCCATCGGCCCCGTGGTGTCGGCGCTGACGATGCTGCTCTCGGCCGGCGTGTCGCTGATGATCGAGCACGGGCTGCTGCCGCTGGTCTCGGTCTTCATCGAACCGGCCAAGGTGCTCTTTCTGAATAACGCCATCAATCACGGAATTTTCTCGCCGATCGGCATCGAACAGGCGCGGCAGACGGGCCAGTCGATCATGTTTCTGCTGGAGACCAATCCGGGCCCGGGGCTCGGCGTGCTGCTGGCCTATTGGGCCTTTGCGCGCGGTGCAGCGCGTTCGTCGGCGCCCGGTGCGATCGTCATCCAGTTCTTCGGCGGCATCCACGAGATCTATTTTCCCTATGTGCTGATGCGGCCGGTCATCATCTTGGCGCCGATCGCGGGGTCGGCCGCGGCGATCCTCTTCTATTCGCTCACCGGAACGGGGCTGACAGCCGTCGCCTCGCCGGGCAGCATCATCGCCGTGCTGGCCATGGCACCGAAGGGCGAGATGCTGTGGGTGTTGGCCGGTGTGGTCATCGCGGCGGCCGTGTCGTTCTTCGTGGCCGCGCCGATCGTCAAGCGGGCGCAGTTGGAGGAGGTGAATCCGATCCGCAAGCCCAACGGCAAGGTCATCGGCGGTGCCAACCGTCCGTCCCGTCCGTCGGGCGGACCGATCCGCTCGGTGGTCTTCGCCTGCGATGCCGGCATGGGGTCGAGTGCGATGGGGGCCACACGTTTCCGCAAGCGCATCGAACCGCTGGGCAGCGGCGTGCGCGTCACCAACAGCTCGGTCGACACGATCCCCGAGGGGACGGACATCGTGGTGTGCCAGTCGCAGTTGTCGCAGCGCGCCGAACTGGCGGCACCCGCGTCGGAGGTGGTCGTGATCGGCAATTTCCTGACCGATCCGGCGCTCGACGGTCTCTACGAACGCATCGAGTGCCAGCGTGCGGCTGAGGAACAGGGCTCGGAACATGCCGCGGAGGCTTCCGCAGCGCCGGAGTCCGCCGAATCGTCGTCGCAGATGTTGACTTTGCAGGGCATCCGTACCGGACTGGCCCCCGTAGGCAAGGAGGAGGCGATCCGTGCCGCCGGTGCGCTGCTGGCGGCGGGCGGTTATGTCGACGAAGGCTATGCCCAGGCGATGGTCGACCGCGAACGCGTGGCGACGACCTATCTGGGGATGGGAATCGCCATTCCGCACGGGACGGCCGAGGCGAAGTCGCGCATCCGCCGTTCGGGAATCGTCGTGATGCAGTATCCCGAAGGGGTCGATTTCGGCGGCGAGCGGGCGCAACTGGTGATCGGCATCGCCGGCGCGGGCGACGAGCATATCGAGATTCTGGCGCGCGTGACCTCGGCGCTTGAGGACGAGGAGGTGCTCGAACGGCTCAAGACGACGGACGATCCCCGTTATATTCTGGAAAAATTAACTGTTTAAGATATGGTATCGAAGAAAGTTACGATCTTGGCGCCCAACGGGATGCACGCGCGTCCCGTCTCGGCTTTGGTGGCGCTCGTCAAGGCGTCGGGGCAGCAGGTGACGCTGCGCACGCCCGTCAAATCGGTCAGCGGAGCCAGTATGATCGGCATCCTTTCGCTGGGACTCAAGCAGGGTTCCGAGGTGGAGGTCGTCGTCGAGGGCGACAATGAACAGGCTGTGCTCGACGAGGTGGCGGCGGCCATCGAAGCGATCACCGATTGAGCGGGTATGTGGCGTTTGCCGGTGAAACAGGTCATGGCCGATGCCGTGGCGATCGGGCACGTGTGGCGCTATCGTACGGGGGAATATGCACCCTCGGGGCGGATCGTGCCGTCCGCTGAACGGGCGGCCGAACAGGCGCGTTACGACGCAGCGGTGAAGGCTGTCGAGGCCGAGCTCGGCGAGCTGGCGGCTGCGAACGACATCTTCGCCGCGCATCTCGAGCTGGCGGCCGACCCGATGCTTGCGGAGAGCGTGGGCGAGAAGATCGCCGGCGGAGCGACCGCCGCCGATGCCGTCCATGCGGCCTCCGGTGAGTTGTCGGCGCTCTTCGCGCAGATCGACGACGAGTACCTGCGGGCGCGGGCCGACGATGTGCGCGACGTGTGCAGCCGCATCCTGCGGCAATTAGTGCCGTCCGGGGCCGATCCGTTTGCGGCGATTCCCGAGGGGAGCATCCTCGCCGCCGAGGAGCTGGCGCCGTCGGATACGGTTCGGATCGACTTCGCGCGCGTGCGGGGCATGGTGACGCGGCGCGGCAGTGCGACGAGTCATTTGGCCATTCTGGCGCGCAACATGGGACTTCCCGCCGTGGTGGGGCTGGGCGACGATTTCGACCGCCTGACCGACGGCGCAGTCGTGGCGCTCGACGGCGGTGCGGGCGAGTTGATCGTCGATCCCGACGAGCGGACGGCGGCGACACTTCGCCGACGCATGGAGGAGGCTGTGCGCGACCTTCCGCAGTGGGTGCGCGAGCCGGTCGCCACGCGCGACGGCCGGCCGGTGGCCGTGTTGGCCAATGCCGGCAGCGTGGCCGAGGTGGAGCGTGCGATGCGCGCCGGTGCCGACGGCATCGGGCTGTTCCGCAGCGAGTTCCTCTACATGCAGCGACAGGATGGTTTCCCTGGCGAGGAGGAGCAGACGGCGGCCTACACGGCGGCTGCCGAACGTTGTGGCGGCCGTCCTCTGGTGATCCGCACGCTCGACATCGGCGGCGACAAGGCGCTGCCGTATTATGCGTTTCCCGCGGAGGAGAATCCGTTTCTGGGCTGGCGCGCCATCCGCGTGAGTCTCGAATTGCGCGAGATGTTCCGCACGCAGCTGCGGGCGATCCTGCGGGCCAGCGCCGAAGGCAACGTGCGGGTGATGTTCCCGATGATCGTGTCGCTCGACGAGTTGCGTGCGGCGCGGGCGCTGCTGGAGGAGTGCAAGGAGGAGCTGCGCAGGGAAGGCGCGGCCTTCGACGAGCGGATTGCGGTCGGCGTGATGATCGAGACGCCGGCGGCGGTGTTCATGGCCGATGAGCTGGCCGCCGAGGCCGACTTCTTCAGCATCGGCACCAACGACCTGACGCAATATGTGCTGGCCGTCGATCGCGGCAACGAACGCATCGCGGCGATGTACGAACCGCTGCATCCGGCCGTGGTGCGGGCCATCCGCCTCACGGTCGAAGCGGCCCGTCGGCACGGGTGCGAGACGGGAATCTGCGGCGAGTTCGCTTCGGAGGCCGCGCATGCAGAGCTGCTCGTGGGGCTGGGGCTCGACGAACTGAGCGTCGCACCGCCCGCCGTTGCAGCGGTCAAGGAGCGTATCCGCACGCTCGATATGCCGCAGGCGGAGCGGACGGCGCACAGGGCAGCTGAGGCGGCCACGACCGGAGAGATGCGCCATGCGATCGGCTGCGGCTGATGCGAAATGCCGAATGATTTCCTTATCCAAACTACGATACAATGAAAAACCTCTTTTTAACCTGTTTGTGCTGCGCAGCCGTCGTGTCGGCGGCTCGGGCGCAGGACGAACGCATCGTCATCTGGGACAACGCTTCCGCTCCGACGTCGAGCGGCCTTTTCGGGCCGGAGGTCGTCGAGCGGGAGATCTTCGTGGCGAACAACAACGTCGCCGAACTCTTCGTCTACAAAGCTGCGGAGCCGAGCGGCCGGGCCGTCGTGGTCTGCCCGGGCGGCGGCTATCACAATCTTGCCATCGGCTACGAGGGGCATGACATGGCGCGCTGGCTGGCCGATCACGGTACAACGGCCGCCGTGCTGAAGTACCGCATGCCCAACGGCCATTGCGAGGTGCCGCGCAACGACGCCGAGCAGGCGCTGCGCATCGTGCGCGAACGCGCAGCCGAATGGGGCTGCGATGCTTCGCGCGTGGGGATCGTCGGATCGTCGGCGGGCGGTCACCTGGCGGCCAGCACCGGCACGATCTCGGACGAGAAACCCGCCTTCATGATCCTCTTCTATCCGGTCATCACGGCCGAGGAGGGCAAGCTGCACAAAAATTCGTTCAAATACCTGCTGGGCAAGGGCTATTCCCCCGAGAAGGCGCGCAACTATTCGCTCGAGAAGCGCGTGTCGGCCCTCACGCCTCCGACGCTGCTGCTGCTGAGCGATGACGACCGTATCGTGCCGCCGGTCAACAGCCTGCTATTCTACGAGGCGCTCAAACGCAACGGCGTGCGGGCGTCGATGCACGTCTTTCCCTCGGGCGACCACGGCTGGGGGATCAAACCCGAATTCAAATACATCG
>USBO01000097.1 GCA_900552955.1 uncultured Alistipes sp.
GGGATTCGAACCCCCGGTACAGTTGCCCGTACACCGCATTTCGAGTGCGGCCCGATCGACCACTCCGGCATCTCTCCAGAATCTTCCGAGACGAGGGGAATCCCCTCCTTCGGCCCCGTCGAGAACGATGATTACCATCCTTTCGGGGCTGCAAATATAAACAAAAATTCTCAGATTGTTCCGCTCTGCGAAAAAAAAGTTATCCGAAAGCGAATTTTCCTCGCGCACGATGGCCGGTCGGTGCAGTATCCGCACCTTTCGACCGTTTTCACAATGAAACGATCGGGAGATTGAAAAATAATTCCTACTTTTGTAAAGGAACCCATACGATACTAAAAGCGGTACGATTTTCGTTAAACGGACAAAGCAACCACTCTAAACGTACGCATTATGAAAACGATGAAAACAGGGATCGGACTCCTGTCGCTGGCACTGCTGGCGGCAAGTTGTTCCTCGGCGTACTACCAATCGGGCGGATACGCAGGCGACGACCTCTACGGCATTCACAATAAGACGCAGATCGCGCAGCGCGAGAAGGCCAAAGCCGAAGCCGAAAAGGCCGAAGCGGAGGCACGGCGCGCCAAGTGGGAGGCGCTCATGGCACAGGCGCGGGCCGACGACGCCGAGAACCTCTACTACGGTTCGAGCGGCTTCGACGATCTGGTGGCCGACGACTACGAGAGCGCCTATGCCCGACGGCTGCGGGGGTTCAACTCCCCCACCTACAAAATGCCGTCGAGCTACTGGAATTTCCGCCACAGCGGAACGTTCAACTACCTGACGGCCTACGATCCGGCCTTCTACAACATCATCGTCATGGGCGACGAGGCGTGGGTCGAGCCCAAATACGTCACCTCGATGTTCGGCTCGTGGGGACTGGCCACCGGCTTCGCAGCGGGTTACATGGCCGGCATCTACGGCAACTGGTACAACGGCTGGGGCTACGGATGGCCCCATTACGGCTGGGGCTACGGCCCCCACTGGGGCTGGGGCGGCTGGTACAATCCCTGGTGGAGCCACAACTACTGGTACGGCGGTTACTATCCCTACTGGGGACACCCTCATTGGGGACATCCTCACTACTACCGTCCGCGGCCCAACTACCGGCTCAACAACAGCGGGTCGATTCCGCGCAACAACCGCTATTACGGCACCCCCTCGCGCAACAACAGCTACCGCAACTACGGCACGTCGGGCAGCGGCACGCGCGGCGGAAGCTACAACAACCGCGGCAGCGGCAACACTTACTACAACGGCGGCGGACGCAGCAACAACAGCAGCAACGTCTACCGCGGCAGCGGCAACACGTACAACAACAATAACAGTTACAACAACAACCGCGACAACAACTACCGCAACAACTCGGGCAGTTCGTACAACAGCGGGACGCGCGGCCGAAGCACGGGCGGCAGCTACGGCGGCGGTTCGCGCGGCGGAAGCGGCGGCGGCACCTCGTCGGGCGGCAGCCGCGGATTCCGGGGGCGTTAAGAGGTTAACCGATTTAATAACATCGGATCATGAACAAGTTACAGATTGCATTCGCAGCCATCGCGCTCTGCGCGACGGCCGCGACACAGGCACAGGAACGGAACGCGCTGGTTTTCGGCGGCGCAGTGCTGAATCACGACGGCGTGCTGGCCGGTGAGATGGCACAACTGTCGCGGCCGCAGGCGCTGGGCACGGCCCGTTCGATGGCACTCGGCGGAGCGTTCACCTCGCTGGGCGCCGATCTGGCCTCGATGTCGATCAACCCTGCGGGTCTGGGCATGTACCGCCGCAACGAGATCGTGCTGACGCCGATGATGACCTTCCAGTCGTCCGAGACGCCGGGCACCATGTCCTACGCCAAGAACGGCAAGAACCGCTTCTCGATGGCCAATTTCGGTGCGGCGTTCAATGCCTACGAGGGGACGGGAACGCTCACCAGCTTCACGGTGGGCGTCGGCCTGAACCGCATCGCCGACTTCAACAGCCGCCACTCCTTCAAGACCGACACGCCCTACGCCGGCGGCTCGGTGTGGGCTCCGACGATCGCCGACATCTTCGGACAGCAGCTCGGGCAGGCCGGCATCTTCCCCAACGGCGATGGAAAGCTGGGCTACGACACCACCAATCCCTATTTCTGGCCGGCGGTGCTGGGGTACAACGGCTTCATGATTTCACCCTATTACGATCCCGACACGAAAGAGAGCGTATACGTCCCCGACTGCATCGGCAGCAACGCCTCGATCCTCCACTACCTGGATGTCGTCAATTCGGGTTCGATCAACGAATTCACCCTCTCGGCGGGCGCCAACCTCAACAACATCGTCTACATCGGCGCTACGATCGGCATCCAGAGCGTCCACAAATCCACGGGCGTCTACTACGGCGAGGACTACCGCTACGACAACGGTCCTGCGGCCAACTCGGCGGGCGAGCTGCTCGAGACGCAACTGGACTACGCCGACCTCTATCAGAAGTCGGTGCTCGACGGCTCGGGCGTCAACTTCAAATTGGGCGTCATCGTGCGGCCCACCGAACATCTGCGCATCGGCCTGGCGTTCCACACGCCGACCTACTACTCGCTCGAACGGCGCTACTACGGCGACATCACCACGCAGCTCTATAACAACACGACCAAAGACACCGAGATCAATCAGGACGGCACCCCCTCGCAGGACGACATGGGCGGCAACTCGTGGTGCTTCACCTCGCCGGCGCGCCTGCTGCTGGGCATCTCCTACACCTTCGGCAACTTCGGTCTGGTGAGCGTCGACTACGAGCGCGACTGGTACAACGGCATCCGCGTGAAGAACACGCCGGAGGGCTTCGAACCCTACCCCGAGGAGTACAAGGCCGAGTTCAAACACGCCTTCCGCGGCACGAACACGATCCGCGCCGGCGTCGAATTCAAACCGCTGCCGCGCATGGCGCTGCGCGTCGGAGCGGGCTACACCGACTCGATGCTCAAGGACAAGGCGAGCTACTACGACGCACCGCTCACCTACGAGACGCGCTACATCACCGCCGGCGTGGGCTTCAACGTGTCGCGCCACGTGACGCTCGACCTGGCCTACCAGCACGTCACCGACAAGCAGTCGGCCTACCGGCTCTTCTACAGCCTCGACCGCGCCACGGGCGACTTCTTCACCACCACGGGACTCTTCGACACCGAGTCGAAACGCAACAACGTGGCCATGTCGCTGGTCTTCCGCTTCTGAGGGCGGCGACGCACAACATTCCGTACGGGCGGCCCGCAAGGCCGTCCGTATTTTTGCGCGGCACCCGTACCGCAGTCCGTGCGAACCGGCACGGACGCTAATTCCCGACCGATCCTTGCGCGAATCCCGATTTATTTTGCTAATTTTGTCGGTCGGAAACTATCGAAAAGCAAACCTATATGGCAAAAGAACTCAAAGACCTGACCAAGTCCGAGCAGAACTACTCGCAATGGTACAACGATCTGGTCGTCAAGGCCGGCCTGGCCGAGAACTCGGCCGTGCGCGGCTGCATGGTCATCAAACCCTACGGTTATGCCATCTGGGAGAAGATGCAGGCCATTCTGGACAGGATGTTCAAGCAGACGGGCCACGAGAACGCCTACTTCCCGCTCTTCATTCCCAAGTCCTTCTTCTCGAAGGAGGCGCACCACGTCGAAGGCTTCGCCAAGGAGTGCGCCGTGGTGACGCACTACCGGCTGAAGAACGATCCCGAGGGCAAGGGCGTGGTGGTCGATCCTGACGCCCGGCTCGAGGAGGAGCTCATCGTGCGCCCGACGTCGGAGACGATCATCTGGAACACCTACAAGAACTGGATCCACTCCTACCGCGACCTGCCCATCCTGTGCAACCAGTGGGCCAACGTTGTGCGGTGGGAGATGCGCACGCGTCTGTTCCTGCGCACGGCCGAATTCCTCTGGCAGGAGGGACACACGGCCCACGAGACGCGCGACGAGGCGATCGCCGAGGCCACCAAGATGATCAACGTCTACAAGCAGTTCGCCGAACAATACATGGCCGTGCCGGTGATCGTGGGCCACAAGTCGCCCAACGAACGCTTCGCCGGCGCCGAGGATACGCTCACCATCGAGGCGCTGATGCAGGACGGCAAGGCGCTGCAGAGCGGCACATCGCACTTCCTGGGGCAGAACTTCGCCAAGGCCTTCGACGTGCAGTACACCAACCGCGAGGGCAAACTCGAATACGTGTGGGCGACCTCGTGGGGTGTCTCGACCCGCCTGATGGGTGCGCTCATCATGGCCCACTCGGACAATAACGGACTGGTGCTGCCGCCGGCGCTCGCGCCGATTCAGGCGGTGCTCGTCCCGATCTACAAGGGCGAGGAGCAGATGAAGACGATCGTGGCCAAACTCGACGCCATCGCCGACGGACTGCGCGCACGCGGACTGAGCGTCAAGGTCGACGCGCGCGACAACGTGCGCTCAGGCTTCAAGTTCGCCGAATACGAACTCAAGGGCGTACCGGTGCGGCTGGCGCTCGGCCCGCGCGATCTGGAGAACGGCACGATCGAGCTGATGCGCCGCGACACGCTCGAGAAGGAGGTCGTGCCGCAGGAGGGGCTCATCGACCGCGTGGCGGCGCTGATGGACGACATCCAACAAGGCATCTTCGAAAAAGCCAAGACGTTCCGCGACTCGATGATTACTCCCGTCGACACGTGGGAGCAGTTCGTCGAGACGCTCGACACGAAGGGCGGCTTCGTGGCGGCGCACTGGGACGGCACCGTCGAGACCGAGGTGGCCATCAAGGAGGCGACCAAAGCCACGATCCGCTGCATTCCGCTCGACGCCGTCGACGAGGAGGGCACCTGCATCTACTCGGGCAAGCCCTCGCACCGACGCGTGCTCTTCGCACGAAGCTATTGACCGCCCCGCGGCCCTCACCCCAAAGGAAGCGGCGGCGGAGCGATTCCGCCGCCGCTTTTTCCGTTGAATCCCGACACCCGGCATGAACCGACAAACGCACACCCGCGAACGGGCCATCTATCGCGTCACATGGATCGGATTTGCGGTCAATCTGGCGCTCAGCGCCGGAAAACTGGCCGCAGGCATCCTGGGGCACAGTTCGGCGATGGTGGCCGACGCCATCCACTCGGCGTCGGACTTCGCCACCGATCTGGTGGTGCTGCTCTTCGTGCGCGTGTCGGCCAAGCCGCGCGACGACGACCACGACTACGGACACGGCAAATACGAGACGCTGGCCACGCTGCTCATCGGCCTCGCGCTTGCGGGCGTGGGGCTCGAACTGCTGTGGAGCGGCGGCAGGGCCATCCGCGACTTCACACGGGGTGTCCTGCCGCCGCAGCCGGGCGCCGTGGCGCTGTGGGCGGCCGTCGTGTCGATCGTCGCCAAAGAGCTGCTCTACCGCTACACGGCCTGCATCGGCCGCCAGGTCAACAGCCCCTCGGTGGTGGCCAACGCATGGCATCACCGCAGCGATGCGCTCTCGTCGGCCGGTACGCTCGCGGGCATCGGCTGCGCCTATTTTCTGGGTGGCGACTGGCGGCTGGCCGACCCCGCGGCAGCCATCGTCGTGGCGCTGCTGATCCTGCGCGTGGCGTGGCAGCTCTCGAAGATGGGCATCGACGAACTGCTCGAGAAGTCGCTGCCCCGCGAGGAGGAGGAGCGCATCCTGTCGCTGATCGCCGCCGATCCGGCCGTCGAGTCGCCGCACAATCTGCGCACACGGCGCATCGGGCAGAACATCGCCGTCGAGGTGCACATCCGCGTCGACGGCGCGACGAGCGTCACCGAATCGCACCGCCTCACCGTCGAGATCGAACGGCGGCTGCGCGACGCCTACGGCGCAGGGACGATGGTCTCGATCCACGTCGAACCGCGCAAATGACACCACACGGAGTGCCATTTTGGCAGGAACGGCCCTCCGGCCGGCCGGCATCGGCCGCCTCCGGAACGGAGCGTATCTCCGGCATACCGAGCCGCTTCCGCGGCTTTTCCTGTCACGGAACGGACGTACGACCGCATCGGCGCGGTTTTTGCAGGGATACGCAACGGTCGCAGGGACGATCGCCGCATGCAAAAGCCCGGGAAATTTGGAAATTTGCGGAAAAGTGATTACCTTGCGATCGGAGTGTCCCCTCGAATGGGATTTCGGAGAACGGACGACACCTTGAGTTCGGATCGCACAGAGGAGACGAAACATTGAAATTCAACCACTAAAAGCGGATTGCCTATCGAAAAATTCTACTCTTTGATAATTTTAGAAAGGAGAAGAGTATGAACGTTCAAGTATTAAGTGATCAGAAATTGCTTAATTGTTATCTTTCGGGCGACCGGAGTGCTATTTCCCAACTGATCGAACGCCACAGCCGCCGTGTCCGCGACTACATCCAGATGATGGTCAAGGACAGCGATGTTGCCGACGATATTTTCCAAGAGGCCTTTATCAAAGCCGTGCGCGTCATCGACGAGGGCCGCTACACCGACAACGGTAGGTTCCTTTCGTGGATCCTGCGCATCGCTCACAACCAAGTGATCGACTACTTCCGCGCCCGTAAACAGAACCGGCAGCTCAACGAGACCGAAGCCGGCTACGACGTACTGGGCACGCTGCGCCTGGCCGAGCGCACCGTCGAAGACGAGATCGTCTGCGAGCAGATCGCGGGCGACGTCCGCCGACTGGTGGAACTGCTGCCCGAGGAGCAGCGCGAAGTGGTGATGATGCGCTACTATTCGGGTCTCAGTTTCAAGGAGATCGCCGAACAGAC
>USBO01000098.1 GCA_900552955.1 uncultured Alistipes sp.
TTTTCATAACGGCGGCAGCACTCTGCATCGGGCTTGCGCCCGTCGCCGCGGCGGTGCCGCAGCCGCAGAGGTCGGAGACGATCGTCTACATCGGCGGCCGGAAGTTCTACGTCCACACCGTGCAGGCGGGCGAGACGCTCTACTCGATCGCACGGCTCTACGGCGTGAGCGAGCAGACGCTCGTGGCCAACAACCCGACGATGGCCGACGTGGTGAAGGCCGATCAGAACGTGCGGATTCCGGTGCCCGCACCGCAGCCCGATGAGACGCCGCTCACGGCCAGGCAGGAGCGCAAACTGCGCAAACGGTTCATACTGCATACGGTCGGGGCGCAAGAGACGCTTTACGCCATCTCGAAACGCTACGGCATCTCGGTCGAGACGCTGCTCGAGGACAATGACAATCTCGATCCGGCGCAACTGACCATCGGCAGCACGCTGCTGGTGCGCAAAACGGAGGTCGGGAAGACCAGCAATGCCGAGAACCTCGCCGAGCTGGAGGAGTACAAGGAGAAGCTGAACAGCGTCCCGTCCGAGGGACACCGTTATTATGTCGTCCAGCCGGGAGACACGCTCTATTCGCTCGCCCATGCCAACGGGACGTCGGAGGAGGCGCTCGCGGAGCTCAACGACGGGCTCTCGCCCGCGACGCTGCGAGCGGGCGCAATCATCAAACTGCCGTCGCCCGCCGCCGGGACGACGACCGAGCAGCCGGCCGACACGCTGACGGTCCGGCCACGCGCCGAACGGCTCACGACGCTGGCCCCTGACGCCACGCTCAACCTCACGTTGCTGCTGCCCGCCACGGCCGACGGCCGCCCCAACGTCAGCTACACCGAATTCTACCAGGGATTCCTGCTGGGCATCGACCGTCTCCGTCACGAGGGCCGCTCGGTGCGGCTCGACGTATTCGACACAGCCCATGATCCGGCCAAAGTCGCCACGATCGCCCAAAACGACGCCTTCGCCCGTTCGCACCTGATCGTCGGCCCCGTCTACGAAGACGAACTGGCTCCCGTGCTGCGCGTCGCCGAGCAGGAGGGCATTCCCGTCGTCTCGCCGCTGGCGACGCTCGACCGCACGCAGAGCGACGTGCTCTTCCAGATGGCACCCGACCCCGCGCGCAAATACGCCAAACTCGCCGCGCTGCTCAACAGCGGCCGCCGGGTCGTCCTGATCTACGGCCAGCACACCGACACGGCATTCGAAGAGGCCGTCCGGGGGCTGATCCCCGCCGTCGGCTACGAAACATTCCGCTACGGAGCGGGCAGCAATGTCGGCAGCATCCTCGCCGCACGCGACAATGCGCTGCTGGTGGTGCTGTCGGACAGGGAGACCGAGGTCGATTCGATTCTCGCGGCACTCGCTTCAGCCAGCAGCAACATCATCGCCCGCGGCCACGCCGCGCCGCAGTACGACGTCATCGGCAGCCCGCACTGGAACCGGTTCGGCAACATCGACCGCAACCTCTTCTTCAAGAACCGCGTGAACTTCATCTCGACCTACCACGCCAAACGCGACGCGGAACGCATCCGCACGTTCGACAAACGCTACATCGCCGCCTTCGGTTCGCTGCCTACGCTCTATTCCTATCGTGGCTACGATGCGGCCGTGCTGTTCGGAACGGCGATGTTCGGCGATGTCAACGACTATTTCGGCAACGAGACGTTCACTCCGCTCCAGACACCGTACCGTTTCGAACGGCAGAGCGACGGCAACCGCGTCAACGCCGAGTGGGTGCGTGTCATCTACAACGACAACTATACCATCACGCTCGAATAACCGGCTTATGGCATCCTCCAACATACCCGAAAAGACCATCGAACGGCTGAGCGAATACCGCCGGACGCTGCTTTCGTGCCACAAACAGGGAATCACCCACATCTTCTCGCACGTGCTGGCCGGCATCCACGGCATCACGGCGGTGCAGGTGCGCCGCGATCTGATGCTCATCGGCTTCTCGAGCGACACGAAGAAAGGGTATGACGTCAAGGTGCTGATCGACTTCATCAGCAACATCCTCGACAGCGACACGGTGACCAACATCGCCGTCATCGGCATGGGCCACCTCGGGCAGGCGATCACCAAGTACTTCAACGGCCGCGGCCTGAAGCTGAAGATCACCACCGCCTTCGACATCGACCCCGAGAAGACGGGGCGCACCATCGACGGCATCCCGTGCCACCACATGGAGACGTTCGAGGAGGTGGTCGAGGACAAGGACATCGACATCGTCATCGTCTCGTCGCCCTCGCGCGTGGCCGACGAACTGGTCGTCCCGATCGTCAACGCCGGCATCAAGGGGGTGCTGAACTTCACCTCGCGGCCGCTCAACTTCCCGCGCGGCATCGTGGTCGAGAATTACGACATCACCACGCTGCTCGAGAAGGTGGCCTACTTCGTCAAGGAGAACGAGGAGAATCCGACCGACGACTGACCCCGCACGCGATGAGAGTCTTCCACGGCACCGACCGACTTCCCGCATTCCGCCGTCCGGCGGCCACCGTCGGATCGTACGACGGCGTCCACGGCGGCCACTACAAGCTGCTCGACGCCGTACGCCGCTTCGCCCGCGAGCGCGACGGCGAGAGCGTAGTCGTGACCTTCGCCCCCCATCCGCGCATCGTGCTCGAGACACAGACCGACCTGCGCCTGCTCTCGACGCTCGACGAGAAAGTCTGGCTGCTCGAGCGGGCGGGCATCGACAACCTGGTGGTCATCCCCTTCACCCGCGAATTCAGCCGCACGAGTTCGGCCGACTTCATCCGCCGCGATCTGGTCGGGAAGCTCGGCATCGAGGCCCTCGTGATGGGGTACAACCACCACTTCGGGCACAACAAGGAGGGCGACTACTGTTCGCTGCGCTCGGCGGAGCGCCCCGAATTGCAGCTCTGCCGCATCGGCCGGTTCTGCGTCGACGGCGAAAAGGTCAGTTCCACGGCCGTCCGCACGCTCGTCGAGCACGGCGAGATGGCCCGCGCCGCACGCATGCTGTGCCATCCCTACCTGCTGATCGCCGGCTGCGAACAGGGCCGCCTGCACATCGACGACCCCTACAAACTGCTGCCCCCTGCGGGCGAATACCCGGTCACGGCCGACGGCGAGCCTGCGAGGCTCTACATCCCCTCCGAGGGGACGCCGCTGCTCGACCTGCCGCTTACCCGAGAAAAGAGTCTAATCGAATTTACCCCATGATCACACACGACACCGAAATCAGGGTCTGGTACAAACATACCGACCAGATGGGATTCGTCCATCACTCCAACTACATCTGCTACTACGAAGAGGCCCGCTCCGACCTCATGCGCGCGATGGGACTCTCCTATGCCGAGATGGAGCGGCGCGGAATCATCATGCCCATTCTGGAGGTGCAGTCCACCTACAAACGGCCGGCCTTCTTCGACGACCGCCTCACGGTGCGCATCCTGCTGCGCGAAATGCCCACGGCACGCATCCGCTTCGAATACGAGGTCTACAACTCGCAGGGCGAACTGCTCAACACGGGCATGACGGCGCTGGGTTTCCTCCATGCCGACACGCACCGTCCGACACGCGCTCCGCAATGGTTCGTCGAGGCGCTGGCCGAAGCGATGAAATAGGGTAGAGGCACACGCAGCATGCGGATCCGGGGCAGGCACGCCTCGGATCCGTACGTTTTGTCAGTCGCCGCCTGTCAATCTGACAGGAAAAAGCCGCTGGCACACAGTTTGAAACCTTCATCGAACGAAGAAAATAAACTAAAAACAGAATACGACTATGACTAACGGCAAAATCGGGGTGACGACCGAAAACATCTTTCCCGTCATCAAGAAATTCCTCTATTCCGACCACGAAATCTTCCTGCGCGAGCTGGTCTCCAACGCCGTCGACGCCACGCAGAAGCTCAAAGCGCTGGCCTCGCGCGGCGAAATGCAGGGCGAGCTGGGCGATCTGACGATCCGCATCGTCGCCGACGCCGACAAACGACTGCTCACGATCACCGACCGCGGCATCGGCATGACGGCCGAGGAGGTCGACCGCTACATCAACCAGATCGCCTTCTCGGGCGCCGAGGAGTTCATGGCCAAGTACAAGGATCAGGCGATCATCGGCCACTTCGGACTGGGTTTCTACTCGTCGTTCATGGTCTCGGACAAGGTCGAGATCATCACCCGATCCTACAAGGAGGGCAGCAAGACCGTACACTGGGAGTGCAACGGCTCGCCCGAGTACACGATGGAGGAGAGTGACGAGGCCCGCGACCGCGGCACGACGATCGTCCTGCACCTCTCCGAAGACGCCAAGGAGTACGCCGAGTCGTCGAAGATCGAGGAGCTGCTGCGCAAATACTGCCGCTTCCTGCCGGTGCCCATCGCCTTCGGCAAGGTCAAGGAGTGGAAGGACGGCAAGTACGTCGATACGGACAGGGACAACATCGTCAACGACACCGATCCGCTGTGGATGCGCAAACCGGCCGACATCACCGAGGAGCAGTACAAGGAGTTCTACCACGAACTCTATCCCACGGCCGACGAGCCGCTCTTCTCGATCCACCTGAATATCGACTATCCGTTCCACCTGACGGGCATTCTCTACTTCCCGAAGCTCCGCAGCAACTTCGAAGTTCAGAAGAACCGCATCCAGCTCTATTCCAATCAGGTCTTCGTGACGGATCAGGTCGAGGGGATCGTCCCCGAGTACCTCACGCTGCTGCACGGCGTGATCGATTCGCCCGACATCCCGCTCAACGTTTCGCGCAGCTACCTCCAGAGCGATTCGAACGTCAAGAAGATTTCGAACTACATCACGCGCAAGGTGGCCGACCGACTGCAGGAGCTCTTCAACACGATGCGCCCCGAGTACGAGCAGAAGTGGGACGACCTGAAGATCTTCATCCAGTACGGCATCCTCACCGACGAGAAGTTCGCCGAGAAGGCGCAGTCGTTCATGCTGTGGAAGAACACCGACGGCAAGTACTTCACGCCCGCCGAGTATGAGGAGTTGGTCAAGGCCGAGCAGACCGACAAGCATCAGACGCTCATCTTCCTCTATGTCGACGATCCCGTGGCCAAGCTCACGGCGCTCGAAGCGGCCAAGTCCAAAGGCTACGACGTGCTCGAGATGAACGGCCCGCTCGACAACCACTACATCAACTGGTACGAATCCAAACACAAGGAGCAGCGCTTCGTGCGCGTCGACAGCGACATCGTCGACAAACTCATCCAGAAGGAGGACACGCTCAAGATGTCGCTTTCGGAGGCGCAGCAGGAGATTCTGCGTCCCGTCTTCGAGGCGCAGATGCCGCACGACGAGAAGATCAGCTACAACATCGCCTTCGAACCGATGGCCGCAGGCGAGGCGCCCGTGGTACTCACGCAGAACGAGTTCATGCGCCGCATGAAGGAGATGGCCGCCATGAGCGGCGGCGGGATGAGCCAGTTCTACGGTCAGATGCCCGACAACTACACGCTCGTCGTCAACGGCAACCATCCGCTCGTGGCCGAAATTCTCGGCGAGGTCGAAAAGAGCTACGGCGATTCGCTCGGAACGGTCAACGCGAAGATCGAGGCCGCCGAGACCGAGAAGAACAACCTCGCCGAGGTGCTCAAGGCCAAGAAAGAGGAGGAGATCACCGAGGACGAAAAGAAAATGCGCACGGAGCTCGACGAAAAGGCGACCTCGCTGCGCGGGGAACGGACGACGCGTCTGACCGAAATCGGCAAGGAAAACAAGCTGGTGCGGCAGGTGGTCGATCTGGCGCTGCTGGCCAACGGCATGCTCAAGGGCGAGAGCCTCACCGAGTTTATCCGCCGCAGCGTCGAACTGATCGGCAAATAGTCCGGCTCCGGCGGAGGACGGGAAAGATACCGTCCGCCGTATTCGCAAAAACGGGATGTCCCTCACGGGGCATCCCGTTTTTGCGTTGTAGCGCGGGCTTGGCCGGACGGCTTTCCCTTGCGGAGCGGGTCGTATTCGTAACGGGAGATCGGAACCGGTTCCGGGCAATTTGCCGATGGCAAAAGGCGCTGGCGGTCGGCGTCGAACGTTCTTCGGGGGCGTTGGAAAAATACGTTTTTTGTAACCGGTGACGTGCTGTCGCGGGAGTGTCCGCTTTCCTTTTGACGTTCCCCCGGTCCCGGTTTTCGCGTCTGTCCCTCCCGCTTCCCGCGCGGCGATTTCAGCACGAAAATACGGGGGAGGAGGCTCCTGCGGACGCTGTTCGGGAGGAGACGATTCGCCGGTCCGGCGACCGCTCCTTTCGCGGGTTCGCAGTTTCGGTTCGCAGCGGGAGCTGCGGTCCGGGCATCGCTCCCGTCTTGAGCTCCTTTGTTCCGGTCGGTATTGCCCCTTTGGCGCCGCGTCGGACCGTCGGCCCCATGTTGTTTTCGGGCGGTTCGGGACGTCAGTACAGTTCGAACGAGAAGTGGTCGTAGGGTTCCTTGCGGATGGCGAGGTCGGCTGTCGAAGGCGATATGCCGAACAGCGGGGAGAACGTGTGGACGGTGACCGTTTTGCCGTCGGGCTTGAACTCCAGCACCCGGAGCCATCCGTCGCCGCCGTTGCCGTGCCATCCGCCGCCTTCGGCT
>USBO01000099.1 GCA_900552955.1 uncultured Alistipes sp.
GTAATATTCGGCGCTCTGCGTCACGCGGTCGAACATCGTCCACTCGAACCCGACGTTGAAGTTCTGCGACTTCTCCCAGCCGAGGTTCGGATTGTCGGGGTTGCTCCAGTAGATGCCCGACTGCGAGCCGTAACCGCCCGTGGCCGAGTAGAGCCCTTTGTAGGCGTAGTAGCTGCTCGGCAGGTTGCCGTTCGTACCGTACGATGCCTTGACCTTGAAGTTGGTGAAGAGGTCGGAGTCCTTCATGAACTCCTCTTCGCTCAGACGCCAAGCGCCCGACACCGAGTAGAAGTCGGCCCAGCGGCTCTCTTTGCCCAGCCGTGACGAACCGTCGCGGCGCCAGCTCGCCGACAGGTAATACTTGTGCGCATAGTCGTAGTTGGCGCTTGCGAGGAACGAGAGCATAAACGACCGCTCCTGGTATCCGCCCGTGCCGTGGGGCTGGCCGACGGAGAGAGCCGGCAGCTTGTCGTTGGGGTAGTTCGACGATGCCGAGTAGATGAAATCGCTCTTGTGGTCGGCGAGCTCGAAGCCTGCGAGTGCCGACAGATGGTGCTGATCGCCGAAGGTGTCCGAGTAACGCAGAATCGTCGAGTTGGAGATGTCCTGCAACTGGAAGATGTAGTAAGCGCTCAGACCGAAGAGCGGATCGCCGCCGTCGATCGACGAGGGTGCCCACCAGAGCGACTGTTTGTTATCGACGTAGTCGAAGCCGAAGGTGTTCGTCAGCGACAGCTTGTCGCAGAACTTGACGGCGATGTCGACGTTCGACGTGCTGCGCATCGTGTGGAACTTGTTGTATTGCAGATCGCTGTCGAAGAGCAGGTGCGGGTTGGCCGCATAGGGGTTCCAGCCGACCTCCTCGTTGTACGATCCGTCGTCGTTCTTCACCGCGGCCGTGGGGTCGAGGCCCGTCAGTACGCCGATGGGCGAGGCGTAGCCCATGCCCTGTTCCTGGTTGCTCTGGTCGCTGACGCCTTTGGAGTCGGAGACGGAGATCGCCTGGCGCAGGCCGAGTTTGAGCCAGTCCTTGACCTGATGGTCGACGTTGAGACGGCCCGAGAAGCGCTCAAAATAGGAGCCCAGCACGATACCTTCGGCGTCGTGATAGCCCAGTCCGGCGTAGATCTGCGTCTTGTCGTTGCCGGCCGTCATGCTCAACTGGTGCGAGTGCGAGAAAGCGTTGCCGAACACTTCGTCCGTCCAGTTCGTGCTGGTCTCGCCCGACGGATCCATGACCATCTGCGCCCACTCGTCGCCCGTATAGCCGAAAGAGAGCGCGGGGTTGATGGCGTAGGCGTTGTCGGCGCCGTCCTTGAGGTATTGGATGAACTGCTTGCCGTTCATCATCTCGTAGGCTTTGGTGTTGGCGCGGTTCTGCACGCCGAACTCACCCGAGTAGTTGATCTTGGTGGCGCCCGTTTTGCCGCGTTTGGTGGTGATGAGCACCACGCCGTTGGCCGCGCGCGAACCGTAGAGCGAGGCTGCCGCTGCATCCTTCAGCACGGTGACCGACTCGATGTCGTCGGGGTTCATCGAACTGAGCAGGTTGGTGCTTTTGTAGAATCCGAGGTCGATGTCGCTCGACGTGTTGCCCATCACCACGCCGTCGACGACGTAGAGCGGCTGCGAGCTGGCCGAGATCGAGCCCACGCCGCGGATCTGGATCGCTCCGGCCGAACCCGGGTCGCCGTTGTCCGACCCGACGCGCACGCCGGCCACGCGGCCGACCATGCCTTTGTCGACCGATTCTTTGGTGATTTTGGCGATCTCGCCGCCTTTTATCTGAGTGGCCGATCCGGTGAAGGCCTCTTTGGTGGAGGTGCCGTATGCGACGACGATCACGTCGTCGACCGAGTGCGAAGTCTCCTGCAGCGTGACAAGGAGATTGTCTTTACCGGCTACGGGCACCGTCTGGGATTCATATCCGATGAACGATACGATCAGTGTGGCGTCTGCCGGAACCGAGATGGAGAATGTACCGTCCGAACCGGTCGTCGTTCCGATCGGGTTTCCCCCCCCCTGTTCAGTCACGACCGTAGCGCCGACGATCGGTTGACCGTCCTGTCCGGTAACCGTACCGGACACCTGCATGTTCTGCGCCGCGGCCATCGGCCCGAGGCAGAGAACAGCGATTAACGAAAGTAGGATTCTGTTAATCATACGCGTCTTTTTAAAGTGGGTTTTCATCTAATACTTCTAATGTTCGGGACAAAGTTACGAATTATAACATAAACTGCCAATATATTTTTAAATAAATTTAATAACTACTTTCTGATCCTTCGGAAACGCTTTCCGGAGGTTATAGTTTGTAATTAAATGGGGGGGGGTAAACTTTCGGATTGTAACTTGCGCAGTCAGCCATTCGGCGCGATTCGGGAGGCTGACCGGGGAATATGCCATGAAATGGTGGTTCCGGTCGTCGGAATTCCGACATTCGGATTGTTTTTCGGGGCTGTCGTGACGAATTGTAAGGATTGCTCCGTCGGTTCGGCACCTCTGTGGGACACTTGCACCGACAACGGCGTGACGACGAGCCGTTTGTTTGCGCATTGCAGACCGGTGGCGGCTGTAAACAGAGATCCCGCATCTATAATAATAGGTGCGGGATCGTATGCGTTGCGATTGCGAGGTGTCAGAAGCGGTAGACGGTCTTCTGGCAATAGGTGGCCGTGTCGTCGAGCGGGGCGGGGCGGCTCTCGCCGCAGAGCAGGGCGATGGTGCCTTCGTGCCGGACGATGCGGATCTCGGGCTGCGACGAGAGAATCGTCACCGAGCGTCCCGTGGCGGGATCGTCGAGTCGGGCCGCTTCGCCCAGAATGTTGCGGCGCCACCCCTCGACGGGACGGTATGCGCCGTCGTCGTCGGTCCCCTCCTGCGTTTGGAGCGTCGCGCGCCACGCGCCCTGCCAGAAGAGTTGCGTGGCCATCGAGAACGGCTGCGTCGTCGCGCCGTGCGCCAGATGCGTCACGGCGAACTGCCCCTCGTCGTCCAGATCGAACAGCACGGCCATCGCCGGCAGCCCGTCGTCGCCTGCGGGCAGTTCCATCACCACCCGATTGGTCTCCACGCGGCTCTGCCAGATGCGCTGCCCGAAGCCGTAACGATTGCCGCAGAGCGTCTTGCCCCGATCGGTGAAATCCGTCAGCAGCGCTTCGGGCGTCTCGAACAGGGGTGTCAGCGCTGCGGGCGATCCGTCCGGCCCTGCGGCGAGGATCCCCGTCACGGCGGCGCCGGCGTTCGAGAGACGCACCTCGCGTCCGTCGGCGCAGCGGAGCACGTAGAGCAGAATGCCCTCGCCCTCGGCCGAAGCGCCCCACACGAACTGTTCGATCTCCATTATTCGACCGGTTCGAGGTTCGCCAGCAGGGCGTCGATGCGGCGCAGCGTCTCCTCCTTGCCGATGAACGCCGTCACGTCGTACATGCCCGGCCCTTTGCCGGCCCCCACGAGCGCCAGCCGCAGCGTGTTCATGATCTGCCCCATGGGGTAGCCCTTCTGCTCGATCCATGCGTGGACGATCCGCTCGGTGTTCTCCAGCGAGAAGTCGTCGATGGAGGCCAGCACCTCGCGCAGCTCGCGCAGGCGGGCGGGATTCTCGCCCTTCCAGTATTTGCGCGTCTGCTTCTCGTCGTATTCGGCGGGCGCGACGAAGAAGAACGAGGTCAGCTCCCACAGATCGGTCGTGAAGGTCGCGCGCTCCTTCATGATGCCGGCCGCGCGGCCGGCCCGTTCGTCCGACACCTCGATGCCGTGCGCGCGCAGGATCGGCTGATAGAGCGCTGCCAGTTCGGCATCGCTCTTGCGGTGCATGTACTGGGCGTTGAACCACTTGGCCTTGTCGGGCTGGAACCGTGCGCCCGACTTCGAGACGCGCTCCAGCGAGAAGGCGTCGATGAGCTCCTGCATCGAGAAGATCTCTTGCTCCGTGCCCGGGTTCCAGCCCAGCAGCGCCAGCATGTTGATGAACGCCTCGGGGAAGTAGCCGTCTTCGCGGTAGCCGTGCGCCGTCTCGCCCGCGGGCGACTGCCAGAAGAGCGGGAAGACGGGGAAACCCATCTTGTCGCCGTCGCGCTTCGAGAGCTTGCCGCCGCCCGTGGGCTTGAGCAGCAGCGGCAGGTGGGCGAACTCGGGCTGCGTCTCCTCCCAGCCGAAGGCGCGGTAGAGCAGGTAGTGCAGCGGCAGCGAGGGGAGCCACTCCTCGCCGCGGATGACGTGGGTGATCTCCATCAGATGATCGTCCACGATATTGGCCAGATGATAGGTCGGCAGCGCGTCGGCCGACTTGTAGAGCACCTTGTCGTCGAGCGTCGAGGTGCAGACCTCCACATCGCCGCGGATCAGGTCGTGCATGCGCACCGTCTCGCCGGCCGGCATCCGAAAGCGGATGACCCACTGGTCGCCGCGTGCGATGCGGGCCTCGACCTCGTCGGCCGGCAGGGCCAGCGACGTGGCCAGCCGCTCGCGCACCGTGGCGTCGTAGGCGAAGGTCTGGCCGCGCTCCTCGTACTGTGCGCGCAGGGCGTTCAGCTCGTCGGCCGTGTCGAAGGCGTAGTAGGCCCAGCCGGCCTCGACGAGCTGCCTGGCGTATTTCAGATAGATTTCGCGCCGCTCGCTCTGACGGTAGGGAGCGTGGGGGCCGCCCTGCTCGATGCCTTCGTCGATCTCGATGCCGCACCACCTGAGCGACTCCATGATATAGGCTTCGGCCCCGGGCACGAAGCGCTGCGAGTCGGTGTCCTCGATGCGGAGGATCATCCTGCCGCCGTGGCGGCGTGCGAACAGATAGTTGTAGAGCGCCGTGCGGACGCCGCCGATGTGGAGCGGTCCCGTGGGGCTGGGAGCGAAACGCACCCGTACTGGTCTTGTCATTGCTGTGTTATCGTGTTAAATCTTTCAATTTCATGCACTTCTCTCGCATCGGAAGAGCTCGGACTGCGTTCGGCTCTGCACTTGGCTTAACATCGGTGTCGCCATTCTGTCCCGCCGCACCGTGTGCGACCTTTTTTCGACGGTCCCTCCCCGCTGCGCGGGCGACGGGAACGGTCTATTCGAGTTCGATGCGGTGACGGCTTCTCTCGCCGGCCTCCGGCCTTCGGCGGCGGAGATAGGCTTCGTATTCGGGCGTGTGCGGGAAGTCGCGGCCCGCACGGCGCGCCTCGCGCAGCGGGCCGACGCTGCCGGCGATCAAGACCCCGACGGTCAGTGCGACGGCCGCGCCTGCGACCCACCACAGGAGCGCCGAGCGCGACAGCGCCGCCAGCAGGATCAGCGCGAAGCAGAAGCGTTCCGTCCGGCGCGAAGCCACGATCCGAAAGAGCCTGTCGGAAATGTTCATCTATTTGATCCGGTATTCGACGCGCATCGTGATGCGGGCCTTCTTGTGCCGGCTGGCGGTGTTGAACGATCCGCCGGCCGAGAACTCCTCGTTGGCGTTGGCGCCCGTGATCTGGAAGACGCCCATGCGGGCCGATGCCACGGCGCCGATGCCCGTGCCGGCATTCCCGGCAATCTTCTCGGCGCGCGCCCGTGCGTCGGCCGAGGCGCGTTCGATGAGCGAGAGTTTCACGTCGTCGAGCCTCGTATAGTAGTAGTCGGGGCGGTGCGCCTCGATCGAAACGCCCTGCGCGATGAGCGCCGAAATCTCGCGCGAGACGCTCTCCACGAGGTCGACGTTCGTCGATTCGATGCTGAACTCCTGCCGCAGCGAATAACCCGAGAAACGCTGTCCGGCGTAGTTGCCGTTGGCGTTGTAGACGGTCTGATAGGTCTTGTCGACGTCGACGAAGTTCCATACGACGTCCTTCACGGCGATCCCCTTCGAGGCGAGGTAGTCGTTGACCTTGCGCTTGCTCTGTTCGATCTGCCGGTAGCCGTCGGCCACGTTGTCGGCCTCGGCCGTGAGCACGCCGCTCCAGACGATCAGGTCGGATTCGAACTCCGTCTCGCCCAGACCGGTGACAACCACCGTGTCCTGCGAACGGTACTTGTAGGTGTAGGCGCGCCCCAGCAGATAGGCGCTCAGAATGACGGCGATGCCGATGATCGCATACTTGAGATGATCCTTGTTCATGGTCGTAAACGTATTAGGTTCTCGGTTCGTACTTCGTTCTTGCGCTTCGGGCGGTCAGACGTTGAACAGGAAGTGCATGATGTCGCCGTCCTGCACGACGTACTCCTTGCCCTCGATGCCGATCTTGCCCACGTCGCGGCACGCCTTCTCGGAACCCAAGGCCACGTAGTCGTCGAACTTGATGACCTCGGCGCGGATGAAGCCGCGTTCGAAGTCGGTGTGGATGACTCCGGCCGTCTGCGGTGCCTTCATCCCCTTGCGGAACGTCCATGCGCGCGTCTCGTCGGCGCCGGTGGTGAAGAACGTCTGGAGATCGAGCAATTTGTAGGCCGATTTGATGAGCCGCGCCACGCCCGACTCCTGCAGCCCCAGCTCCTCGAGGAACATCTGCCTCTCGACATACTCCTCCAGCACGGCGATGTAGTCGTCCTTTAAGG
>USBO01000100.1 GCA_900552955.1 uncultured Alistipes sp.
GTATAAGTGGAGCATCTTCAGCTGGAACTTCTTGTTGGTCTTGATCTTGCGCTTATAGAAGTCGACGATGTCGTTGTAGCGGATTCCCAGCCGCGAGGTGTAGAAATCGAACTTCGGCTCCTCCTCGCAGGCGATGCGGATGCCCACCTTGCACTTCTTGTCGATGGCCGCGTCGAGCAGTTCGACCTCTTCCTTGTTGTCGATGACGGGGATCGTGTTTTCGAATCCGTCGTCGACCAGCTGGGCGATATTCTCCACGTACTGAGGCCGTTTGAAGCCGTTGCAGATGATGTAGCGGTCCTTGTCGATGATGCCTCCGTCGTAGAGGGCATTGATGATGTGGATGTCGTAGGCCGACGAGGTTTCGAGATGGATGTCGTTCTTGAGCGCCTCCTCCAGCACGAACGAGAAATGGCTCGATTTGGTGCAGTAGCAGTAGTTGTACGTCCCCTTGTAGTCGACCTTGGCCATCGCCACGTTGAACATGCGCTTGGCGCGTGCGATCTGCGAGGAGATCTTCGGCAGATAGGTCACTTTCAGCGGAGTGCCGTACTGCTTGATGATCTCCATGAGCGGAATGTCGTACAGGTGCAGTTCGTTGTCCTCCACCGAAAATTCGTCCTGCGGGAAATCGAACGTCTGTTCGATCAGATCCATGTACTTGTTTTTCATGCTTCGTTGCGTTGCTTGCCGGTGATCCGGCAGAGCTACATGCGCAAAAATCGGGCGAAGTAGCTCGGTTACTTTTTCTCGAAAACGGCGGTGCAAAGTAGACAAATATTTTCGAGATGCGCAACGTTTCGGCGCAATATCTCCATTTTTGGCCCGCTTTTTCGCCGGATACCGGAAAAATGTTGTAATTTTGAGGGGTAAAATCGACGGTATTGCTATGGTAAGAAACCTGAAAGTTTCGATCGCGGAGTACCTCCGCACGCACAAACGGCTCGTAGTTCCGCAGTTGGGGGCGTTCATCGTGAAGGCGCCCGGCGGCGAGGTGCTCTTCTCGGAGCTGTTCAAGCGCGACGACGGCGTATTGCGCGGGTTGCTGACCGCAGGCGGCGCGAGCGAGATCGAAGCGGCCGGAGCGATCGACCGGCTGATCTTCGACCTGCGCCATGCCGTGCAGAGCGGTGGCCGTTACACGTTCGAGGGAATCGGCACTTTCTCCGCAGGGCCCAACGGGGCGCTGGCGTTCGTCGGCGAGACGCCTGCGGGTGCGGCGGCGGAATCCGTGCCGGCCCCGGCGGACGGTGCCGGAGAGCAGGCGCCGGTTGCGGACGCGCCTGCCGCGTCCGGCAAACCGGCCTCGGGCGCTGCCGGATCGGAGGTGTCCGATGCGCGCGAAGGCCAGCGGAGGTCGCGTTACGAGCCCGATCCCTGCGTGAAGGGGCTGACCTACGGGCAGCCGGTCAAGTCGACCGACCCCTACACGCTGGTGGGAAGCAAGCCCGCACGCCGCATCGACACGTTCCTCATCGTGGCCGTCGTGGCGGCGCTGCTGGCCGTGGGCGTGATCGTCTACGGCTATCTGGGCGACCGTCGGGCCCGCCGCATACAGGCCGACTATCTGGAGGAGGTCGTTCCGGGCGACGTTGTCGTGGAGACGGAGGCGGAGTGAGCCGCGGCGGCGAACCAAACACAGCTATGCTATGGACTTAGTCTCATTGAAACAACGCTTCGGCATCATCGGCAACTCGGAGCTCCTGAACCGGGCGCTCGAAGTGGCCGTGCGCGTCGCGCCGACCGATCTGTCGGTGCTGGTGACGGGCGAGAGCGGCGTGGGCAAGGAGTTTTTCCCGCAGATCATCCACGCCTACTCGGCGCGCAAACACAATAAATATATCGCCGTCAACTGCGGCGCCATCCCCGAGGGCACCATCGACTCGGAGCTCTTCGGCCATGAGAAGGGGTCGTTCACGGGGGCCGTCGAGGCGCGCAAGGGCTATTTCGAGGAGGCCGACGGCGGCACGATCTTTCTGGACGAGGTGGCCGAGCTGCCGCTCTCGACGCAGGTGCGTCTGCTGCGCGTGTTGCAGACGGGCGAGTTCATGCGCGTCGGTTCGGCCAAGGTTCAGCGCACCGACGTGCGGGTCGTGGCGGCGACGAACATGAACCTGCAGGACGCCATCGAGAGGGGGCGTTTCCGCGAAGACCTCTACTACCGCCTCAACACGGTGCCCGTCGCGGTGCCGGCGCTGCGCGAGCGGCGCGAAGACATTTTTCTGCTTTTCCGCAAGTTCGCCGCCGACGTGGCCGTGCAGTACCGCATGCCGCCCATCGCGCTCGACGACGCGGCGCGCCGGATGCTGGAGGGCTACTACTGGCGCGGCAACATCCGTCAGCTGAAGAACGTCGCCGAGCAGATCTCGGCCGTGGAGGAGAACCGCGTGGTGACGGCGCCCATCCTGGCGCGTTACCTTCCGCAGCAGCAGGGGGCTTCGGCACCGGCGGTGGCGGCGGTCGGGGGCGGTGCCGAAACGGCGGGCGAGCGCGAGCTGCTTTACAAGGTGCTCTTCGACATGCGGGCCGATATCAACGAACTCAAGCGCATGGTCGCGGAGCTGATGCGCGGCGGCGCGGCGGCGCCCGAGGTCAAGACCGAGGTGGCCGGTTATCTGCCGACAACGGCCGGAGGCTCGTCGCACGGCCGCAATGTGGAGTATGCCGTCAACGCCGAAGTGGTCGAGGAGCCGCACGAGGCGCTGACGAAGGCCGACGTGCAGCGCGAACAGATCCTGCGGGCGCTGCGCCGCAACAACGGCCGCCGCCGCGAAGCGGCCGCCGAGCTCTTCATGTCGGAGCGCACGCTCTACCGCAAGATCAAGGAGCTGGGGATCGAGGACAATTAACGATTTGGAACCGGAGGGCCCCGGAGAATGCAGGGCCCGACAAAAAAACTATGCGCAAACAGAGAATCATCATCGCTTTGGCGTCGCTGGCCGTGGTCATCGCCACGAGCTGCGGCGTGACGATCAAATACTCGCTGTCGGGTGCGTCGATTCCGCCCGGTGCCAAGACCTTTTCGGTGGCCTATTTTCCCAACAACGCTCCGATGGTGGAGCCGATCCTGAGCGCGACGCTCACCGACGCGCTGATCGACAAGTTCTCGCGCCAGACGCGGCTCACGCAGGTCGAGGAGGGGGGCGATTTCGCCTTCGAGGGTGAGATCACGGGCTACTCGTCGACCACGGCGTCGGTGTCCAGCGACGATTTCGCGCTGCTCAACCGCCTGTCGATCACGGTCAAGGTGCGCTTCACGAACGTACTCGACAATTCGATGTCGTTCAACAAGTCCTTCACCGCCTATGCCGACTACGACTCGCAGCGTCTGCTGACGGAGGTGGCCGGCGAGCTGGTGCCCGAGATCGTGGATCAGCTCGTGACCGATATCTTTCAGGCTGCGGCCTCCAACTGGTGACGGCGATGGCGACGATTCGGGAGTATATCGCTTCGATGGGAGCGGCGGGTGCCGTGCCCGAGGCGGAACTGGATGAACTGATCGGCCGCTGCCCGTGGTTCGCCGTGGCGCGGCGGATTCGCCTGCGGCAGCGGGGCGAAGCGGCGCCGGCGGACGGCGGACGGGAGTTCGCGGCACCCGATCGGGCGGCCGCGGCGGTGTCCGGGGTGGATGCGGCACGGCTGACGGCGGTTTCGGCTGACGACCTGATCGACGACTTCCTGCGTGCGGGCGACTATCGCATCGTGGCCGAGGAGGGCGAGGCCGGCGACGAGGTGAAGACCGTGGCCGATCTCGACGAGGAGGATGATCTGGTGACCGAGGAGCTGGCCGAAATTTACCGTGCGCAGGGGCTAATCGACGAGGCGTGCGCGATTTATCGTAAATTAAGTTTGCGAAATCCCGAAAAAAGTGTTTACTTTGCCGAACTTATCGGCGAAATGACCGCCGAGGGAAGGAACGATAAAAAATAAACCGATAGATTATGTTATACACAATTTGTATCATTGCGATTTTGATTGCCAGCATCTGCATGATTCTGGCGGTTTTGGTACAGAGTCCCAAGAGTGGCATGGCAGCCAACTTCGGCGCGTCGAATCAGGTGATGGGCGTACGCGAAACGGCCAATTTCCTGGAGAAGTTCACGTGGATGATGGCCGGTGCCATCGTCGTGCTGAGCCTCGTGGCGACCTTGTCGATGGACAAGGGGACGGTGGCTGCCAGCAACAAGGACCTGGAGAAGGACGCCAATGCGCTGATGGAGATGACGCAGGAGGCGCCCGTCATGCCGCAGGCCGTGCCGGCCGAGGCTCCCGCTGCGGAGGAAGAGCCCGCCGCCGACCGGCAGTGATGCGCAATGACCCGAAACGGAGAGCCGGTGCGAAAGCCCGGCTCTTTTTTTGCACGGAAGCACGGACAGCGGCTTCGGGCATCGCGGCGCATCCGTGCGGTGTGCGCACCCGACGCTGAATGCAACCGACAACCGATCCGCAGAATCTATGACGACGCATCCGCATCACGGTCATGGCCACGATCACGGTCGGCGACTGACGTCGCTCAACCGCGCCTTCGTCGCAGGTATCGTGCTTAATACGCTCTTTGTGGCCGCGGAATTTACGGCCGGCCTCCTCTCCGATTCGATGGGGCTGCTCTCCGACGCGGGGCACAACCTGAGCGATGTGGTGAGTCTGCTGCTCGCGCTGCTGGCGTTCCGGCTGGCGCAGGTGCCCCCTTCGCATCGCTATACCTACGGGTACCGTCGCAGCACGATCCTCGTTTCGCTGCTCAATGCCGTCATCCTGCTGGTGGCCGTGGGGGCTATCGTGGTCGAGAGCGTCCGCAAACTGATGCACCCCGAACCCGTCGCGGGCGGGACGGTGCTCTGGGTGGCGGGTATCGGCGTGGTCATCAATTTCGCCACGGCGCTGCTCTTCCTGCGCGACAAGGAGCGCGACCTCAACGTCAAGGGGGCCTACCTGCACATGGCGGCCGATGCGCTGGTGTCGGTGGGGGTGATGATCTCGGGAGCGGTCATGATGGCCACGGGCTGGTATGCGATCGACCCGCTGGTCGGGCTGCTCGTCGCGGCCGTCATCGTGGGGTCGACATGGCGGCTGCTGCGCGACAGCCTGCGGCTCTCGCTGGACGGCGTGCCCGCAGGGGTCGATTACGACGAGGTGTGGCGCGCCGTGGCGTCGCAGGAGGGCGTCAGCGGGGTGCACCACCTCCACGTGTGGGCGCTCAGCACGACCGAAAATGCCCTGACGGCGCACATTGCGGTGCGCGATTTGCAGCGGATGCTGCAGGTGAAACGGGCGCTCCGCGAGCGGCTGCGCGAACTGGGGATCGGCCATGCCACGCTGGAGTTCGAATGCGAGGGCCAGCCCTGCGGCGAACCTGCCGGCTGCCGGACGGAGTGCGGCTGTCGCGGCGTCGGCGCTTCGCAGTCCGTATCCCGACCCGATAATCACAGGCTATGAACACTTCGATCGCCATTCCGCTGCTGCTGACGCTGCTGGCCGGCCTTGCCACCGGCATCGGCAGCGCCATCGCGTTTTTCGCGCGCCGCACCGACGTGCGGTTCCTTTCGTTTTCGCTGGGGCTCTCGGCCGGCGTGATGATCTACGTCTCATTCGTCGAACTCTTTGCTGCGTCGCGGACGCTGCTCGAGGAGCAGTGGGGCGCCACGGCCGGCATCTCGGCGACGGTGGCCTGCTTCTTCGGCGGCATCGTGCTCATCGGGGTCATCGACCGCCTGGTGCCGTCGTTCGAGAATCCGCACGAGATGCACTCGCTCGAGGAGCTGAAGCGCCGTCCCCACAACCGCAAACTCATGCGTATGGGACTCATGACGGCGCTGGTCATCGGCATCCACAACTTCCCCGAGGGGGTGGCCACCTTCATGTCGGCGCTCGACAATCCGACGCTCGGTATCGCCATTGCGGCGGCCATCGCCATCCACAACATTCCCGAAGGCATCGCCGTTTCGATACCGGTCTATTACGCCACCGGCAGCCGCCGGCAGGCGTTTCTGCTCTCGTTGTCGTCGGGCCTGGCCGAGCCGGTCGGGGCGCTGCTGGCCTATGCCGTGCTGATGCCGTTTCTCTCGTCGGCACTGCTGGGATGCCTGTTCGGGTTCGTGGCGGGCATCATGGTCTTCATCTCGCTCGACGAACTGCTGCCCGCTGCCGAGGAGTACGGCGAACACCACCTATCGATCTACGGCGTGGTGACGGGCATGGCCGTGATGGCCGTCAGCCTGATATTCTTCACGTGACGGGCGGTCTGCACCAGGCCGTTCGCGCGGCCGTGCGGCGGCAATGTTAATTTTTCGTTAAGAGTAGGTTACCGGATTGATACCGACGGGCGAAAAAAACTACCATTGTTGCGCATTTGCCCGAACCCGAAAGAATGGAACCTATTTACACCTTTATG
>USBO01000101.1 GCA_900552955.1 uncultured Alistipes sp.
ATGGTGCGGCCGCAGAGCGGTGTGGCGTCGGTCAATTCGTTCGGCATCAACTACTCCGACAGTTGGGGCAAGACCGGCCGGAAGGAGAAGGTGACCTTGCAGGCCAGCTATTTCTTCAACCGTACGACCACCAAGAACTATTCGACGATCGACAAATGGTACGAAGACCCGTCTCCGGTCGACACGCTGCATACGGACGGCTATTCGAACAATACGAACGGCAACCACCGTCTGAACGCCCGCGTCGAGTGGCGCATCTCGGAGAATCAGTCGCTCATGTCGCGCACGGGGCTCAGCTTCCAGAGCTATGATCCTTACAGCCGGACTTACGGGCACCAGTGGGGAGAGAGCGGCCTGCGCGTGGTGGACAATTTCAGCGACGGCGACCGTTCGGGGCTCAACTTGAACCAGTACCTCTCCTATCGCACGAAACTGGGCAAAGCCGGACGTACGCTGACGCTCGACGGGAGCGTGCGTTACCGCGACAACAAGGGGAACACAGACAGCTATTCGAATCAGGCGCGGGGCATTGCACCCGAGCTGATCGTCGTGCCCGAGGATACGCTGCGGCTGCGTTATCAGCATGCGCATGCACCCACGTCCGGTTACAATCTGCGCGGCGACGTGACCTACACCGAACCCGTGTCGAAGTATGCGCAGCTGAGTCTGCAATACCGTGTGGCCTACGATTATCAGGAGAGCGACAAACGGGTCTACGTGACGCCGGCGGGCAGCTTCGACACGACCGGTATCGAACCCGACCCGAGCCTGTCGCAATCCTCCAATACGGGCTATCTGACGCAGCGCATCGGCCCGGGATTCCGCATCGTGAAGGGCAAGAACCGTTTCGTGGCCAATTTTTCCTATCAGCATGCGCAGCTCACGGGCGAGGTGCTCTCGGCGACGAAGATCGCAGGCCCCGGAGATGACGCGAGGACGTCGCACGGGTTCGACAACTTCACCTACTTCCTCATGGGGCAGCTCAACATCAACAAGGAGAATTCGATCCGGCTCTTCATCCACTCCATGACCGAGAATCCGGCCATCGGCGAGTTGCAGAACATCTATGACGTCTCCGATGCGCAGAACATCTCCAAAGGCAATCCCCATCTGCGTCCCTCCTATTCGAACAACCTGCGGTTCCACTACGTGAACTCCAACGTGGAGAAGGGACGGACGTTCATGTGGATGTTTTCGATGCAGAACACGTCGAATTACATCACCTCGAGCATGGCCTACGACGTGGAGGTGGAGGTGCCGACCGGTCGGACCGACGGCAGCGGCAAGCCCGTCACGGAGACCTATAACCCGCACACCTATTCGACCTACACCAATATGGACGGCTATTGGAACCTGCGCACGCACCTGAGCTACGGACTTCCCGTTTCGTTCCTCAGGAGCAACCTCAACGTGACGGCGGGCGTCAACTACACCACTGCGCCGACGCTGGTGGCGCGCAAGGCTGCCGACGGCAGCGTGCGGTTGGACGACGGCGTGATCGTGGGCGGGCAGCGCAACGACGCCAGCCGCATGAGCTACGATTTTCGCGCCGTGCTGGGCAGCAACATCTCCGAAAATGTCGATTTCACCCTCTCGTGGCACGGCGCCTACAACATCGCCAAAAACTCGCTGGCGGTCGGCGATGCCGACAACCGCAATCGCTATTTCAACCATGTGGCCACGGCGGCGATGAAGTTCGTCTTCCTGAAGAGCTTCACCTTCACGGGCAACGTCTCCTATCAGCAGAATATCGGCTTCACGAACGATTACGACAACTCCTACGTGCTGTGCAACCTCTACCTGGGCAAAAAGGTCTTCCGCAATCGTCGGGGCGAGGTGATGGTCGGTGTCAACGACCTGTTGAATCAGAATACGGCCTTCTCGCGCACGACCGGTTCGGGCTATACCCGGAACTCGATCAACAGCGTCATCGGCCGCTACTATACCGTGCAGTTTGTCTACAACCTGCGCAATTTCGGCAAGCGAGGCTCCAAGGACATCCGCGACTACGACGGCATGGGAGAGACGGGCCGCAGTCGCAGCGGGGCCGGCCGGCCGCCGATGGGGCCTCCCCCGGGAGGCGGCAGAGGCCCGATGTTCTGACCGGTGCCGCTCCGCTGCGGGTGCATCTGCTCCCCTATCCGAAAATCGCCCCTGCCGCGCTGTGCGGCAGGGGCGATCTGCTTACGGACGGCACGGTCACGAACCGCTTTCGTCCTGTTTGCGGCGGGTCAGCAGCACGTGGATGCCGATGCAGGCCAGGCCGCCGTAGATGAACACCTGCGCCCAAAGGAGCCGCAGTTCGGGCATCACCTCGCGCAGCGAAGCACCCATCGTCCGGATGCGGACGAAGGCGTTGACGCCGCTGCTGCTCGGGAAGATGCGGCCCAGCGTGTAGAGCCATTCGGGAATGGCCTCGCGCGGGAACGAGACGCCGCTCAGCAGCAGAATCGGGATCGACGTCCACAGCAGGAACAGCAGCGACTGCTCGCGGTAGCGGAACAGCGTCGAGATGGCGATTCCCATCATGATGCAGGCCAGCAGATACGGGACGAGCAGCCCGATGACGGCGCCCGTCGTCCCGTTCGAGGGATAGTGGAACAGCTTGTAGTGCACCGTCAGGATGTAGAACAGCGTGACGGCGTAGATCGAGAGGTAGACCAGCGCCTTGCCCAGCACGATGGGGATCGTGTACATCCGGCGGCTGTTGGCGGGGATCAGCTTGCGGTAGAGGCCGAATTCGCGCCACGTGCCGCCGATCATGCCGATGCCGATGAGGAGCGTCTGCTGGATGATGACGATGATGATCGCCGGCATGACGAACGATCCGTAGCCCAGATAGGGAATGAACAGATTGTGCGACTGGTAGATGACCGGCTGCGTCGTGGCCGTCGCCTGCGGGATGTCGGCGCCCTTGGCGATGAGCCGCTGGAACTGCACCATCGCTCCCGTCTGTCCGATGCCCGACACGAGCTCCTGGAACACCTGACGGTACATGAGGAAGTAGCTGGCGTCGACGTAGAGCGACACGGCGGCCGACGATCCGCCCAGCAACTGTCTCTCGTAATCCTCGGGGATGTAGACCACGCCGTAAATCTTGCGGGCGAAGAAGAGCTCCTTGGCCTCCTCCATTCCCTCGGGTTCGTAGGCCACATAAGCGTTGGGGCCGGCGTCGAAGGTGCGGATCAGTTCGCGGCTCGACGGGGTCTGGCTCTCGTCGATCACGCCGATCGGGATGTTGCGCAGCACCTGGGGAGCGTAGGCCGACGCATAGAGCGTCGAGTAGATGAAGATGGCCAGCACCATCACCAGCAGCACGCCGCCGTCGGTGAATACCGCCTTGTATTCATGTTTTATGACCGAAGCCAGCTCGATGCGGTAGGCTTGCAGTATCTCTTTGATTCGTCTCATCGTCACAACCTCCCCCAATATTTTTCATTCGTGCAGATTTCGCGCAGGCGCGGCAGGCAGAGCATCGGCAGCACGATGAAGAGCGCGATGCACCCCATGTCCCACACCGAGTCGATGATCGGAGCGCCGCGCAGCGCCTGATCGATGAACAGGTCGGTGTAATAGGTGAAGGGGAAGATCTTGCTGAATGCCTGCACCCACGGATACATCGCCATCATCGGGAAGGTGAGGCCCGAGAAGGTGAAGGCCAGCACCGAGTATCCGCCGCCGAGCGAGAGCGACATGCGCAGGTTGCTCATCACCGAGATGATGAGCACGCCGATGGACATGTAGGCCAGCACGAACAGCATGCAGCCGGTGAGCAGCATCGCCAGACTGCCGTTGAGCGGCACCCCGACGATATCGAAAAGGATCACGAACATCAGCAGCGTCATGAGCAGCATCATGGCCACCAGCGGCAGCATCTTACCCACGAGCGCCGGCAGCACCGAGCCGCCCGCCGTGTCGAGCCACTCGCGCGCCGTGCCGTGTTTGAGCTCGGTGCCGATGGCGAAGATGGTCACCAGCATGGCGAAGATCATCAGCATCATCGGCATGAAGCTCGGCGAGAGATAATAGCTGTAATTGATATAGGGATTGAACAGTACGTGTTTGACGAATCGCACGGGCATGATCTGTGCCATGGCCTGTTTCTCGGTCAGCCCCTGCTTCATGAGCAGTTGCAGCTGGATGCCGGCCTGGAAGGTCGTGGCGACGGTTTGCAGATCCTTCGACAGCAGGCCGTTGACCGTGATGTTCGCACCGCTGATCGAACTCTCGATGTGGGTCTGGGTGTTGCTGAGGATGTTTTTCTCGAAGAATGCCGGAATCTCGACGACGGCCGAGATGCGTCCTTCGCGCATCAGCCGTTTGGCCTCCTCCATGCTCTGCACCTCGTAGGAGATGAGCGCCGTGGGAGTGTCGTCGATCATCTGCGTCAGCTTGCGCGACAACGCGGTATGATCCTGATCGAGCACGGCGATCGGGATGTTGCGCGCGACGCCCCGCTCGAAGATGACGGCGAAGAAGGCGAACGAAATCAGCGGCAGAACCACCATCAGCATCCAGTACATCGGCTGATGGGCGATGCGTCTCAATTCGCGCCGTACGACCTGTGCGGTGTTATCAAAGTGGTTGCGCATGACTCCGTCCGGCTACTCGATTTCGTTCCAGTCGACCAGCACGCTCATGCCGGGCCGCATCCCCTCCTCGGGGCTGAGCGGCTTGGCCTTGACGGCGAAGGTGCGGATGTCGAATCCGCCCTGCGTGCGCGTTGCCGACCAGGTGGCGAAATCGGCCTGCGGGGCGATGTAGGTGATGCGGAAGTCGACGTCGCGGCCGAGCGCCGGCACGTAGCCGCGCAGTTGCTTGTCGATGCAGATTTTGGGCATCAGCGTCTCCTTGATGTTGAATGTCACCCACATATCGCTCATGTCGAGAATGGCCACCACGGGATAGCCGCTGCCCACCAGCTCGCCCTGCTCGGCGATGATCGTCGAGATCTCGCCCGTCACGGGCGAATAGACCATGGCGTCGCTCAGGTAGCTCTCCACCTCCGACACGGCGCCTGCGGCCTGCCGCACCTGCGCCGCAGCGGCGGCTTTCTCCTCCTTCGAAGCGCCGTCGACGGCCAGATCGTACTGCGCCTTGGCGGCCGAAGCGGTCGCCGTCATGGCGTTGTACTGCGCCTGCGCCTCGTCGAACTTCTGCGCCGGCACGACACCCTGCTCATAGAGCGCCTTCACGCGCTCGAAGGTCTTCTTGGCCAGTTCGCGGCCGGCCTGCGCCTGCTGCCACATGTTGAGCGCCGCTTCGATCTGGGGTTTGCGGGCGCCGGTCATCACCTTCTTGTCGAGGGCCGAGGCGGCGCTTTTGGCCGCTTCGGCCTGCTCGAGTTTGGCGTCCAGCTCGGGGGTCGAGAGCGTGTAGAGCAATTCGCCGCGCTCGACGCGCTGCCCCTCCCTGACCTTCATCTCGACGATGCGGCCCGGGATCTTCGACGAAGCCTTGTAGGTCGTGCACTCCGTCGTGCCCTGCAGGAGAGTCGGTGTCTCGGCCTTGAGATAACGGCTCACCAACAGAACCGTCACGACGATGAGAACGACGGCGACAATGATTGCGATGATGTTTTTCTTCTTCATATCCTTTCTGTTTTTGCTATTTCTCGAATGTGATGCGGCGCGTGTCCTGCCGGCGCATGTAGGCGGTGAATTCGTCGCTGACGCCCGCCGCTTCGAGCAGTTGCGCCAGCAGGACGTCGTAACGATAGGCGACCTCGATGCGCTCGGTCTTCACCTTGGCAAGGTTCAGTTCGGCGTCGATCAGGTCGGACGACGAGCTCATCCCCTCCAGAAAGGCTGCGTTCTTGGTCTTGAGATACTCTTCGGCGAAGGCGAGCGAAGCCTCGATCGAGGCCATCTGCGAGCGGTAGTTGTCCATCTGGTTGTAGAGTTTCTCGACGAGCACGGCGATGTCGCTGCCGGCCTGGGCCTCCAACGCCTCGACGCGCCGCACGGTCTGCTTGGCTGCCGAATACTTGTACTCGCGGTTCAGACCGTCGAAGAGCTTGAAGTTGACCCCCACGCCGACGGCCCAGCGCGGCAGCACCTTCGAGACCTGATAGTCGTAGAACGACGCGCCGCCCATGGCCACCACCTGCGGCAGGAACGCTGCGCGCTGCACACGGACCCCTTCGTAGGCCAGCCGGCGCTTCTGTCCGACCTGTTCGAGCAGCGGGTTGCGCTCGGCGGCCAGCGTGCGGTAGTAGTCGAGCGGTTCGATCCGTCCGAGCATGAACATCGCCGTCACGGGCTGGTAATCGCCCGCCTGGCCCAACGTGCTGCCGAGTGCGCTGGCGATCGTCTCGGCCTGCGACCGGGCGTTTTGCAGGTCGCGTTCGGCCTCCGACATCTTGAATTCGACGTAGAGTTTCTCGCTGCG
>USBO01000102.1 GCA_900552955.1 uncultured Alistipes sp.
AGTGCATTCCGCTCCCCGATGCCTCCTTCGACGTGCTGATCTGCAACCACCTGCTCGAACATGTGGCCGACGACCGGCGTGCGCTGAGTGAGTTCTTCCGCGTGCTGCGCCCGGGCGGCTGGGGAATCCTGCTCTCGCCCGTCGACCGGTCGCGGGCTGCGACCTTCGAGGATGATTCGATCGTCGATCCGGCCGAGCGCACCCGCATCTTCGGGCAGTACGACCATCGGCGCATCTACGGCCGCGACTATGCCGAGCGGCTGCGCGCGGCGGGGTTCGAGGTTCGTGAGACCGACTATGCGGCGCGGTTCACCGATGCCGAGCGGCGGCGCTATGCGCTGCCGGACGATCGGATCTATACGGTGCGCAGGCCCCTCTGACGGTCGGTTGTCTCCGATCGCCGGCGGGCCGGAGCGTGCTCTGGCGGCCGGCTCCTCTGTTTACACCCTTTCCCGCTCTTTTTTTCTGCGAAACGATCCGTTGGGGCGTTATTTTCGGGCTGAATATTTTATTACGGTGTCCTTATATATTATGATTATCTCGGAGATTTTCGGTGCGAGAAATTTGGATATTCGGATTTTTAGTTCGTATATTTGTGATAACCAACTCGAAAAACCGTTGCTTTGGTGCGTTTCTGCGCCGATGCTTGCTGCCTGAATGCGGTCGGGGCCGATTCTGCCATCGGGTCGGTCCCGGCAGCGGGGAGCTTCGCTCCGCCTCCGCCGAAAAAAAGCGACGGCCGGTCTTCCCGTTCCGTCGCAATCAGGGCGTTTCGGGGCGTAACCCCCGTATGACTACCGGATCAGATTCATGAACTCCTCGCGCGTACGGTGGTCGCGCAGGAAGATGCCCGTGAAGGCGGAGGTGGTGGTCGAAGAGTCCTGTTTTTCGACGCCGCGCATCTGCATGCACATGTGGCTCGCCTCGATGACCACGGCCACGCCCAGCGGGTGCAGCGCCTCCTGAATGCAGTCGCGGATCTGTACCGTCAGCCGCTCCTGCACCTGCAGACGGCGTGCGAAGCACTCGGCCACACGCGCTATCTTCGACAGTCCGGTGATGTAGCCGTCGGGTATGTAAGCCACGTGAGCTTTGCCGTAGAAAGGGAGCATGTGATGTTCGCAGAGCGAGTAGATCTCGATGTCGCGGACGAGCACCATCTGTTTGTACTCCTCGCGGAACATGGCCGACAGAAGTATGTCGCGCGGATTCTCGGCATATCCTTTGGTCATGAAGGCCATCGCCTTGGCCACGCGCTCGGGGGTCTTGAGCAGCCCTTCGCGGGAGGGCTCTTCGCCCAGCAGCCGCAGGATGGCGGCATAATGGTCGCTCAGCTCGGCGATGGTCGCGGAGTCGTATGTTTCCTGTTTTTTGTATAATTTCTTCTCCATAGCGATGCAAAAATACGAATAAGCGAGGGCAAAAGCAAGCTTGCTTGCATTTTGCCGAGCGGGAGTATCTTCGGCGAAGCCAAAGATACGAATAAGCGGGGGCAAAAGCAAACCCCGTCTGCATTTTGCCGAGGCGGAGTGTCCGAGGCGCAGCCGAGGGGCGGATGAGCCGGATGCCGATTCACTCCTCCTCGTGGCGGATATCCTCCATGAGCGAGTCGAGTTCGCGCCGCTCCTTTTTGGTCGGGCGACCCGTGCCGCGGTCGCGGAAGACGAAAACGGTCTCGCGCGGCGCGTCGAGTTTGTCCAGCTCCTCCTGCGGCGTGATGTTCAGACAGTAGGCCGCCACGTTCTTGGCCGGCTGGCGGCTGGTCACCAGATCGAGCACTTTGTAGCGGTAGACCACAGGCATCCGCTTTACGGCGATCTCGTCGCCGATGCGCACTTCGCGCGAAGGTTTGCATGTCGCGCCGTTCACCGTCACGCGGTTGGTGCGGATCGCTTCGGCGGCATCGCTGCGCGTCTTGAAGATGCGCACCGCCCACAGGTATTTGTCCAGTCTTACGTCGTCCATCGTTTTTCGTATTCGTTTTCGGAGAAGCTCTCTTCGGGCTCGTGCTGCGGCCCGCGCGGCTCGAAGAGCCGCATTGCGAGTTCAGGGAGAGCCGCTCCGTTGCGTGTCATTCGTTCTCCGCCGCCAGTTCGATTGTCCACGCCCTGCCGCCGATGCGGGTGAAGGCCAGCCGCAGCTCGTCGCCCGCGTGCGTCGCCGTGCGTGCGTGGATCTCGGCCAGCGTCAGCGGGAAGTCGCGTTTGAGGAGCTCGATCCCTCTGCCGCGCAGCCTGCGCCGCAGCGCCTTTGCATCGAACGGCTCGATGGCGGCGATCGCCAGCGTCCGTCCCGCGATGCCTTCCACGGGCCGGCGCGAGAAGGCGAAACCGTTCTGGCTCCATGCGTCGGCCTGCCCCTCGAGCGCACGGCGCACGAGCCGCATCTTCTGCAACGCCACGTCGGGCACGAAGAGATAGCGGTAAGCCGTCGGGTCGAACGTCGGCGGGGGCGGTGCGGGAGCCGCCTCCGGCGGGAAGGTCACGCTTCCGGCGCCGAGCGCCGTGGCCGTCAGCAGCGGGCCCGTGCCGTCGTCGTAGACGAGCAGCTCCTTGCACTCGCCGTGCAGCGATACCGCTTCGATGCGGGCCGCGGGGAAGAGCCGCAGCGCCTCGGCGGCGTCGAACAGCGGCGAGTTCTTCAGGCAGAGCCGCGCGCCGCAGCGCCGGATGGCGGGCTGCAGCCGCAGGATGTCGGGCGAGCAATCTTCGAGCAGCACGAGCTTGCGTCCCGTCCGGCTGCGGCGGTCGGGGTCGGCGTACACCCAGTCGAACCGCTCGGTCGCGGCGGTGAGATACTCCTCCGCTGCGGCACAGACCACCTCCACGTTCGCGGCGCCGAGCAGCCGCAGGTTGTGCGCCGCGACGGCCGCCAGCACGGGGTCGCGCTCGAGCGTCACCACACGCCGGAACCGCCGTCCGAGCGCCAGTGCGTCGACGCCCAGCCCGCACGTCAGGTCGAGCACTGCGTCGCCTTCGATCGCTTTGTGTGCGGCGCACGCCTCGCTCGACGCCTGTTCGAAGGCGCGCGGCGGCAGGATGCAGCGTGCGGCGCGGTAGGAGGGGAGTTTGGTGCGCGCTCGTTCGAGGTATTTGACCTGTGTGGCCACCAGCGCCGCATGGGGGATGCGGCGGTCGAGCGCCACGGCCAGCGGGTCGCGGCCGAGGCTCTCCTCCACGGCGCGGCGCACCTCGTCGCGGCACAGCGTATCGAACTCTTCGCGGGTCATCGGCGCAAAGTTACCGATTTTTCCGCCACGGACGGTATGCGACGAGGGTGAAAATCGTGAAAAAGAGATAGAGCGCCGCCGCCTGCTCCGCCGTCATGCGGTAGTCGACGGCGGCATACGGAAGCGTGGCCGCCGCTTCGACCAGCCGGTTTTGCAGCGACAGCAGCCCTTCGAGCGCCGGGCGCACGACGACCGAAAGGGGTGGCAGGGGCATCGCCATCCATAGCAGCGACACCCCGACCACCCCGTAGGTGAGCAGGATCACGGGCGGATTGACCGCTGTGCCGAGGAGCGGAATCTGCCCGAAGCAGTACGAGACGAGCGGGGCGGTGGCTGCCGCGGCCACCGCGCTCATGACGAGCGTTCCCAGCAGTGCGTTCGCGGCCCGCCACGGCGTACGGAGCCGCCGGCAGAGGGGTACGCCCCACAGCAGAATCGCCGCTACGGAGAGGAACGACAGCCGGAATCCCGCGTGATGGAGATAGGCCGGCCGCCACAGCAGCATCCCGAAGGCCGCCGTGGCCAGGATGTTGACGCCCGCATAGCGCGACGTCGTGGCCAGCGCCAGTTGCAGGGCGGTGAACATCACCGCGGCGCGGATCGTGCCGGGCGACAGCCCCGCTGCCGCGGCGAAGAGCCAGATCGTAACGACAGCCGCCGCGTTGCGCACGAGATGACCGCGGTGCAGCAGCGCCAGCCCGCCCAGCAGCAGGTTGACGTAGAGGAAGACCATCCCCACGTGGAGCCCCGACACGGCCAGCACATGGGCCGTTCCCGTGCGGGCATAGGGCGCACGCCGTTCGGCCGTCAGTTCCGTGCGGTCGCCGGCGGCCATCGCCAGCGTCAGGGCCTCGGCGTCGGGCGAGAGTCCGAGCCGCCGGATGCGCTCCGACGCCGCTTCGTGGAGGCGGTTGTCGCTTTCGGGGCCGTAGGCCGGTTGGGGCCGCAGCGCGGGCAGCATCATGCCGAGGAGCAGCAGGGCGGCGGCGATGTAGGCTTCGCCGATGCGCCTGCGAAGCGTGACGAGAGCCATGAGCACGGCCGCAGCGAACGCGATGGCCATGAAGGCGACCGGTAGCGTCGCATGACGGGCGGCCGCGACCCCGGTGGCTGTGAAGAGCAGCACCCACACCATCGGATAGGGGCCTGCGGCCGTCGGGGAGGGGCGTTTTCGGGGCGGATGAAGCGGGCTCTCCATACGGCAAAGATAACACGAAAAGTCAGAAATCTGTGCGAAAAAGCCGCCATCCCTCGGCGATCTCCTCCTCGTCGGGCGCCGTGCCGTTCTCCACGCGCGCCATCGCCGCCGCGATGCGCGTCATCGCGGAGCGGTCGCGGGTGTCGATCTCGGTGTCGGGGGCGACGCCGCTGCGGCGCACGACGGTGCGCAGGTAGGCCTCCGTGTCGTTCTCCGCGGGCGGGGCCCAGCGGGCGATCATGCCGCGCAGGGTGGCGATTCCGTGGCGGACGCGGTAGGTGTGCAGCAGCACGAACATCGCGCGATAGCCCCACGCCATCGTGCGGAACGCCTTGAAGGCCGCGTCGCGGCTCTCGGTCTCGCCCTTGTAGCGCACGGACGAACGGCGGATGTTGCCCGGATTGCGGTTGCGCAGGCCGCGCGGCAGCTCATGCATCGCCCGCCTCCTTTCGTATGCGCCGGTGTACGTAGCGTTTGAGCCAGCGGAAGACCGGAGCCTCCGAGAGCTGGGCGGCGTTCTCGAGGAACGACCAGAATTCTACGCCGCAGGCGAAGCCCGTGAAGAGCCGCGCGGCGTGCAGCTCCATGAAGTCGAGCACGTGGCGGTCGATGGCCCAGGCCATGACGATGCCCGTCGTGACGAGTGCGAGTTTCTGCACCGTGCGCCACGCCTCGGCGCTCTCGAACCACCACGGACGACCCTCGCGTCGGGCCGCGGCGCGGCTGGCGGCCGCTCCCGTCACGAAGTCGACGGCGATGAAGCCGAAGACGCACGCCACCAGCGGTGCCACGGGTGCGAACCAGCCGGCCAGCGCTGCGGCCGCGCCGCTAACGAATCTGTACAAATCCTCCATCGGTCGAGCAGCGTTTGAGCGCATCGGCCCGCGGGTCGTAGAGCGGGAACTGCGCACGGTGGGAATCGAGGTGGTCGGATGCGCGCCGCAACAGGCGCCGTGCGCTGCGGAGCAGGGCGCGCCGGCTGCGCCGGAGCACCGTGTCGGACGCCGGGGTGAAGCTGTCCGAGCGGGGCTGCACGGTGCCGCACGGCCCGTGCCGCAGGTCGAACTGCGGTGCGAGCAGATGGCGCACGTAGAGCGCCAGCGGCGCTGCGAGGTATTCGCGGGTGAAGTCGGCGTGGTCGCCGGCGAGCAGCCGCGCGAAGAGCGCGTCGCCCGTCACGGGACGCACGTAGCTCTCCTGCGCGGCGACGATCGCCGCCTCGGGGACGGCCTCGGGCGCGATGTATTCGCCGTCGCCGAAGGCGTGCTCGACCACGGCGGCCGGAGTGATGAGTGTCTGCATGGTCAGTCGATGTGCGTGAGGTTGTACTTGGTGATCTCCGAGAGGTAGCGCTGCTGCCCCTCGTCGTCGGGGTCGTAGTCCAGGCCGTCGGCCTTGCGGGCCTCCCAGACCTTCATGTAGAGGGGCTTGGAGCGCGTGGGCGGCCGGTTGACGATCTGCAGCGACGCGGCGTCAAGGCCGAGCGTCTCGCGCAGCAGCGTGCGGATGGGTTCGAGCAGCTCGGCCTGCTCGCCGAGGATGACGGTGTTGAGCGCCACCTCGTATTCGTGGAGGATGCGCTCCGAGTTGAATCCCGAGGCGTAGTCCAGTCCGCTGAGCGAGCGGAACCACGAGTGCGCCACCACGATGTCCGATACGGCCTGATCGTGCAGGGCCTTCCAGTCCGCGTCGTTCTGCGCGGCGATGGGGATGAAGCGCGAGTGGTCGTTCTCGCTCCCCTCCTTCAGCACGAACATCACCTGCCCGGGCTTGCCCGCGAACCGCTCTTCGGCTGTGCGCACGATCCGTTCGGCCTCGGCTTCGCTGTCGACCGAGCTGTCGAGCATCATCACCCCCGAGAGCTGGAACGAGTTGTCGAGCCGCGAGATGTTCCAGCGGTCGGTCTTGTAGGCGATGGCA
>USBO01000103.1 GCA_900552955.1 uncultured Alistipes sp.
CGAGGCCCGCATCCCGCTGGCCGAGGCGACGATCTATCTGGCCACGTCGCCCAAGAGCAATTCGGCCTACATGGCCATCAACAAGGCGCTCGCGCTCGTCGAGCACGACACCTCGAACCGCCCCGTGCCGCTCCACCTGCGCAACGCCCCGACCAAACTGATGGACAAGGCGGGTTACGGCAAGGGCTACAAATACGCCCACGACCACGGCGGCTTCGCCGATCTGGAGTTCATGCCCGAGAGCCTCAAGGGGCGGCGGTTCTACGAACCCAACACGCAGAACCCCGCCGAGGCGAAGATCGCCGACCGCATCCGCGAACTGTGGAAGGGGAAATACTGACCCTGCCCCGTTCGATCACGCAACATCCGGAACCAATCACCCGTCTCCTGAAACGCATCGGACTCATCTCGGACACGCACGGCACCTTCGACGACACGCTGCGCGGATTTCTCGCCGACGTCGACGAGATCTGGCACGCCGGCGACATCGGCTCGCTCGAACTGGCCGACCGCATCGCCGCCTTCAAACCCCTGCGCGCCGTCTGCGGCAACACCGACGGCGGCACGATGCGGCGCGTCTGGCCGACGGTCGACTTTTTCCGCTGCGAGGAGGCCACGGTACTGATGACCCATATCGGCGGCTACCCGCGCCGTTACGATCCGCGCATCCTCCAGCGCATCCAGTCGGCCCGCCCCGCGATCTTCGTGGCGGGCCATTCCCATATCCTGCGCGTCATGTACGATCCGGTCTACGGCCTGCTCCACCTCAACCCGGGCGGCGCGGGCAACTACGGCATACATAAGGTGCGCACAGCGCTGCGCTTCGTCGTCGACGGCGCCGACATCCGCGATATGGAGATCGGCGAGTGGCCCCGCAGCTCGGAGCTGCTCCGCGGCTGACCCGCCCGACGCAACCGGCCTGCGGACTATAATCCAATACCGATCAACCCCTTACGATTCGGACGGTGCATCGCGCCGTCCGTTTTTCTCACGCTCTGTCATACTATTTACTAATAAAATTTAAAATTTCTATAAGAACACACAATATCACGATTCCGTCCTGCGTTTTCTCTGCGAATTATCAGACGACGAAAAATTATGCAGACCAAGATTTCAAAGACGCTCGAGGGGCTGATCGCCCGCACGGCGTTCGACACATCGAAACAAGGAGAGACCCGCTGGTTGAAGGATCGCCTGTTGCTCGAGATGATTCGGGAGGAGGGATCGTTGGCCTACCAACTGCTTTCGGCCCGTCTCAAGGACTGGGAAATCTATCAGGTCCGCCTGCGCATCGAACGCGATCTGCAGGAGCGCACCGACGGCCCGGACGGAAACCCCGAGGAGTTCTACGTGGAGTTCGCCGAGGAGCTGCGCAAACGTTATCGCACCCTCTCCAACGTCTCCACGGCCCATGCCCTGCACTTCATCATCGGCGATACGCAGACCATCGGCGCCCGCGTGCTGGAGATGTATCATATCACCCCCGCGGTCATCGAGGAGGAGCTCCGCCGTTCGAGTGCGCCCGACGACGCGCGCACCGAGCTGCACGTCCATCTGCTCGACCACTCCGATCAGGAGCAGCGGCCGGCCGGAGGCAGCCGCATGCTCGACAAGTTCGGCGTCGACCTCACGCAGCAGGCGCGCGAAGGGAAGATCGACCCCGTGATCGGCCGCCACTGCGAGATCGAACGCGTGGTGCAGATCCTCTCGCGCCGCAAGAAGAACAACCCGATCCTCATCGGCGAAGCGGGCGTGGGCAAGAGCGCCATCGTCGAGGGGCTCGCGCTGCGCATCGCCGCCGGCGACGTCCCCTACACCATCGCAGGCAAGCGGCTCTACTCGCTCGACGTCTCGTCGCTGGTGGCGGGCACCAAGTTCCGCGGCGAGTTCGAGGAGCGCATGCAACAACTGCTCGACGAGCTGCGCAAGTCCGACGACACGATCATCTTCATCGACGAGATCCACACCATCGTGGGCGCAGGGTCGACCCAGGGGAGCCTCGACACGGCCAATATCCTCAAACCCGCGCTCGCGCGCGGCGAGTTGCAGACCATCGGCGCCACGACGCTCGACGAATACCGCGAAAACATCGAGAAGGACTCCGCGCTCGAGCGCCGTTTCCAGCGCGTGCTGGTCGAGCCGACCTCGTGCGAGGAGACGCTCCAGATCCTGCGCAACATCGCGCCGCGCTACGAGGCGCACCACAAGGTGCGCTACACGGACGAAGCGCTCGAAGCGTGCGTGACGCTCACGAACCGCTACATCACCGACCGCTTCTTCCCCGACAAGGCCATCGACGTGCTCGACGAGGCGGGATCGCGCATGCACCTGCAGGCCGCCCGCGAACCCGACGCGCTGCGCGAAATGGAAGCGGCGCTGACCGCAACGCGCGAGGAGCGCCGCAACGCGGTGCGTCAGCTCGTCTACGAAAAGGCCGCCGCAGCCCGTCTGCGTGAGCTGGCGCTGCGGACGCAGCTCGACGAGCGCCGTGCCGAGTGGCAGCGGTCGCTCGAAAGCCATCCGGCCGAGATCGGTGCCGAGCACATCGCGCAGGTCATCACCTCCGTCACGGGCATCCCCATCGAACGGGTCACCTCGGGCGAGCTGGGCCGTCTGCGCGGCATGAAGGAGTATCTCTCGGGACGCGTCGTCGGCCAGACGACCGCCGTCGAAAAGGTGGCGCGCTCGATCCAGCGGTCGCGCGCCGGACTCAAGGACGAGAACCGCCCCATCGGGGTCTTCCTCTTCGTCGGCCCGACGGGCGTGGGCAAGACGCTGCTGGCCAAGGAGCTGTCGAAATGGCTCTTCGACGAGCGGCGCGGGCTCATCCGCATCGACATGAGCGAGTACGCCGAGAAGCACAACGTCTCGCGCCTCATCGGCTCGCCTCCGGGCTACATCGGTTACGGCGAGGGCGGACAGCTCACCGAGGCGGTACGCCGCCAGCCCTACGCCGTGGTGCTGTTCGACGAGATCGAGAAGGCGCACCCCGAGGTCTTCAACGCCATGTTGCAGATCTTCGATGAGGGGCACCTCACCGACGGCTCGGGCCGCAAGGTCGACTTCCGCAACACGGTCATCATCATGACCTCCAACGTCGGTTCGCGCGCCGCCGTGCAGCGCGCCGTCCAGGTGGGCTACACCACCTCGTCGAAGACGGTCATCGAGCAGGCGGCACCGCAGACCGAGTACCGCAAGGCGCTCGAACAGACCTTCGCACCGGAGTTCCTCAACCGCATCGACGACATCATCGTCTTCCGCACGCTCTCGCTCGACGACGTGGAGCGCATCGTCGAACTGGAACTGGGCCGCCTGCTCGACCGCACGCAGCGGCTCGGCTACGAGGTCGAGATTTCGGACGAGGCGAAACGCCGGCTGGCCACGATGGGCTACGAAGCGCGCTACGGCGTGCGGTCGCTCAAGCGCACGCTGCTGGACAATGTCGAGGAGCCGCTTTCGACGCTCATCATCGAAGGCCGCGTCAGCGAAGGCGACAAGGTGCGAATCCTTCCCGCCGAGACGGGCATCACGCTCAAAGTGGCGTAACTCCATGCTTGAATAAATGTCGCGGCCCGGGGCGTTCGAACGCTCCGGGCCGGTTTTCGTCGGCACCCCGGCGACGAGCCTGAGATTTTCCCGCCGGAAATCGGAATTGTTCAATTGTTTTTCTATCTTTGCCTACGATAAAACCCACACCGAGGGATGAAAACAGCCATATTCCCGGGGTCGTTCGACCCCTTCACGCGCGGCCACGAAGCCATCGTCGAAAAGGCGCTGCACCTCTTCGACAAGGTCGTCATCGGCATCGGCAACAACGTCTCGAAACAGGGGCTGCTGAGCGTCGAGAACCGCAAACGGCTTATCGACGACCGCTATGCCGGCGACGCGCGCGTCGAAGCGATGATCTACGACGGCCTCACGGGCGACTTCGCGCAGCGGGTCGGCGCAGCGGCCGTCATCCGCGGCGTGCGCAACACCACCGATTTCGAATACGAACGGACGATGGCCGCCACCAACCGCCGGCTCTACCCCTCGGTGGTGACGGTCATGCTCTTCACGCCGCCCGACGTGGCCGACATCTCCTCGTCGACGGTGCGCGAGGTGCTCGCCTTCGGCCGCTCCGTGGCAGAGTTTCTGCCCCGCGGCGTGGAGCTGGAGCGCTACCTCCCAAACGATTTGTCAAACCAAACGAAATAGATGAAATGATGGAATTCACAGCCGAGATGATCGCCGGTTTCCTGGGCGGCGACATCGTCGGGGACAAGACGGCCAAAGTGCACACCGTCTCCTCGATCGAGGAGGGCGAAGCCGGTTCGATGGCCTATCTGACCAATCCCAAATACGAACCCTACCTCTACACCACCCGCGCCTCGATCGTGCTGGTCGACCGTGCCTTCACGCCGCAGCGCGAGGTGCGGGCCACGCTCGTGAAGGTCGACGACGCCGGCGCTGCGGTGCTGCGGCTGCTGGAGATGTACAACGCCGCCCGTCCGCAGAAGCGGGGCGTCAGCGAAAAAGCGTCGATTTCGCCCGAGGCGACCGTGGGCGCGGAGTGCTACGTGGGCGACTTCGCCGTCATCGAGGCGGGCGCACGCATCGGCGACCGCTGCCGCATCTATCCGCAGGTCTACGTCGGCGACGGGGTGACGATCGGCGACGACACGACGCTCTACCCGGGCGTGAAGATCTACGAGGGGTGCCGCATCGGCAGCCGCTGTATCCTCCACGCCGGCTCGGTGATCGGTGCCGACGGCTTCGGATTCGCGCCGAACGCCGAAGGCGGCTTCGACAAAATCCCCCAGTTGGGCAACGTCCTTATCGAGGACGACGTCGAGATCGGCGCCAACACCTGTATCGACCGTGCGAAAACCGATTCGACGATCATCCGCCGTGGCGTGAAACTTGATAACCTGATCCAGGTGGGACACAACGTGCAGATCGGCGAGCATACCGTCTCGTCGGCGCAGATGGGCATCGCGGGTTCGTCGAAGGTGGGCCGCAACTGCTTCCTCGCAGGGCAGGTCGGCATCGCGGACCACGTCACCATCGGCGACCGCGTGAAGATCGGCTCGCAGAGCGGCATCGACAAGAGCGTGCCCGATGACGAAGTGCGCATGGGCACGCCGGCGCTGCCGGGCATCAAGTTCCACCGCGCGAACGCCGTCTTCCGCAACCTCCCCGAGTTGCAGCAGCGGCTCAACGCGCTGGAAAAGGCGATCGACCAACTGAAAGAACGATAACGATGAAAAAAACACTTGCATTCGCAGCCTCCCTGTTCCTGCTGGGCGCCTGCTCCTCCGACGGTTACACGATCCGCGGCAAAATCGCCGGACTCGACACCCCTTACGTCTACCTGCTGCGCTTCACGGGTCAGGCGGAGGTCATCGATTCGGCCAAAGTCACCTAAGAGGGCTTCGTCTTCCGCGGCAAAGCTGAAACGCCCGAAATGGTCTACCTGAGCACCGACCGTCAGCAGCCCTTCGCCCGCTTCTTCCTGGAGAACGGACGCATCGAGGTCGACGGTTCGCTCTCGGCGCCGGCCGACATCGCCGTGCTGGGCACCGCGTCGAACGACACGCAGCGCGCCTTCGACGAGCGGATCGCCTCGCTCGAGGAGGAGTTCGCCAGGGCCGGCAGCGAGAGGCAGCGCGACAGCCTGCGCAAGGAGTACTCGCGTGCGATGTCCGATGCCGTCGAGGCCAACCGCGACAACATCTTCGGCGTCACGACCTTCATGAACAACGCCTACGCCTTCCTCTCGCCCGAGGAGGTGATGGAGCAGATCGCGCTCTTCCCCGCCGAGTGGCAGCAGCGCCCCCAACTGACCGCGCTGCGCGAATCCACCGAGCGCAAACTCCGCGTGAGCGCCGGCCACCCCTACATCGACGTGACGGGCAAGGACGCCGAAGGCCGCGAAATCACGCTCGCATCCGTGGTCGGGAACCCGAAAAACAAATATGTCCTGCTCGACTTCTGGGCTTCGTGGTGCGGCCCCTGCATGGCTGAAATTCCCTATCTGAAAGCCGATTACGACAAATACGCCAAAGAGGGCTTCGAGATCTACGCCGTGTCGTTCGACTCCGACCGCCAGCGCTGGACCGACACCGTCGAACAGCAGGGGCTGAAGTGGATTCAGGTGAGCGACCTCACCGGCTTCCGAACGCCCGCCGCCGAGGCCTATGCCGTGGAGAGCATTCCGGCCAACTTCCTGATCCGCTGCTCCG
>USBO01000104.1 GCA_900552955.1 uncultured Alistipes sp.
CCCGCACCACGATCTGCTCGAACTCGCCCACCGACGACAGACGTCCCTGCGCCGTGATGGGGATCGTCACGTCGAGATCGGTCATCGGCTGCTGGCCCAGCACGCCGGCGGCCGACTCGCGGTTCTGATCCCTGAGCGCACGCTGCAAGTCCTGCACCGTCAGCCCCAGATTGGCCAGACGGTCGGGCAGCACCCAGATCTGCATGGCGTAATAGCGCGATCCGACGTTCGAAACGCTGCCCACGCCCGGGATACGCCGCAGCATGTCGAGCACGTTGAGCGTGGCATAGTTGCTCAGATAGATTTCGTCGAACTTGGGATCGGACGACAGCAGCGTGATGGTCAGCAGCTTGCTCGACGCCTGTTTCTCGACCGAGATGCCGTTCTGCACCACTTCGGCCGGCAGCCGGCTTTCGGCCAGCTTCACGCGGTTCTGAATCTCGACGGCCGCCAGATCGGCGTCGGTGCCGATGTCGAAGGTGACCGTGGCGGTGAAGCCGCCCGAATTGTTCGACGACGACTCCATGTAGAGCATCCCGGGCGTACCGTTGAGCTCCTGTTCGATGGGCGTCGCCACGGCCTGCGTGACGGTCTGGGCGCTGGCCCCCGGGTAGGAGGCGCTCACCCGCACGACGGGCGGGACGATCTCGGGATACTGATCGACGGGCAGCAGCGCCAGTCCGATGACGCCCACAATGACGATGATGACCGAGAGCACGGTCGAGAAGACCGGACGGTCGATGAAAAAATCACTTCTCATAGGCCGGCTCACTTGGATCGTTTACCGTCGCGGCCGGACTCGATCGCCTCGACATGCATCCCGTGGTTGAGTTTGTGATAGCCCTCGACGACGATCCGCTCGCCGGACGAGAGTCCGCGCTCGACCACCGTCTTGTTGTCGATCTCGGGCCCGATCTCGACGAACCGTTTCTCGACGATGCTGTCGGGCCGCACGACATAGATGTAGGCGCCGCCCTTCTCGATGGCCAGCGCCTTGGAGGGGACGACCACGGCGTTCTCGCGCACGTCGAGCAGCAGTTTGACCTTCGTGAACTGCCCGGGCTGCAGGATGCGGTCGGGATTGGGCATCTCGGCCCGCACGGAGAAGGTGCCCGTCTCGGGATCGACCTGCGGATCGGCGAAATCGACCAGTCCCCGCAGCGGATAGCGCGAATTGTCGGGCAGCGTGACGGTGATGTAGGGATTCCAGCGGCGCGTCGAGTCCTTCTGACCCAGATCGACGTTGCGCTCCTTGCTGCGCAGATAGTCGAGGCCCGTCATGCTGAAATCGACGCGCACCGTGTCGTTCTTGACCACGGTGGCCAGCAGCGACTTGCCCGCAGGCCCCACGAGCGTGCCGATATCGGCGTTGCTGGCGCTGATATAGCCCGTGATGGGCGACTGCACCGTGGTGTAGCTCAGCGCCGTGGCGGCTTGCATCAGGTCGGCCTCGCTCATCAGCACGTTGGCCGTGGCGCTCTCGTAGGCGGCCGTCGCGTTGTCCAGATCGAGCTGGCTGGCCGCGTTCTGTTCATAGAGCGGCCGGATGCGCTTCAGATCGCGTTCGGCCTTCTGCGCCAGCGCACGATCCTTGTTGAGCTGCGCCTTGGCCTTGTCCATACGGGCCCTGTAGATCTTGGGGTCGATCACGAAGAGCGTCTGCCCCTTCTGCACGTAGCTGCCCTCGCGGAAGAGCATCCGTTCGAGATAGCCCTCCACTCGGGCCCGCACCTCGACGAACTGCTGGGCGCGGATACGCCCCACGTATTCGCCGTAGATCTCCACGTCCTGCGTGGAGACGGGTTCGACCGCCACGATCGGGATGCGCGCCTGCTCGCTCCGGGGGCGAAGCACCCAGATGACGACAGCCACGCCGACCACTGCGATCAACCCGATCACAATCCCCATAATCCACCTGTTCTTGGTTCGCGCCCGAGCCCGCTCGCACCACGAGCCGGCTCTACGCACCCATCTGTCCATTTTCGGATCCATAACCTAACCTATCTTGTTTCGAAGTTCGCACACGCGCAGTCGCCGCGCTTTCGTCCCGCAAAGATACGCTTTCCCGCAAAAAACGGACAAAAAGCGAACCCGAATTTACGGTTTCCGACGCCCGACCGCTATGATTCAACGTATGGAATCCGCATTTTCTTATACATTGCCAGCGTTTTATCGCATCCGCGCGCAATCGGGCGGCTCGCGGCGAACGCCTCCGGGGGTACGGAACCTCCTTTCCGCGGCACGCAACCCGTAAAAAACCGTCCGAAAGCGTTTCGGACGGTCGTTTTCGGGTCGTGCACCCCGCAGCCTAAAACTCGGAGGTGAACTTGAAGCGGATCTCCCTGAAATTCTCCTGCGCCAGCGCCAGTGCGTAGCTCGTGTCGGCCAGAAAGACGTCGCGGCCGTGTTTGTCGACGGCCATGTTGGTGTGCTTGCGCCGCTTGAAATCGGCCAGCTGCGCCGCGTCGTCGCTCTCGATCCAGCAGGCTTTGTGGATCGAGATCGGCTCCCAGCGGCACTTGGCGCCGTACTCGTGCTCCAGCCGGTACTGGATCACCTCAAACTGCAGCGCCCCGACCGTGCCGATGATGCGGCGGCCGTTGAGCTGCGAGGTGAACAGCTGCGCCACGCCCTCGTCCATCAACTGATCGACGCCTTTGGCCAGTTGCTTGAACTTGAGCGGATCGGCGTTTTCGATGTAGCGGAACTGCTCGGGCGCGAACGACGGGATGCCCGTGAATTTCAGCTTCTCGCCCTCGGTAAAGGTGTCGCCGATCTTGAAGGTTCCCGTGTCGTGCAGACCCACGATGTCGCCCGGGAAAGCCTCGTCGATCACCGACTTTTTCTCAGCCATGAAGGCCGTCGGGGACGAGAACTTGAGCTGCTTGCCGCTGCGCACGTGCAGGTAGTTGCGGTTGCGCTCGAAGCGGCCCGAACAGATCTTCAGGAAGGCGATGCGGTCGCGGTGGTTGGGATCCATGTTCGCATGGATCTTGAAGACGAAGCCCGTCATCTTCTCCTCGGCGGGCTCCACGCCGCGCGTCTCGGTCGGCGAGGGGCGCGGCGAGGGGGCGATGCCGATGAAACAGTCGAGCAGCTCGCGCACGCCGAAGTTGTTGATCGCCGACCCGAAGAAGACCGGCGCCAGATCGCCCGCGAGATACTCATCGCGGTCGAACGGGTCGTAGACCCCCTCGATCAGCTCCAGATCGTCGCGCAGCTGGCGGGCATAGCGTTCGCCCACCTGCGCGTCGAGCTCGGCGGAGGCCAGGTCGCTGATCTCGACCGTCGAGGCCGTGGCCGTCTGCCGCTCGTCGGAGGTGAAGAGCGACAGATCGTGCGCATAGATGTTGTAGACGCCCTTGAACGTCGTGCCGTTGGAGATCGGGAAGGCCAGCGGCCGCACGCGGATGCGCAGCTCGCGCTCCACCTCGTCGAGCAGGTCGAACGGATCCTTGCACGGACGGTCCAGCTTGTTGATGAAGACCATCACCGGCGTCTTGCGCATGCGGCACACCTCCATCAGGCGGCGCGTCTGCTGCTCGACGCCTTTGGCACCGTCGATGACGATGATGACCGAGTCGACGGCCGTCAGCGTGCGGTAGGTGTCCTCGGCGAAATCTTCATGGCCCGGGGTGTCGAGGATGTTGATCTTCACCCCCTTGTATTCGAATCCCATCACGGAGGTGGCCACCGAGATGCCGCGCTGCCGTTCGATCTCCATGAAATCGGACGTCGCGCCCTTTTTGATCTTGTTGCTCTTGACGGCACCCGCCACATGGATCGCGCCGCCGAAGAGCAGCAGCTTCTCGGTAAGGGTCGTCTTACCGGCATCGGGGTGCGAAATGATGGCGAACGTCCGCCGTCGGGTAATCTCTTCCTGTAAAGTCATATCGTTGTCCGCAAGCCTGTTTCCGGCTCCGGCAGAGTTAATTTTCGCTTGTCGTTCGAGGCGGATAATCCGTATTGTAGTGGCAGCCGACCGACTCCTTGAGCTCGCGTCCCTGCTTGATGACGAGGTAGGCCACCGTAATCATATTGCGCAGCTCGCACAGTTCGCGGTTGGGCGTCGTCTTGCCGTAGAGCTCTTCGGTCTCGTGCCAGAGCGTCTCCAGCCGGCGCATGGCGCGCTTGAGGTAGAGGTTCGAGCGGATGATGCCCACGTAGTTGGACATGATCTGCTGCAACTCGCGCTTCGACTGAATCACCAGCAGCATCTCCTCGGCTGTGGCCGTCCCCTCGAAATTCCAGTCGGGGATGCCCTCCTGAATGGCAACCTTGTCCAGTTGCGCCACGGCATGGCGCGCCGCCTGATCGGCGTAGACCACCGCCTCGATCAGCGAGTTGGAGGCCAGCCGGTTGGCGCCGTGCAGCCCCGTGCACGAGGTCTCGCCCAGCGCATAGAGCCGGAGGATCGACGTCTGGCCGTCGGTCGAGACCTTCACTCCGCCGCAGCAGTAGTGGGCCGCCGGCGTGACGGGAATCCAGTCTTTGGTGATGTCGATGCCGATCGAAAGGCACTTTTCGTAAATATTGGGGAAGTGGCTGCGGATCGCATCGGCGGGCTTGTGCGTCACGTCCAGATAGACGAACTCCTCGCCGCGCAGCTGCATCTCGCGGTAGATCGAGCGCGCCACCACGTCGCGCGGCGCCAGCGACTTCATCGGGTGGTATTTGTCCATGAACTCCTCGCCGCTCTGCAGACGCAGGATGGCGCCGAAGCCGCGCATCGCCTCCGTGATGAGGAACGACGGCCGCTCGCCCGGGTTATAGAGCGACGTGGGGTGGAACTGGATATACTCCATGTTCTCGGTGATGGCCTTCGCGCGGTGACACATGGCGATGCCGTCGCCGGTGGCCACCACGGGATTGGTCGTGGTCGAATAGACGTTGCCGCAGCCGCCGGTGGCCACCACCGTGAATTTCGCCAGCAGCGTCTCGACGGCGTTCGTCGTCAGGTCGAGCACATAGGCGCCGAAGCAGGCGACGCCCCGCGTGTGACGCGTGACGAACTCGCCCAGATGGTGCTGCGTGAGGATGTCCACGGCGAAATGGTGCTCGTAGATGTCGATGTTGCGGTGGCGTTTGACGCGCTTGATCAGGGCCCGTTCGATTTCGTGTCCCGTCAGGTCGACGAGGTGCAGGATGCGGTGTTCGCTGTGCCCGCCCTCGCGGTTCAGGTCGTAGCGTCCCGAAGCGTCCTTGTCGAACTTGGTGCCCCACTGGATGAGCTGCTTGATGACGCCCGGCGCATTCCGCACGACCTGCTCCACGGCGGCCCTGTCGCAGATGCCCGCTCCGCAGACCAGCGTGTCGTGGATATGTTTTTCGAACGTGTCCGGCTCGTACATGACCGATGCGATGCCTCCCTGTGCATAGTCGGTGTTGCATTCGCCCAGTTCGCTCTTGGTGACGATCGTGACGTGGCCGTGTTCGGCGGCTTTGAGCGCGAAGCTCAGTCCGGCGATGCCGCTGCCGATGACCAGAAAATCGGTTTCGATGTTCATTTTCTTACAGGATTAACTTTCGGAATTGTTCCCGGCTTCCTCTGAATACGTTCCGGTCCACGTTGCCCCGGATGCCCCGGATGCTGTGCGAGTCGGTGTGCTGCCATATCTGCCACCTTAGCGGCGGACATTTGCGGTAGTCGGCGATCCAGAGGATATAGTCGTCCTCTTCGAAGTCTTTCTTGAGGTAGGTTTCGTAGAAATTGGTCGAACAGTAGATGATCGGCGGGGTGCCGTAGTAGCGTTCGATTTCGTCGCAGAACGCTTTGGCTTCGCGCACCGACTTTTTCGGATCGGTCATGAAGCGGTGCTTCTCGATGTCGAGCACCGGGATGATGTTGCCCTTGTCGAGCTTGGCCGTCCTGATGAAGTTGCGGGCCTGCTGCTTGCCCGGCGTGCGGTGTCCGAAAAAGTGATAGGCGCCCCACGGCACGCCGGCCTTTTCGAGCTCCTTGCGGTGGCGGTCGTAGGTCGGGTCGACGATCATTGTGCCCTCGGTGGCCTTGATGAGCACGAAGTCGGGCCGTTCGTGCTCGACGACCTGTTCCCAGTTCACGTTCCGCTGATGGCGGGAGACATCCAGTCCCCACACTTCGAAATCGTCGGGCGTCTTTTCCCCGCCGCAGGAGGCGAGCAGGGCGAGGCCCCACAGCCAAATGAGTCGTAAGAAAGT
>USBO01000105.1 GCA_900552955.1 uncultured Alistipes sp.
GCCGGTTCGGCCGGGAGCTGGTGGAGTTTTTTTTCCCCAAGGAGAAGATCGAGTCCCTGCGTTTTTTGCAGAGCTCCCCTAAGCGGGATCTGCTGTTCTGGATCGTATTCGTTGTGCCGGGAACGCCCAAGGATCTTCTGTGCTACTTTGCAGGGCTGACCGATCTGTCCTGGGGCAAGTGGCTGCTGATCTGCTCAGCGGGCCGCCTTCCCTCCATCATTACCTCCACCGTGGGCGGAAGCGCCGTGGGCGGCAGGCAGTACCTGTTTGCCATTTTGGTGTTTGCCGGAACCATGGCCCTCAGCGCCGTGGGACTGCTGATCTATCGGGGCCTGTGCCGCAGGCATGAGAAGAAGCAAGGCGGAGAAACGTAAAAACATCCCCTGACGGTGCAGTCAGGGGATGTTTTTTACTTAGTGTCCTTTTTCCGGGCCAGCTCCGCCTGCTCCGGGAATTTCTTGGTGATGTAGCTGTAGCTGCCCCGGCCATGGGGGACCAGACAGCCGCTGCAATCCTTGATGCCATCGCCGACATAGGTGAAGTTGCCGCCGCATTTGTCGCCCAGCGCATAGAGGGGACAGTAGCAGAACAGACAGTTGAAGTCCTCCGGCTTGGCCGTTTTGTGACAGGGGAAAAATTCGCACTGGGTGTGCTGGAAGAAGGAGTACCGGCACTCCTCCGGCTTGGTGGAAAGGGGCTTATCCATGGGGTGACCTCCGTTTCATGTGATCTGCAGATTTCATGGCGCACCATATAATACCATCATATCAGCTTCCGGAGGGAACGTCAAGTGAGGGTGATATCATGCGGGAGAACGGCGTGCGGATGCACCGAAGACTGCCCTATATGCACCGGGAGCGCTGCGGGGATACCGCAGCGCTCCGATCGCTTTCACGCCGAATAGATTTTATTGAACCGCCTGATCGAGCGGAATAGAGACAGGCTGATGATGGCCCGCAAAGCCGCCTGTTCAGCGGCAGCCGTGATCCCGGAAGTAGGGGATCCTGGGCAGCTGCCACAGCAGGAGCATCCCCAGCCCATAGCAGGCGATGGCCTCCCCGGCGCCCACGGTCAGGCCGTTGATGACCCATGTGGCGGGGAAGGCGGCGGTAAGACCCGTCTCCTCATAGGCGATGACAGCCCCCACCAGCAGAGTGTTCAGCACCACCGGCGGCAGAGGGGCCAGCCACTTTTTCCGGCATCGGGCCGTCATGTGGAGCATCTACGTGATCGCCTTCGCGGGGCTTGTCGCTCTCTTCGCGGAGATCGGAAAGGAGCGTTTGCCGAAGATGACGTACAGCGACATGCTGGTGCGCATCGATTGGAACGACCGGATTTCGGCGGAGGAGAACGGACGGAGGACGGAGGAGCTGGTCTCGACGCTGGAAGGACAGGTCGTGCAGTCGACCGTCATGGCGGGTGTCCAGCAATTCGTCCTTTCGCACACGGACGATACGGGTGTGACCGAAGCGGTCGTCTATCTCAAATGCCGCGATGCGTCGGTCGTCGCGGCCGTTCAGCAGTCGATACGGAACTATATGGCCGGGCACGCTCCCGAGGCTCGTTATTCGTTCGGGGTGTCGGGCAATGTTTTCGACCTGATTTTTGCGGATCGGGAGGCCCTGCTCACGGCGCGTCTGCGCTCCACCTCGGGACGGGCCGCCGATCCCGAACAGTTGCAGTCGCTCATCGGCCGCATCCGCGACGAACTTCCCGACCTGCCGATACCGCCGGTCGCCGTGCAGGAAGACATTCTCTACGTCGCGCGCCCCGAACAAATGGCGCTCTACGGCGTCTCTTACGGCGACCTTCTCACGACGCTGCGCAATGCGCTGAATGAGAACACGCTTTTTACGATCACCGCGGGGGACGAGTCGCTGCCCGTCGTCGTGGGAAACGACCTGCGCAATATCGGCGACCTGCTCGACAGAACCTTCATCCGCACGCCGGATGCCGAGATTCCGGTCGGCATTCTGATGCGTCAGACCGTTACCACCGATCTGAAGGAGGTCGTCGCCGGTGCGGAGGGCGACTATTATCCGCTGGACCTGACGCCCCGTCCGAAAGACATTCCGGCCGTCATGGCGACGATACGGCGCTGTGTGGCTGAGGACGATCGCTTCGAGGTGAGTTTCAGCGGCAGCTATTTCTCGAATCGCAACATGGTCGAACAGCTCGTCGGGGTGCTGATCGTGGCGCTGCTGCTGCTGTTCTTCATCCTCGCCGCACTATTCGAGTCGCTCGTGCAGCCGTGGATCATCCTTTCGGAGATCGTCATCGACCTCTTCGGCGCGCTGCTCGTCCTCTGGCTGTGCGGAGAGTCGCTCAACCTCATGTCTATGATCGGACTGATCGTCGTCTGCGGCATCGTCATCAATGACTCGATTCTCAAAATCGACACGATCAATAAGCTGCGGCGGCAGGGCGCGACTCTCAAACATGCCGTATTGGAGGCCGGACAACTCCGGCTAAAGGCCATCGTGATGACCTCGCTTACCACGATTCTGGCCGTGCTGCCTTTCCTCGCCCGCGGCGATATGGGGTCTGATCTGCAATTCCCGATGTCGCTGGTCATCATCAGCGGCATGACCGTCGGCACCTTCGTGAGCGTATTCTTCATACCGCTGGCTTACTATGAAATCTACAAGCGTCGCCGATGAACAGTAGCTCAGACTCGCCGCGGATGCGTCGGGGCATTCCCGCCTTTTCCGTGCTGCTCATCATGGCGGCGCTGACGGTCATCGGCGTGGCGGTGCTGCCGATGCTCAACATCCAGTACACTCCGTCGCCCGCCGAACGGAAGATCGACGTCTCCTTTACCTGGCCCGACGCCTCGGCACGTCTGATCGAACAGAGCGTCACGTCCCGGATCGAAGGGGCGCTGTCGACCGTCACGGGGTGCGAGAGCGTTTCGTCGCGTTCGTCGAAAGGCAGCGGCCGCGTCACCGTCCGTTTCCGCAAGGGCACGGACATGGCTGCGGCCCGTTTCGAGGTGGCCTCGGCGATTCGTAACCTCTACGCCAAACTGCCGGAGGAGGTCAGCTACCCCGCTATTTCGATTGCGACGGGCGGCGTGCGCGAGTCGGATATGCTTGTCTACACGATCAAAGGCGATCTGCCCTCTCAGCGCATCGAGGAGTATGTCGAAGCCCACGTCTGCACGCCCCTGTCCCAGACCGAGGGGGTGGGAAAAGTCTCGTTATCGGGTGTGACGCCGTTCGAATGGGTCGTCACGTTCGATCCCGTGAAAATGGAAGCCTGCGGCATAACGGCGGATGATCTTGCCGAAGCGTTCCACGATTATTTCCGCAGCGACGTGATCGGACTTACGGCGCTGTCCGACGATGCGGGCGGGACGGAGCGCAGCATCGTGCTGAAACTTCGCAACCGAGCCTCGATGGATTTCGATGGGATACCGGTCGCCCGCCGTAACGGCCGCATCTGTTATCTGCGCGATTTCGCCTCGGTACGCTGGCAGGAGGCGTTGCCTTCGAGCTATTTCCGGATCAACGGCCTCAATACGATCAATCTTTCGGTCCGGTGCGAAACATCCGCCAATATGCTGCGGGCGGCGCGGGCCGTCAAGGAGGAGATGAACCGCCTGCAGGCATTGTTTCCGAAGGGGTTGTCGGCGACGCTCACCTACGACGCCTCGGAGTATGTCTCGGGCGAACTGCACAAGATTTTCGTTCGCACGCTGCTCTGCGTGGCCATCCTGCTCGCATTCGTATACTTCGTGAGCCGGGACTGCATCTATCTCTTCATCATCGCCGTCACGCTGGCCGTCGATATCCTTGTGGCGGTCGTTTTCTACAACCTCCTCGATCTGAATATCCATATCTACACCCTGGCCGGCATCACCGTCTCGCTGGGCATCGTCATCGACACGTCGATCATCATGGTCGATCATTACAGTTACTATCATGACCGACGGGTCTTCGTGTCGATTCTCGGGGCGCTGCTCACGACGATCGGCGCGTTGGGCGTCGTGTGGCTGCTGCCCGAAAGCCAGCGGGTCAATCTGACCGATTTCTCGCTGGTGATCGTCATCAATCTCGTCGTTTCGCTGCTTGTCGCGCTGCTTTTCATTCCGGCGCTGCTCGACAAATTTCCGCTCAGGCGGGGCATGACGGTCTCGACCGTCGGCCGGCGACGGTCGGTCGTCCGAATTTCGCGGGTGTACGGGCGGTTTATAGGCTGGGGCCGGCGGCACCGGTGGATTTTCGCCGTCGCACTTCTCTGGGGGTTCGGGATTCCCCTCTTTCTGCTGCCTGAGAGGATCGAGCCTGAAAAGGGAGAGACTCTCTCCACCGGCGAGGTTTTCTACAACCGGATCATGGAGAGCCGTTTCGTGACGGAACACCGCAGTTCGCTCGACAAGGTGTTCGGGTCGTCGCTTCACCTTTTCAACACCGCCACGAGCCGTTACAGCAACTATCGTGAGCCCGAGCAGAAGGTGCTCTACGTCAACGCCGGCATGGCCGAAGGCTGCACGGTCCAGCAGCTCAACGATGTCGTCCGGCAGATGGAGAATTACATCAGCCGGTTCGGCGAGGTGGATATGTTCCGCACCCGAATCACTTCGTACGACAATGCACGGATCGAAATCACATTCAGGCCCGAGTGCGAAAACAGCGGATTCCCCTCGATGCTCAAACAGGAACTGACGGCCGCGGCGATCAATTTCGGCGGAGCGACGTGGCGCGTATGGGGCATCGACGACAATTCGTTCAACAACAACATCGTCAGCCCCTACCGCAGCAACCAGATACGTCTGCGAGGCTACAACTACGACCGGTTATCGGCCTATGCGGAGCGGCTGATCGACTCGCTGTCGGTCAACCGTCGCGTTTCGGAGCCCGAAGTGATGGACGGCGACGCATGGACGCTGCCGCACAACGAATTTACGATACGCTACGACGACGAGCGGATTGCGGCGGCAGGACTCGATCTGGCGGATTATTACCGGATTCTCCGTACGATGCTCTATAAATCGCGGCTTACGCCGGTGTTCAACGGCCATGAGTTGCAGCAGGCCGTTCTCGAATCGGGAGACAGAGACCGTTTCGATCGCTGGCATATCGCCAATGCACAGGTCGGCGTCGATTCGCTCAGAACCAAACTGTCGGCTGTCGGTTCCATCGAAAAACGGCGGACGGGAATCTCGATCCGCCGCTCCAAACAGTCGTATGAGATATTGGTCGGATTCGACTTCGTCGGTTCCTACGAGCTTGGCAAACGGCTGATCGAACGCACGGTCAGACAACTCAACGATGAGATCCTGCCCATCGGATTCCGGGCTGATTCCCCTACGCACAATTTCGGAAAAAAGGAGAGACGGCAGCAGGTCTGGCTCATCCTGCTGGTGGTCGCCATCATCTATGCGATGTGCGCCATCATCTTCGAGTCCCTGCGCAAACCCCTGGTGATCGTTTCGATGATTCCGCTGTCATTTATCGGCGTCTTCCTCGTGTTCGGCTGGTCGGATTTCGTGTTCGATCAGGGCGGTTTTGCGGCTTTCGTCCTGTTGTGCGGCATCGTCGTAAATGCCGGCATCTATCTCATCAACGAGGTGGATACGTGTGCCCGCACTTCTCACAAACGCGGCATACCGCTCTATCTGAAGGCGTTCAATCACAAAATCATTCCGATTTCGCTCACGATCCTGTCGTCGGTGCTTGGGCTCGTTCCGTTTCTGTATGACGGGCCGGAGGAGGTGTTCTGGTTCGCGTTCGCTGTCGCGGCGATCAGCGGCACCCTCTTCTCTGTTGTTGCGTTATTGGTCTATCTCCCGCTCTTTCTTCCCATGCGTTCCGAATCCTCGAAGAGTCTATGAAACGTTCGAACCTTCTCCGCTGTCTCGTGCCGGTTCTCTTCGCTGTCGTCTGTTGGCAGTTGCTGAGAACGGCGCTCGACGTGCCGACGCAGACGCTTGGGGAGAATGTCCTCGTGACGCTGCGCGCCACGGGCGGGCTGCTTCTTTTGGCCGGCGGTTCGCTGCTGCTGCGCGGCAGAGGCGTGCGAATCGGGATCGTCGACCTGTTGGCTGCGGCGATCTTCGCCGGCATAACGCTTTATCGGGCGGTCGCCCCCGATTCGGTCAGCCGGCTGCGGTACGATGAGCTGTTGCAGGCGGCCATGCTTTATGTCGCCTTGCGGG
>USBO01000106.1 GCA_900552955.1 uncultured Alistipes sp.
CGCGCCGGTTCCGTCGATTCCGATGACCGACGCCAAGCGCAACTGGGCGTTGGGGCAGGCCTATTTCGCCCGCGCCTACGCCTATTTCTGGGCTGTGCGCCTGTGGGGCGACGTGCCTCTCAACCTGCTGCCGATCGAATCGGTCGATCAGCCCGAGACCTATCCTTTCCGCGCGCCCAAGGCGGACGTCTATGCGCAGATCGGCTCCGACATCGAGTCGGCGCTGGCGCTTTCGGATGCGCTCGGCTCGGACAAGTATCTGGCCACCAAGACGGCCGTGCTGATGCTCAAGGCCGAGTACAGCCTGTGGATGTATGCCGCGCAGAAGGGAGGCGATGCCTATCTCGAGGGCGCCGAGGATGCACTCGGGGCGATCGGCATCTCGTCGTCGCTGCTGTGCGACAAGTACAGCCAGATCTTCGACCGCATGGCCGACAACGCCAAGCCCGTGAAGAACAGCAAGGAGATCGTTTTCGCGCTCTACAACGACCAGACCGAGTCCAAGACGGGCGGTTACGGCTGGTATTTCGCGCTGCCCGAGCATGCGGTGGCCAAGCAGTATCAGGGCAATCCCGTGCCGATTCGGGAGACGCAGTGGCTCACCTACGGTCAGGAGTACCTCGCCAAGCTCCGCGACAGCCGCGACAAGCGGGGCGACACCCGTGTGGAGTGGAATCTCGGCGACGGGAATTACGGCACCAATGGGGGGCCGATCTTCTTCTGCCGCAAGTTCATCGGCGACATGAGTTCGGGCAAGATGGTCTCCGACGCCGATCTGGTCTACTATCGCACCGCGCTGGCCGTGATGATGGATGCCGAGCTGAAGTACTACCGCAAGGATTATGCGGGCGCACTCAAGTCGTTGAACATCATTGCCAAGCGTGCCTACGGAAAGGACGATTACTATACCGATGCCTCGCAGGAGGCGGTGCTCTCGGCGCTGGTCGACGAGTATTTTCTGGAGTTTCCGGCCGAGGGTGTGATTTGGTGGGCGCTGATCCGCCTGGACAAGATCTGGGACTACAACGCCTATCTCAAGGAGAACCGCTCCGGTACGAACATCCTGCTGTGGCCGATTTCGAGGTCTGCACGCAACAAGAACTCGAATCTCACGCAGACCGAGGGATGGTATTGACACCCATTTAATTCGACAGGAAAATGAAAACGATGATAAAAACTGCGGCATGGGCGTGTGCGACTCTGTTCTGCGCCGTGTCGTGTTATGACGACGGTACCGATTGTTTCGATACCGGAACCCGAATTTCGATCTCTCCCGAGGCGGAGTCCTTCCTGGCGGACGGAACCACCGCGTCGGGCAACGAGAGTTTCACCGCCGCCGTGATCGTCAACGCCGGTTCTTCGGTTTCGGACATGGCGTGGGAGGTATCGGCCCCTGCCGCCGCCGCGTGGGCGACGGTGCGCAGGACGGTCGTGACGTCGATCTTCGAGGAGGCGGGCGGAGGCATCCACGATCTGTCGGCCGAAGGCTTCGAGATCGCGGTCGAACCCAATACGGAGTATCGCCGCACGGTGAGGGTCACGATCGCCGCGGCCGACGGCACGACGGCCGGTTTCGAGTTCATGCAGCTCGGTCTGAAGGCCGACGCCGAGGTCTCGTCCGAGACCGAGCGGCTTGTCTTCATGGCAACCGGCGAATCGAAGGAGCTGACCTACACGAGCAACATGGGCGATGTCTATAAGTATGAAGTGGTCTACGGCGCCGGTTCGGCCGACTGGCTGACGGTCGAGGACAAGGGCGTCGGTTCGCTCGCCGTGACGGCTGCGCCGTGGGACAATGTGGACGCTGCGCGCACGGCGACGCTGCGCATCACGGTCGGATCGGCCGAGACGAGCCTGGCGTCGCTCGAGATTCCGGTGACGCAGAACGCCGCCTACGACTATTATTATATGTACGGCGCGTCGGCCGATGCGCTGCCGGTGGCCGAGGCTTACGAGCTGACGCGCACGGCGGTGGGCGAGTACACGGGAACGCTCTACTTCCTGCGTTCGTCCGATGGCCGCAACCCCGTACTGCTCAACAAGAACGGACGGACGCCGGCCTATCCGTGCTATGCGCTCGCGCAGGACGGCACGGTCAAGGAGCTCGCCTCGGCCGAGGCCGAAGTACCCGCAGGGCCCGCGATCGACATCGACGGCGTGCGCAACTTCTCCGTCGACTTCAACGCGATGACGTGGTCGTGGGGACGCGTGTCGACTTCCAACTGCATGCCCGATGAGTTGGTAGCAACGTATCCCACCAAGGCATACGTGACGTGCGACGGCGGCACGAAGACGTGGATGACTGTGGGTCTGCACTGGGACGGCGGCGCGGCGATCGGCCGCTACAAGCTCGGCAGCGGACTCGTGAGCGGTCATCAGACGGGAGGTTACGGCAACGTGGCGCCTTACGATGCGCGTAATCCCGAGTTCGATACCGAGGAGAACGGCGGCAAGGTCGTCGAGGCGAAGGACGGTTCGGGCCGTCCGCTGGCCGAAATCTACGGACGTCTCTACAGCTCCTGCGAGCAACTGACGGGATCGCCCAACGGTGCGCTGAACCCCTGCGAGGGCGGTTCGTCGGCGCTGATCAATTCGCCGCTCGGCGAGCCCGGGGCGACGCTGATCGATGCCGTAGGCGATGTCTACGTGCTGGAGAGCATCATGCCGGCCGATTTGACCCTCTATGCGGCCTCGGCGGCGGGCGATGCGCAGGCCGAAGCGGAGCACCCCAACCTCAAGATGCAGATTCAGGGCATCTGTCCCTACGGCTGGCACATCGCCAACTTGCAGGACTGGAAAGACCTCGCCTATGCAGCCTTCAAGGCGGGCGCGGCGGATTACCCCGTGTCCGAGTCAATGGCCTCGTACCGCGCTTTCGGCGGCGGTACGCTGACCAACTTCGCGGCGCTGCTCTTCACCGCCGACTGGAACATCTACAACCCGACCTGTCCGGCCGAGAAGATTTCGACTGCGGCGGCCGATTTCGGCTTCAACATGTTCAGTCAGGGATGGCGCCTCTATAAGACGGGTTACGACTACGGCCCGGGCGACAACGACCCGCGCATGTATGCCTTCATTCCGCTCATCGGCGACTATTCGGCGAAGAAAAAGGCCGGCTGGCGTATCTGGAACCAGGGCCGCGAAGCCAACATGCGCACCAACGGCGGATTCGATTTCGGCAACGGATGCGGTGCCGCCGTGCGGTGCGTCAAAAACTACAAGTGACACCTAAAAAAACGAAAATCATGCTGAAAAAGATAATTTCGCTGACAGCCGTCGCCGTTGCCTTGGCCCTCGTCTCCTGTACGGACGACGAGTGGCCCGCGCAGCCCGACTGGAGCCAGATTCCCAATCCCGATGCGGTGGAGGACGGCCTGTTGAAACCAGCTGCGTGCACCAACAACATCGTCGCCCACCGCGGCGGTGCGGCCGAGTGCAACGCGCCCGACAACTCCTTGGCGTCGCTGCGCTATGCCATCGAACAGGGCTGCTACGCCTCGGAGTGCGACATCTACTGGACGAAGGACGACAACGTCGTCGTGGCACATGCCGACGGCAAGTGCCAGATCAACGGAATGTACCCGTGGGAGCATACGCTGGCCGAACTGCGGGCGGCCGGCAAGCTCTCCAACGGCGAGCAGCTGCCTTCATTGGAGGATTTCATCAAGGAGGTGAAAAAGGAGACGTGCTGCACGCGGCTCTGGCTCGACGTCAAGAACATCACCTATCCCGCCACGCTCACCGAGCATGCGATCGCCGCCACGCGGCGTTCGTGCGAGATCGCGACCGAGATGGGGGCGAAGCACTTCGTGGAGTTCATCTGCACGGGGAACGCGACGGTCATGAAGTCGTCGTTCACCTATGCGCGGGCGGCCGGCATTCCGATCGGATGGATGAACAACCGCAGTGCGGGCGAATATGCCACGCTGGGCTACGACTGGGCCAATCTGGCCGCGCCGCACATGTGCGCCGAAGCCGGCGGCAAAGGCGCGCGGACGATCGAGGAGTTCGAGAAGGAGGGCATCGTGCTGAGCATTTACAATATCGACCGGCAGGCGGGCGACGGCAATGCCGTCTACGCTTCCGAGGCCATCGACTATTATTGTCAGAATGCGAAGCGTTTCAAGGCGCTCTGCACGAACTATCCCAAGTGGCTGATCGCGAAGATCGAGCAGGCCGCGAAGGTCTACGACGGCATCCGCTCCGAAGCCGATTTGCAGGCGTTCGCCGCGGAAGTGGTCGTCGATCCTACGGCGAAGCGTTTCCAGAATGCTGCGGGCGTGGTCGTGCTGCATAACGACATCACGGTGGCAGGTGCATGGCGGCCGCTCGCCGATTTCACGGGTGTGTTCGATGGCAACGGCAAGACGCTCACGGTCAACTACTCGGGCAGCGACGAACAGGCGGGCATCTTCGCCACGCTCAACGGTACGGTGAAGAATCTGCGCGTGGCCGGCACGTTCATGACCACCGCGACGGGTAAGGTGTCGCTGGGTGCGATCGCCGGCGTGCTGGGCGAGACGGCGCAGATCGTGGGCTGCGTCAATACGGCCGCGATTGCGATGGATGTCGATGCGAGCGGCACGACCATCATCGGCGGCATCTTCGGCAAGGGCACTGCGGGGTGCGTCATCGCGGACAACACCAACAAGGGAACGATCACCGTGCACCGCAAGACCCCGAGCGACTCGGCGGCCGTGGGCGGTGTCGGCGGCTTCGCCTACTCCGATGTCTCGGGATGCGTCAACGAGGGCGAGATCCGTCTTTCGGACGAGGTATCGGCCAAGAAGGCCATGTATGCGGGCGGTGTGTTGGGCCGTCTCGATGCGGGCAAGGGCTATGTCGTGGAGAATTGCCGCAACGAGGCTCCCGTGACGCTGGCCACGGCGCAGGTGGCCAACAACCTGCTGGGCGGCGTCGTGGCCTATGCCAACGGCGAGAACAACGATACGCCCAACACGATTCGCAACTGCGAGAACCGCGGACACGTTCTCGCCGATGCGCCCGTTTCGGAGACGGCCAATGTCGGCAAGGCCCGCATGGGCGGCATCTGCGGCGGTTCGGCCATCTTCACCTCGTGCACCAACTACGGTGCGGTGGAGGCCCGCGGCGGCGGCAAGGGCGCGACGGAGTTCGCCATCGGCGGCATCAGCGGCATGATCGCCCACGATGCGGCCGACTGCCGAAATTTCGGCGATGTGCTCAACAACACCGGCAAGGAGAACATTCTGGCCCATACGGGCGGTCTGTTCGGCTGGGCGACGCTCGACTTCACGATCGAGGGGTGTGCGCTGGATGCCGACGTGGTCTCGACGACGCTCTACAACTACGACGGCGACAAGGGTTTGATCGGCGACCCGACGCACGAGAACAGCAGCTGCGCGGGCATTCTGGTCGGACGCATCAAGTCGAAGATCGTGGTGACGGTCAAGTCCGCGAAGATCCACGGCAAGATGACGCGTACGATCAACGCCGAAGGGCAGACCAAGGTCGTCGACTTCACGACGACGGTGCCGGCCGACAACTACCTCTACGGAGCGGTTCAGGATGCGGCGGCCAAACTGGTGCACGAAAGCGGTGCGATCACCTGTGCTTCGACCAAAAAATAACCGATAACGAAGGAGTGGGGAATTTCGGTTCCCCACTCTTTTTTTCGAAGCATGCAAACCAAACACTCTTTCAAATACTGGCAGTGGCGGGTCATCGTCTGTTCGATGATCGGTTACTCGATGTTCTATCTCGTACGCAAGAACTTCTCCTTTGCGATGCCGGCGCTCGGCGCCGAGTACGGGATTACGAATACCAGCTTCGGTGTCATCCTGACGCTGGTAGGTCTCCTTTACGGTGTCTCGAAGATGATAAACGGGATCGTCGCCGATCGTGCCAACGCACGCTGGCACCTCGTCTTCGGACTCTCGGTCTGTATCGTGCTGAACCTCGTTTTCGGCTGGAGCGACCGCATCAGCCAATGGATCACGGGCCGGACGGAGGGCCCCGACTTCGTGAACGCGATGGTGGTGACGATGGCGGTGCTGCTGGTGCTCAACAACCTCTTCCAGGGCTGCGGGTTCGCCCCGTGCAACCGATTGCTGGTCAACTGGGTGCCGCCCAAGCAACTGGCCACGAAGTCGAGCATCTGGAACACCTCCCACTCGGTGG
>USBO01000107.1 GCA_900552955.1 uncultured Alistipes sp.
TCTCGCCCGAGCTGACGCGCAAGGCGGTTGCGAAGGTCGCCGGACGCTGTGAAACCGAATCGAGCGGCGGCATCACGCTCGACACGCTGCGCACCTATGCCGAGACGGGCGTGGACTTCATCTCGGTGGGCGCGCTCACGCACCAGATCCGGTCGCTCGACATGTCGCTCAAAGCCTGCGAATGACGGCTCCGGCGGCCGTACGACCATGAAACGACTGCTCGGGAGCCATATCGCCCTGCTGGCGTGGCGGCTGGCGCTGCTCTATGCGGTGCTGGCGCTCTGTCGTGCGGTCTTCTGGGTCTACAACTACGCCGCCATCGGGCCCCTCGCCGCGACCGAACTGCCGGCGCTCGCGGCCGGTGCGCTGACCTTCGACACCGTGTCGGTGCTCTACGCCAACGCCCTGCTCGTGGTGCTCTCGCTCGTGCCGCTGCACCTGCGCGAACGTCGCGGATGGCAGCGGATGCTTTACCTCTATTATGTGGTCGTCAACGCCCTGCTGGTCGTGGCGGTCAATTTGGCCGACGCCGTCTACTTCCGCTACACACAGAAGCGCTTCACGGCCGAGGAGATTTTCTTCGCCGAGAACGACAACTCGTTGCAGCTCGCCGGCAAGTTCCTCGGCGAGAACATCCCCCTGCTGCTCGCGGGCGCGGCGCTCATCGCGCTGCTGGCATTCGCCGGCGGCCGCAAGGCACGGCCCGAACCGCTCTGCCGGCGGCCGCTCTGCTACTACGGCGGCGGCACGGCCGTGCTGTGCGTGGCGGCGCTGCTCGCCGTGGCGGGCATGCGGGGGGGGGTCACGCGCATGACACGCCCCGTCGCTCTGTCCAACGCCGCGCTCTACGCCGCCGACAACGCCCGCGCCAATCTGATCCTCTCGAACCCGTTCTGCATCCTGCGCACCGTCGGCACGGGCGGCAGGGTCCGATACGAACGCTACTTCACACCCGAGGAGCTCGACGGCATCTACACGCCCGTCCACCGGCCCGACTCGCTCGCTGAGGCGCCGCTGGCCGGACGCAACGTGGTGATCTTCGTCATGGAGAGCATGTCGGCCGAACATTCGGCCTACCTCCATCCCGAACTCTATGCCGACAGCGAGCAGAAAGGCTACACCCCGTTCCTCGACTCGCTCATGCAGGCGGGCTACTGCTTCACGCGCATGTACGCCAACGGCACGCGCTCGATTCAGGCGCTACCCGCCGTGCTGGGGTCGATCCCCTCGTTCAAAACCCCCTTCGTGCTGCTGCCGCAGGCGCTCGCACCCACGCGCCAACTGCCCCGCATCCTGCGCGACAAGGGCTACGCCACAGCCTTCTTCTGCGGCTCGGCCGCCGGCTCGATGGGCTTCGGCGCCTACGCCCGTTCGGCGGGTGTCGAACGCCTCTACAGCCGCGAGGAATATGAGGCAAAGCACGGCCGCGGCGATTTCGACGGCTACTGGGGCATCTGGGACGAACCCTTCCTGCAATACGCCGGCGAGGAGCTGGGCGCGCTGCCCGAACCCTTCTTCGCCGCACTGTTCACCCTCTCCTCACACCACCCCTTCGTGGTGCCCGACGCCTACCGCGACACGCTGCCCGAAGGGCGCACGCGCAACCATAAGTGCGTGGCCTACACCGACAACGCTTTCCGGCAATTTTTCGCGCGTTACGCCGGCGAGGAGTGGTTCCGTCGCACGGTTTTTGTGTTCGTGGCCGATCATGTATCTAGTGTAATATTCGCCGACGCAACGCGCGTCTTCCCCGGCGACCACCACATCATCGGACTGCTTCACACCCCCGACGGAACGCTGCGCGGCCGGTCGGACGACGCCGTCTCGCAGATCGACCTCATGCCCACGCTGCTCGGACTCCTCGGCAACGGCGAACCCTACTTCGCCTTCGGCCGCGACCTCTTCGGCGAGAAGGCTCCCGAAGGGGGCTTTGCCCTCGCCTACGACAGCGGCTTCGAAGCCGTCGGCGGCGACCGTATGCTCTTCTTCGACGAACGCCGCACCACCGGCTCCTTCGGCCGCGACGACCTGCGCCGCGAACACAACCTCGCGGGCGACTCCCTCTCCCGCGCACTCGAACGGCGGGTCAAAGCCTTCGTCCAGCAATACTTCGACCGTCTCGAACGATCGGATTTCACCGTCGAATAAACCTATGCGATTCCGCCCTGTCCAGCTCGAAGACAAAACCGAGATCGAACGCTACACCCGCACAGCGGGCATCTGCAACTGCGATCTGGCCTTCGCCAACATGTATTGCTGGGAGGAGACCTACCGCAGCGCCTGGTGCGTCGAAGAGGGCTTCCTGCTGATCCGCTTCCGCATCGGCGGCAGCCCGCGCATCGGCTACATGCAGCCGCTCGGCGAGGGCGATTTCACGCACCTCATTCCCCGTCTCGAAGCCGACGCCCGGGCGGCGGGTCAGCCGCTGCGCCTCGAGGGCCTCACCCCCGAGGGAGCCGCGGCCGTGCGCCGCACGCATGCGGCGTTCGGCATCCGGCGCAACCGCGACTACGAGGATTACATCTACCGCGCAGACGACCTGCGCCGTCTGGAGGGACGACGCTACCAGCCCAAGCGCAACCACCTCAACCGTTTCGAGGCGGCCTACGACTACCGCTACGAGGAGCTGACACCGGCGCTCGCGCCCGAGTGCATGCGTCTCGAACGGCTGTGGCGCACCGGACGCGACGATCGCTCGGCCGCACTCACGGCCGAACAACACGCCATGCAGCGCGCGTTCGATCACTTCGAGGAGCTGGAGCTGCGCGGCGGAGCGCTCTTCGTCGGCGGCCGGCTCGCGGCCTTCACCTACGGCTCCGCCATCGACGATGCGACCTTCTGCATCCACGCCGAGAAGGCCGACACCCGTTACGACGGTGCCTACACGATGATAAACCGGCTCTTCGCGCAGCATCTGCCGCCGCAGTACACCCTCATCGACCGCGAGGAGGATCTCGGAGTGGAAGGGCTGCGCCGGTCGAAACGCTCCTATCATCCGCTCTTCCTGCAACCCAAACTCTCGGCCGAACGGCTGACGGAGGAACAGTCGCAGCTCCGCGAGCTGTGGCGCGCCTGTTTTCCCGAAGACACGCAGGACGACATCGAGCAGTTTCTGCTGAGCCGCTACGCCCCCGCGCGCTGCCTCACGGTGCGGCGCGGAGGCCGCATCGCGGCGATGCTTCATCTCGTACCGTTCGGCGACACGGCCTACATCTACGCCGTGGCGACGGCACCCGACTGCCGGCAGCATGGGCTGGCGGGCGGATTGCTGCGCGAAGCAATCGCCCGCGCCCGCGCCGGGGGCTTCCGCTATGTTGCGCTCATCCCGGGCAGCGACGACCTGCGCCGCTGGTACGCCGGATTCGGGTTCGCGGGGGCCTGCCCCGTCCGTTTCCGCACGCACGACGACTTCGACTTCGGCACGGGCGACCCCGCACGCGACCTCGCCATGACGCTCGCGCTCGGCGGCGAGCCGTTCGATGCGGCGGAGCTCCTGCTCAGCGATCTGCCGCAGGAGTCATAGCTCGCGGCGGAAGCAGTCGGTCCCGTAACGCTCGAACCCCATCCGCTCGTAGAGCCGGTGCGCCGCGCACCGCACAGGGTTGGAAGTAAGCATCACCCGCGCGGCGCCCTCCTCGCGCGCCACGTTCAACGCCGCACGCACCAGCGCCTCGCCGACGCCCCCGCCGCGCGCCGCGGCATCGACCACCACATCCTCGATCCACGCCTTGCGGCCCGACGGCACGTCGTAGAACGCCACGCTGAGCAGGCCGACGATGCGGCCCTCGTCCGTCACAGCCGTCAACTGACGGGTGGCGGGCGCGGCGACGATGCGCGCGACAGTTTCCCGATCGGGCGCCGTCAGCCGCTCCGACAACTGCGGCAGCAGCCGCGCAAAGGCATCGATCAGCGCCTCGGTAACCTCGTGCGCCTCGCAAATCCGTATCATAAGCAACTTCTTTTCCGTCTATTCGCAAAACCGATCCAGCCAATTTCAGATCTTTCGACAGCGCTCAGCGCTGTCGGCAGTTCGCCGCCGCCCCACGCGGCGGACTGCTACTCGCCTCGACGGCTCGTGCAGTACCACCGCCGGCGGCGAACCGACCCTTTTCCGAAACAGACGTCGGAATCGCTCATTTCGCGAGTAAACGACCTCTTTTCTCCCGCAAGATACGAAAATCGGTCGGACTTTGCACAAGTCCGACCGATAGATCAGCTGCATCCGGTCTAAATGCCGAAGAGGAGTTTCTCGGCCATGAAGACCCCGATGCCGGCCAGATAGCCCAGGAGCGCCCAGAGCGTGATCCGCCTGAGATACCATCCGAAATCGATCTTCTCGAGTCCCATCGCCACCACGCCGGCCGCCGAGCCGATGATGAGCAGGCTGCCGCCCACGCCGGCGCAGTAGGCCAGCAGATGCCAGAAGGCGCCGTCCTGCACGAACATCGCCGCGAAGGCGGGATCGGCGCCCGCAGCGGCAGCGGCAGCATCGGCGACCGGATACATCCCCATGGCCGCCGCCACGAGCGGGACATTGTCGACCACCGACGAGAGCAGGCCGATCAGGGTGTCGATCGCGTAGACGTTGTGGAGCCGTTGGTCGAGCCCGCGGGCGAAATCGGTCAGGATGCCCGCGCTCTCAAGCGCCGCCACGGCCATCAGAATGCCGAGGAAGAAGAGGATCGTCGACATGTCGATATGTTTGAGCACCTTCGACACGCGGCACTTGATCGACTCTTCGATGTTGCGTTTGCGCCGGTACATCAGCTCGGTGAAGACCCACATGATACCCAGCGCCAGGATCATCCCCATGTAGGGCGGCAGGTTCGTCACGCTGCGGAAGACGGGGACGGCCACCAGCAGCCCGCATCCCAGAAAGAGGATGGCGCGGCTCTCGCCGTCGGAGATGTAGGCGGGTTGCGACGACTCCCCCTCATCGGCCGCACCGGCGGCCGGAAAGGCGCCCCGCAGCCGGCGCGAGACCAGCCACACGGGCAGCGCGAGCGAGACCAGACAGGGCAGGAAGAGGCTTGCGATGAGTTTGGTCGCGGAGACGTTGCCCTTCATCCAAAGCATGATGGTCGTCACATCGCCCACGGGCGACCACGCGCCGCCGCTGTTGGCCGCAATGACGATCACCGAGGCGTAGAGCATCCGCTCCCCGGCGCCGGGCACCAGCCTGCGCAGCAGCATGACCATGACGATCGTCGTGGTCATGTTGTCGAGCAGCGCCGACAGGAAGAAGGCGATCGCGGCCACGAGCCACAGCAGCCGCACCTTGCGGCGCGCGGTGATGCGCCGCGTGATGAACTCGAATCCGCCGTGGAAGTCGATCAGATCGACGATGGTCATGGCACCGATCAGAAAGACCAGAATCTCGCACGTCGACCCCAAATGCTGCAGAATCTCGTCGCCGACGGTCGTCTGCGTCAGACCTGGCATCGCCGTGGGGTACTCCAGGCTGAAGACGCTCCACAGAGCGCCGCACATGAGCAGGGCGACGGCCGATTTATTGATGCCTGTTTTGTGTTCGAGAGCGATGAAGAGATAGCCCGCGACGAACAGGGCCAGCATGGTTGCAATCATAGTTTCCGAAGTTCAAGAGCCGTTTCGATCCCCGACAGGAGCGACGCGTGCGCCTGCCCGCATCGCCGGACGTCTGCCCGACTGCAAATTGCGGGCCGCTGTGAGCGAACCCCCGGGGCAGCGAGCGAAAACCGCCCGCGACCCGCTGCGAAAATCCGAATTTCACCCCGACGGCCGCATAATTGCACGATATTTTCTATCTTTGACTCCGCCTTAGGAGACTTCGCCGCGGCGAAACGCGATTCGGTTCGCAGCCGCGCGCAGCTTACCGGCATTTTTGGATTCGTTCGAACAGCGCACTATGGAATATCTCTACCTCGCAACCGGACTGGTGCTCATACTGGCCGGTGCCAATTACCTCACCGATGGATCGGCGGCATTGGCCGCGCGCTTCCGAGTCCCGGGCTTTCTGGTCGGACTGACGGTGATCGCCGTCGGCACCTCGACGCCCGAACTGGTCGTGAGCGTCCTATCGGCCCTCGAAGGGCAGGGCGACATGGCCGTGGGCAACGTCGTGGGATCGAACCTCTTCAA
>USBO01000108.1 GCA_900552955.1 uncultured Alistipes sp.
CCGACCATGACCTGAATCAGGACGAAGACCGTTCGATCACCTATCACCTCTACGGAGGCGACTGGGAAAACCGGCTCAAGCAGGAAATGCTGCTGGGCATCGGCGGCATCCGCGCCCTCAACGCCTTGGGCATCCGGCAGGACGTCTACCACTGCAACGAGGGGCATGCCGCCCTCATCGGCATCGAACGCATCCGCGACCTGATCCACGAACAAAGGCTTTCGTTCGGCGAAGCGCTGGAAGTCGTCCGCTCGTCGTCGCTCTTCACGACGCACACGCCGGTTCCGGCCGGGCACGACGCTTTCCCGGAGTCGATGATCCGGCAATACATGTCGCACTACCCCGACCGGCTGGGCATCACGTGGGAACAGTTCGTCAATCTGGGCAAGACCGACCCGAACGATCCCAACGAGAAATTCTCGATGAGCTTTCTGGCCTGCAACCTCTCGCAGGAGGTCAACGGCGTGTCGTGGCTCCACGGCGAGGTGTCGAAGGACATTCTGGGCAACATGTGGCCCGGCTACTTCAAGAACGAGCTCCACATCGGCTACGTCACCAACGGCGTGCACTTCCCCACGTGGTGCGCCTCGAACCTGCGGCGGCTCTACATGCGCTACTTCGCCGACGGATTCTCGGGCCACGACTACGACATCCCCGCATGGCAGAAGGTGCACGACATCCCCGCCGTGGAGCTGTGGCAGGAGCGCATCTTCCTCAAGCGCAAGCTGGTGGACCACATCCGCAAGCGCTACAGCGACCCCGCGCAGGTGCGCATCGACTCGCCCCGCCAGATGGTGCAGATCGTCGAAGGGATCAAGCCCGACGTGCTGACCATCGGCTTCGCGCGGCGCTTCGCCACCTACAAGCGCGCCTACCTGCTCTTCACGAACCTCGACCGCCTCTCGGCGATCGTCAACAACAAGGAGCGGCCCGTGCAGTTCATCTTCGCGGGAAAGGCCCATCCCAACGACAAGCCCGGGCAGGATCTCATCAAACGCATCGTCGAGGTGGCGGCCATGCCGCAATTCGTCGGGAAAATTCTCTTCCTGCAGAACTACGACATGGAATTGGCGCGAAAAATGGTGCAGGGTGTGGATGTGTGGCTCAACACGCCGACCCGTCCGCTCGAGGCTTCGGGAACGTCGGGCGAGAAGTGCGTCATGAACGGCGTGCTGCAATTCTCGGTGCTCGACGGCTGGTGGGTCGAGGGTTACAAGGAGGGCGCCGGTTGGGCGCTGCCCATGGAGCGCACCTTCGCCGACCAGCGGTTCCAGGACGAACTCGACGCCGAGATGATCTACAACACCATCGAGGAGCAGATCGCGCCGCTCTACTACAAGCGCGACGCGCAGAACATCCCGCAGGAGTGGATCCGGTCCGTCAAGCGGTGCGTGGCCGACGTGGCGTCGAACTTCACGACCAACCGCATGATGCGCGACTACGAGGAGCGCTTCTACGGCAAGCTGGCCGCACGCCGGCACGAGATCGTGGCGGGAGACTACACGCTGGCACGCGAGATCGCCGCGTGGAAACGCAAGATCTCGGCCGCATGGGACAAAGTGCGCGTGGTGGAGGTCAGACAGGCGAAGATCGACCGCGAGGCGATGTTCGTCGGCGAACGCTACACCTTCGAACTGAAGATCGACGTCGCCGACCTGCGGCCCGAGGACATCGGCGCCGAACTGGTCGTGGCCAAGCAGATCGAGTACGGCCAGCCGGTCAACGTGATCGAAACCGTGCCGCTCGAGCGCACGGCCGCCGACGGGACGACGGTCACCTACACGCTCGACTACCGCTCGACACGCTCGGGTTCGTTCGACGTGGCCCTGCGCATCTTCCCCTCCAACCCGCGCCTGCCCCACCGCATGGACTTCGCGCTGGTGAAGTGGGCATAAGCCCTCACGGCGGCCGGTTAGCGGCTGCGGCGGAAGAGACTTGTTCCCGCTCCCGGGGCGACGCCCCGGGAGCGGGAACCGGTAACGCAAAATTTCGGCAACCCGTCTGTGCGAAGGAGGTGCCGCCCCGAAAGGACGGAGGAGTGAGAGGCTGCGATTTTTACGTTCCCGTTATTGGAAAACCGGATAATTTTCAATAACTTTACTGAAACGATCCTAAACACCACGAGATAACCATGTCTGCACTCACTTTCGACAAGAACGAACTGGGCAACCTCGAATACTCGCTGCAACGCGAGATGCTCTCGACCGACCGCCGCGGCGGCTACATGAGCACCACGATCGTCTGCTGCAATACGCGCAGGTATCACGGACTGATGGTCGCACCCATCGGCGAAGACGACCGCACCTGCGTGCTGCTGTCATCGCTCGACGAGACCATCGTCCGGCAGGAGCAGTCGTTCAACCTGGCCATTCACCGTTTCCGCGGCGTATACGAGCCGCGCGGCCACAAATACATCACCGACTTCGCCTACACGCCCACCCCGACGATCACCTACCGCGTGGGCGGCGTCATCCTGCGCAAGGAGCTGCTCTGGATTCACAAACGCACGCAACTGATGATCCGCTACACGCTGCTCGACACGCCGTCGGAGATCCGGCTGCGGCTGCGGCCCTTCTTCGCCTACCGCGACAAGGAGGCGCTCACTCACGCCAACATGGAGGCCAACGGACGCTCCTATCCCGTGCCGGGCGGCGTGAAGAACCGCCTCTACGAAGGCTATCCGTGGCTCTACCTCCAGACCGACCGACCCGACGCCGAGTTCGTGGCGGCGCCCGACTGGTGGTACGGGTTCGAATATCCGCAGGAGCTGGAGCGCGGGTACGACGGCTACGAGGATCTGCTGACGACGGGCTATTTCGAGCTGGCGCTGGCGAAAGGGCAGAGCGTGATCTTCTCGGCCTCGGCCGAGCGGATGGAGTCGGCCGGAGAGATCGACACGCTTTTCGAACATGCCCTGACGCGCCGCACGCACAAAATCGACTTCCGCAGCATGCTGCGCCACTCGGCCCGGCAGTTCGTCATCCGGCGGCCCGACGGCCGCACGGAGGTGATGGCCGGCTACCCGTGGCTCACGGCGCAGATCGCCCGCGAGGCCTTCATGGCGCTGCCGGGCATCACGCTCGAACAGGAGCACAAGGAGGACTGCCTCGACGTGCTCGACAGCGTGTGCCGCACGCTGCGCGACGGCGACTTCGGCGGCTCGGCATCCGCCGCGCAGGAGGCCGACGCCCCGCTGTGGTTCTTCTACACGCTGCAGGAGCTGGAATCCGAGATCGGCGGCCGCGAGATCTGGCGCCGCTACGGCGAGGCGATGAAATCGGTCCTCGCCGCCTACCGCCGCGGCATCGGGGGCCGCGTGGCGCTGCACGACAACGGGCTGATCTGGGCCTCGGACGACCGCGTGGCGCTCACGTGGATGAACTCCTATGCGGACGGGCGTCCCGTCACCCCGCGCAACGGCTATCAGGTGGAGGTGAACGCTCTGTGGTACAACGCCGTGCGCTACACCCTGGCGCTGGCCGGCGAGGCTGGCGACGAGGCGTTCGTCGCCGCGTGGCGCGAGATGCCGCAGCGCACCGCCGACGCCTTCCTCGAAAAGTTCTGGCTGCCGGAGGAGGGCTATCTGGCCGACTTCGTGAACGACGCCGAGACCAACCGCTTCATCCGCCCCAACATGGTGGTGGCCTGCGGACTGGACTACACGATGCTCGACGAGGAGCGGACGATCGCCGTGCTGCAGGTCGTCCGTCAAAACCTGCTCACCCCCAAAGGGCTGCGCTCGCTCTCGCCGCAGAACCCGCTCTACAACGGCACCTACGCCGGCGACGACCGCACGCGTTCCTACGCCGCGATGAACGGCACGGTGTGGGTGTGGCCGCTGCCCTTCTACGTCAAGGCGCGCTACACGCTCACGGGAGCCGGATTCACGCCCGAGGTCGAGCGGCTGCTGGCCGGATTCGAGGAGGACATTCAGTGCCACGGCATCGGTTCGATCTCGAAGATGTACGACGCCGACCCGCCCTTCGCTCCCAAGAGCGCCATCTCCTATGCGTGGAGCGTCGGGGCCGTGCTGGAGCTCTACCGGCTCATGGAGCGGTTCGATCCGGCGCGCGCAGAGGGGCGGAGCGCCCCGACGGACGCACGCACGGCCGGCACGGCGAAATCCCGCACGGCGGCAGCGACCGCCGCGGCGACGAAACCCGCCAAGCGCACGAAAACTTCCGCCGGAGCCAGATCCGTGCGCAGAACAGAACGTAAAACCGTTAAAAAATAGTCAGTCATGAGAGTGTTAATGTTCGGATGGGAATTTCCCCCTCATATCGCAGGCGGTCTGGGTACGGCCTGCTACGGCATGACGCGCGGGCTGGCCCGTAACGGTGTCGAAGTGACTTTCGTCATGCCCCGCGCCTTCGGCGACGAGGATCAGCGGTTCGCCCGCGTGGTCAACGCCAGCGACGTGGAAACGCTCGCGGGATCCGCCCAGAGCGGCGCGGAGGATCTGTGGAGCAAGATGTCGTTCATCCATATCGACTCGAACATGGTGCCCTACGTCTCGCCCGAAGAGTACGCGACCTATCACGAGGAGTACGTCCGCACGGGCCGCAAGACGTGGGAGACGAGCGACGTCTGGAAGCAGCGCTACACCTTCTCGGGAAAATACGGCGCCAACCTCATGGAGGAGGTGGCGCGCTATGCGATGGTCGCGGCGCAGGTGGCACGCGATCTGGAGGGGCAGTTCGACGTGATCCACGCCCACGACTGGCTCACCTACTTCGCCGGCATCGCCGCCAAACGCGTCTCGGGCAAACCGCTGGTGGTGCACATGCACGCCACGGAGTTCGACCGCAGCGGCGAGAACATCAACACGCAGACCTATGCCATCGAACGCGCGGGCATGGAGGCCGCCGACCGCGTGATCGCCGTGTCGAACCTCACGCGCAACATCGTCATCGGCCGCTACGGCATTCCGGCCGAGAAGGTCGTCACGGTGCACAACGCCGTGCGCTTCGCCGAGGCGCAGAGCGCCGCACCCGAACGCGGCGTGGAGGACAGGATCGTCACCTTTCTGGGGCGCATCACCTACCAGAAAGGGCCCGACTACTTCGTCGAGGCGGCCGCCAAGGTGCTCCGGCGCATGCCCGACGTGCGCTTCGTGATGGCCGGCTCGGGCGACATGATGAACCACGTCATCCGCCGCGTGGCGCGGCTGGGCATCGCCGACCGCTTCCACTTCACGGGGTTCCTGCGCGGCGAGGACGTGCACCGCATGTTCCAGTTGTCGGACGTCTACGTGATGCCCTCGGTGTCGGAGCCGTTCGGCATCTCGCCGCTCGAGGCGATGCGTTCGAACGTGCCGGTCATCATCTCCAAGCAGAGCGGCGTGGCCGAGGTGCTCGACTACGCGCTCAAGGTCGATTACTGGGACGTGGACGCCCTCGCGGATGCGATCCACGGCCTGCTGGCCTACCCCGCGCTGGCGAAAATGTTCGCCGAGAAGGGCCTCAACGAGGTGACGGGACTCAAATGGGACAACGCCGCCGCCAAGATCAAGGCGGTCTACGAGGATGCGATCGGCGAAGCGGCCGCACGCCGGGCGAAGTAAAAACACAAAACGACATACCACCATGAAAACGATCTGTCTCTATTTTCAGGTTCATCAGCCCTGGCGGCTGAAGACCTATCGGTTCTTCAATATGGGCGTGGATCACAACTATCTCGACGATCTGACGAACCACGCCATCCTGCAGAAGGTGGCACGCCAGTGCTATCTGCCCATGAATGCGCTGCTGCTCAAGCTCATCAGGGAGCAGCAGGGCAAGTTCCGCTGCTCGTTCTCGATCACCGGATCGGCCGTCGAGCAGTTCCGCGCCTACGCCCCCGAGGTGCTCGACTCGTTCCGCGAACTGGCCGCCACGGGATGCGTGGAGTTTCTGGCCGAGACCTATTCGCACTCGCTGGCCTCGCTCGTCGACGAAGAGGAGTTCGTAGCCCAAGTCCGCCGGCATGCCCGGACGATCGAATCCGAATTCGGCGTGAAGCCCAAAGCGTTCCGCAACACGGAGCTCATCTATTCGGACCGCATCGGCGAAATCGTCGCCTCGATGGGCTACCGCACGATGCTGACCGAAGGCGC
>USBO01000109.1 GCA_900552955.1 uncultured Alistipes sp.
ACGGTCTTCACGACCTTCGGGCCGGTGAGGAACATGTTCGAAGTCTCCTTCTTCATGATGATGAAGTCGGTCAGCGCCGGCGAGTAGACCGCGCCGCCTGCGCAGGGGCCGAAGATGGCCGAGATCTGGGGAATGACGCCCGAGGCCATCACGTTGCGCTGGAAGATGTTGGCGTAGCCGGCCAGCGCGTTGATGCCCTCCTGGATGCGGGCGCCGCCCGAGTCGTTCAGACCGATGCAGGGTGCGCCGTTGCGCATGGCCATGTCCATCACCTTGCAGATCTTGTCCGACATCGAGAGCGACAGCGAACCGGCCGTCACCGTGAAGTCCTGCGCGAAGACGTAGACCAGACGACCGCCGATGGTGCCGTAGCCCGTCACGACGCCGTCGCCGAAGGTGTGGCTCTTGTCCATGCCGAAGTCGTAGCAGCGGTGGGTGACGAACATGTCGAACTCCTCGAACGAACCTTCGTCGAGCAGCATCTGGATGCGCTCGCGCGCCGTGTACTTGCCCTTGTCGTGCTGTGCGTCGATGCGCTTCTGACCGCCGCCCATGCGGGCTTTCTCGCGGTTCTCGATGAGCGTGTTTATCTTGTTCTGAATTTCACTCATGATTGTCGTGTTTTGATTTAGTTGTTCTTGTCTTCGCAAAGCTCGGTCAGGATGCCCTGCGTCGATTTGGGGTGCAGGAACGCGATGGTCATGCCCTCGGCGCCCTTGCGCGGCGTCTTGTCGATGAGGCGGATGTCTTTGGCCTCGGCGTCGGCGAGCTGCTCCTCGATATTCTTCACGGCGAGCGCCATGTGGTGGATGCCGATGCCGCGTTTCTCGATGAATCCGGCGATCGTCGAATCGTCCGACGTCGGCTCGAGCAGCTCGATCTTGGTCTGACCCAGTTTGAAGAATGCCGTGCGAACCTTCTGGTCGGGCACCTCCTCGATGGCGTAACATTTCAGACCCAGTACGTTCTCCCAGTAGGGAATCGCTTCATCGAGGCTCTTCACTGCGATGCCAAGATGCTCAATGTGAGATACTTCCATAACAAACAAATTTATTTAGGTTGTTGAGATGCGTTATCATTCCCGCGCCGTTTTGGCGCACACAAAAGTAATCCTATTATTTTAAAAAACATAATTATTCAGGGGAAATATCTGCGAAAAATCACACGGAAACGGCCTTTATCGTTACGGGCGCCGGTCGTTTGCGCGCCGGTCGTTCGTTTTGACGGCATCCGGCCGTCGTTTGTGGGGGCTGCCGGTGCGAAAAGCGGGGAAAAATTAGCATGGAAGGCAGAAAATCGTTACCTTCGCTGCAAAACAACGGCTATGAAACGAATTTTTCTTGCATTGCTCCTTCTGTCGTGGACGTCGGTCGTCGCGGCGCAGAATGTGGCGTTGGGCGAAAAAACTCCCGATCTGAAAGGTGCGTCGTGGCTGGACGACCGTCTGCCTGCGCCGGGGCGGACGACGCTGCTCGTCTTCTTCCACTCGGCGAGCCGTCCGTCGGTCGAGTCGCTGGCGCATTTGCAGGCGCTGGGGCAAAAATTCGGCGGGCGGCTGAATGTCGTGGTCGTGGCTAAGGAGCGTCCCGAAAGCGTCGCTGCCGTGGTTCGGCCCTATGCCGAGGGGAATCTCACGGTGGCCTTCGACGAGGGCGGCCGTAGCTTCGCGGCGTACGACGTCCAGTATCTGCCCTTCGGGGTGCTGGTTTCGGCCAAGGGCCGTGCGCTGTGGATGGGCAATCCCCGCCAGCTCACCGAGGCTACCATCGAGTCAAATATCCGATAACGATATGAGTTTCACGAAAATAGATCACTACGAAAGGGAGTATGCCGATCACCATCACGATTCGGCGCTCTCCGTCACGGAGGGTGTTGCCGATCAGCCGATCGTCAATCCCCATTTCGTCCGCAAGAAGCGCCGCAGCCTCTCGACCGAGGAGTATGTGAAGGGGATACTGGCGGGCGACATCACCACGCTTTCGCAGGCGATCACGCTCGTCGAGAGCTGCAATCCCGCTCACTATGCCCAGGCGCAGGAGATCATCGAACGCTGCCTGCCGCATGCCGGCCGGTCGGTGCGTATCGGCATCACCGGCGTGCCCGGTGCCGGCAAGTCGACCTTCATCGAGGCGATCGGCAATACGGTGACCTCGCTGCGGCACAAACTGGCCGTGCTGGCCATCGATCCCAGTTCGGAGCGCAGCGGCGGTTCGATTCTGGGCGACAAAACCCGCATGGAGAGCATCTCGGCCAATCCCGACGTCTTCATCCGGCCCTCGCCGTCGGCGGGTTCGCTGGGCGGCGTGGCCCGCAAGACGCGCGAGACGATCGTGCTGTGCGAAGCGGCGGGCTTCGACGTGATCTTCATCGAGACGGTGGGTGTGGGGCAGTCCGAGACGGCCGTGCATTCGATGGTCGATTTGTTCATGCTGCTGCAGATCTCGGGTGCCGGCGACGAATTGCAGGGCATCAAGCGCGGCATCATGGAGATGGCCGACCTGATGGTCATCACCAAAGCCGACGGTGAGAACGTCCGCAAGGCGGAGTTGGCCAGGACGCAGTTTCAGGGTGCGCTGCGGCTCTTCCCCGTGCCCGAATCGCAATGGCGGCCGCGGGTCTACACCTGCTCGTCGGTTTCGGGCGCAGGGCTCGAGGAGGTGTGGAAGGGTGTCGAGGAGTTTCTGGATCATACGCAGGCCAACGGGTTTTTCCGTCACAACCGCAACCGGCAGAACAAGTACTGGATGTACGAGACGATCGACCAGACGCTCCGCAACAGCTTCTACCGCGATCCGCGCATCGAAGGCGAGATCGCCGCGCTCGAGGGGCAGGTGCTCGGCGACAAGCTCAGTTCGTTCGTCGCCGCCAAGCGGCTGCTGGACCTCTATTTCGGCGGGAAGCCGGAGTGAGATCGCGGGCCGGCTGCATCCGTCCGATGCCGCATCCGCCTTCGCTGGGGGGGGCGGATGCGGCATTTTTCGGCCGGAAAGTTTTTATTTTTAGACCGATGTTGCCGTTTTGGAAAATTATTGCTAACTTTGCGCACCCGTAAAAGCGGGAATTGGATCAATTAACAACAAAGTATTAACTAAACGTAAACAAAGTGGATTCATTAAGCTACAAAACAATCTCGGCGAATGCGGCTACCGTCACCAAGGAATGGGTGGTGATAGATGCAACGAACGAGGTGTTGGGACGTCTTGCGTCGCAGATCGCCAAGATCCTCCGCGGCAAGAACAAGCCCAGCTACACACCCCACGTCGATTGCGGTGATTACGTCATCGTGGTCAATGCGGAGAAGGTGAAGCTCACGGGCGACAAGATGACCGAAAAGGTCTATGTACGACACACGGGTTATCCCGGCGGCCAGCGTTTCGCCACGGCGCAGGATTACCTGAAGAAGAAGCCGGAGTTCGTGATCGAGGAAGCCGTTCGCGGCATGCTCCCCAAGACGCGTCTGGGCGAGGCGATCATCAAGAACCTCAAGGTGTATGCCGGTGCGGAGCATCCCCACGCCGCGCAGAGCCCCAAAGCAATTAAGTTGAACGAGATTAAGTAAGAAGAGTTATGGAAATTGTAAACACCGTAGGTCGTCGCAAGGCCGCTGTCGCCCGCGTTTTCGTGAAGCCGGGCAATGGTCAGATTACAATCAACCGTAAGGCGCTCGAGGTATACTTCCCGCTCGATATCCTTCAGTTTCAGGTGAAGCAGCCCCTTTTGGCCACCAACACCGCCGAGAATTACGACATCGTCATCAATCTCGACGGCGGCGGCATCAAGGGTCAGGCCGAGGCCGCTCGTCTGGGTATCGCACGTGCGCTGTGCGAGATCGATGCAGAGATGCGTCCCACGCTGAAGAAGGCCGGATTCCTCACACGCGATCCGCGCGAGGTTGAGCGTAAGAAGCCGGGTCAGCCGGGCGCACGCCGCAAGTTCCAGTTCAGTAAGCGTTAATCTTACCGGACGGATTTTCGGCATGCACGACGCGGGTTCCAAATCCGCAAGACCACATATAATATATGTCTACTTGCAGATTGCCCCGTCGCGGAAAACTCCGCGGATCGGTTCGCACCTCTACCGGGGAGTTGACAGAAAGAGAATTAAAATTAAAAAAGACGAATCAAAATGTCACGTACAGATTTTAATACATTATTGGAGGCCGGCGCACACTTCGGTCACCTGAAGCGTAAGTGGAACCCCAAAATGGCTCCCTACATCTTCATGGAGAAGAACGGCATTCACATCATCGACCTGCACAAGACCGTGCTCAAGATCGACGAAGCCGCCGCAGCCATCAAGCAGATCGCCAAGAGCGGTCGCCGCGTGCTGTTCGTAGCCACCAAGAAACAGGCCAAAGACATTGTTGCCGAAAAGGTTGCAGCGATCGGCATGCCCTACGTAACGGAGCGTTGGGCAGGCGGTATGCTTACCAATTTCCCCACGATACGTAAAGCCGTCAAGAAGATGGCGACCATCGACAAGATGACCGCCGACGGCACTTTCAACAATTTCTCCAAGCGCGAGAAGCTCCAGATCGAGCGTCAGCGCGCGAAACTGGAGAAGAACCTCGGCTCGATCGCCGACCTGACCCGTCTTCCCGCGGCCCTGTTCGTGGTCGACGTGATGAAGGAGTCCAACGCGGTCAAAGAGGCCAAACGATTGAATATCCCCGTATTTGCAATTGTAGATACTTGTTGTGATCCAACCGACATTGATTACGTTATTCCTGCAAATGACGATGCTTCGAATTCAATCGCTGTGATTCTGGAAGCCATCTGCGCCGCCGTGGCCGAGGGCACGGAGGAGCGCCGTCTCGAGAAGGAGAAGGAGGCTCAGGAGGGTGTCGCTTCCGAGGAGGAGGGTGCATCCAAAAAGGAGGGCAAGCCCCGCATCAAGAAGGCCGTCAAGGCTTCGATCGATGCCGAGGAGGCTGCCGTAGCGGAGGTCGTGGCTGCGACCGAGCAGCCGGCTGCCGAGAACGTCGAGGCTGCGGCCGCGGCGCAGGCAGAGTAACTCCCTATAGAAAACAGTAACCACACTTTATTAAAGAAAGGATAATTATGGAAATCAAAGCTGCTGATGTAATGAAGCTCCGCAAGATGACCGGCGCCGGAATGATGGACTGCAAAAAGGCCCTGATTGAAGCGGAAGGCGACTATGCGCGCGCTCAGGACATCATCCGCGAGAAGGGTAAGCTGGTCGTTGCCAAACGTGCCGAGCGCAACGCTTCGGAGGGTGTCGTCGTGACGCGCATCGTGGGCACCAAAGCCTATATGCTCTGCCTCGCCTGCGAAACCGACTTCGTTGCTCAGAACGCCGAGTTCGCTGCTTCGGCTGATGCGATGATCGAGGTTGCCGTTGCTGCCGATGCCGCCGACAAGGATGCGCTGCTGGCCGTGAAGAATGCCGAGGGACACACCGTCGAGGAGATGGTGACCGAGAAATCGGGCCAGACGGGCGAGAAGGTCGAGCTGGCGTTCTATGCTCGCATCGAGGCTCCCTATTGCCATGCATACGTACACTTCAACAAGAAGCTGGGTACGATTCTGGGCTTCAACAAGGTCGTTCCCGAGGAGGTGGCTCATGCAGTGGCCATGCAGGCCACGGCGATGGCTCCCATCGCAATCGACGTCGCCGACTGTCCGGCCGACGTGGTTGCCCACGAGCGTCAGATCGCTATCGAAGCGATGAAGCAGGATCCCAAGAACGCCAACAAGCCCGAGGCCATTCTCGAGAAGATCGCCGAAGGCAAGATGCGCAAGTTCTTCGAGGAGAATACGCTGCTGAACCAGGAGCTGGTCGGTGAGAAGAAGACCATCGCGCAGTATATCCAGGAGGCAGACAAGGAGGCGACGGTGATCGCTTACCAGCGTTTTGCTCTCGAGGCGTAAACGAATGCATTTTCGCGTGAATGACGGCCGATTCCGAACGGGATCGGCCGTTTTTCTTTGGCGGCATGTCCGGATACTGTTTCCGGTCTGTGTGGTTCCGCCCGTTATTTGCGGCAGATGCGGCGCAATGCCGCCAGCGGATAGCGGCGCCA
>USBO01000110.1 GCA_900552955.1 uncultured Alistipes sp.
GGGGGGGGGGGGTGAAAAAAAGAGGCGAAAAACCCCACCCGGGGGGGGGGGGCGCTTCGTTTCGGGAGGGGCCGTTTTCCGATCCCGTGAAGGCGCTCCGGCACGCCCCCGCAAAACGCAAAGGGAGCGGCGCCCTGCGGCGTCGCTCCCCGTACACAGATGCCCAGCGGAAAGTCACTCCTTCACGCAGCGCAGCGACATGCCCTGCGAACGCTTGTCCTTGTTGACCTTGAAGGTGCGTTTGCCGTTGATGATGAACATGTACTGACCGTAGAGAGCGGGGTTCTGCTCCAGATCGGCCGAAGCCTTGCCTTTGGTGCCGATCCACAGGCCGCTGTAGGGGTTGCCGCCCTCGGGGTAATCGAGCGAACCCGACGCATAGGCGCGCGTGCCGGTGGTGGGGAACCACTGCCCCTCCTGCTCGCAGCCGCGATTGGCGTCGTCCCACTTCATCGCATCGTAAGTGAGCCATGCGTAGGGCGTATTGCCGTCAGCATCGCACACCGGCACCTTGTAGCCCACGGGGCAGGGGTCGTAGATCGTCTTCCGATGGCTCTCGCCGCCCCAGTAATCGTCGTCCGACACGTCGACCCAGTCACCCGTGCGGTAGTCGTTCTCGACGATCTCGTCGCCGTACTCGTCCAGCTCGCCCGTATGACGATAGGTCATCGCATAGAAGACCATCGGATTGCGGACCGACTTCCCGATCGTGCCGTGGAACTCCTTCATGGAGCTGAATTTGGGCAGCTCGCGGCCGTCGCCGTCGTAGACCGTGGGCTCGCCGTCGACCTCGTAGGTGTAATCCTCGCGCATGACCGTGAAGGTCGTCGTCCCGGGGAACGGATCCTTGCGGCCCCACTGGTAGAGCATGCCGTTCGAATCGAAGCTGCCGCGCTCGACGGTCAGCGCACCCAGATTGCGGTCCATGAAGCTCCACGTCGTACCCGAGGCGTTGGGCGCCGTGGTGAAGAGCGTGGCCGCAGGGTCGTAGTCGACCACCCACAGGTGCCAGCTCCACAGGATGTTGCCCGCCGCGTCGACGGCCGCCACGACGGCATTGCCGCGCTTGTCGCCCGTCTCGACGACGATCTTCCTCTCGTCGGGGAAATAGCTCGTCTGCGCGATGAGACTCGCGTCGCTCTGCCAGACGAGTTTGGCGCCCGTCGCCTCGCCGACCGACTCGGTGGCGGAGTTGCCCTTGCAGGCGGCGTCGAAGACCGCCGTCGTCCCCGGCGCGACGATATAGCAGTTGGCCGTTCCCTTCGCCGAAAGATCGACGGCATCGGCCGGAATCGCGGGCTTCTCAGGCACGTCGGGGAGTTCGGGATCGGGATTCCCCCCCCCGTTATCATCGCCGCACGCCGCCAGCATCATCGCGGCGCCGGCCAGCAGCGCCAACGCACCGCGCATGAACCTAACTTTTTTCATCGGAATTTGGATTTTGAAATTCGCTGCACTGTCGCAGTCCCCGCAAATATACGAAAACATAACCGGAAAACAAGCGGGCCGCCGCACCGTCGGGACGACGGTAAAGAGCTCCTTTGCGGGCGTTTAGTAACGATTTCAGCGGGAAAAATTCATTTTTACGCGATTTTATAATAAATTTGCATACGATTCGTTAAGGAACAGACGGCAATACAACTAAACAACATAACACCCATGAGTGAAGTCATCAATATCAAGGAACTCAACGAACGCATCGAACGCGAATCGGTCTTCGTCGACACGCTCCGCACCGAGATGAGCCGCACGATCGTCGGGCAGACCCACCTGATCGACACGCTGCTCATCGGCCTGCTGTCCAACGGGCACATCCTGCTCGAAGGCGTGCCGGGTCTGGCGAAGACGCTCGCCATCACGTCGCTCGCCAAGGCCGTCGACGCCGACTTCGCCCGCATCCAGTTCACCCCCGACCTGTTGCCGGCCGACCTGATCGGCACGCTCATCTATTCGCAGAAGAGCGAGGAGTTCATGGTGCGCAAAGGCCCCGTCTTCGCCAACTTCGTGCTGGCCGACGAGATCAACCGTTCGCCGGCCAAAGTGCAGTCGGCGCTGCTCGAGGCCATGCAGGAGCGTCAGGTGACCATCGGCGACGAGACCTACAAGCTGCCCGAGCCCTTCCTGGTGCTGGCCACGCAGAACCCCCTCGAACAGGAGGGCACCTACCCGCTGCCCGAGGCGCAGGTCGACCGATTCATGCTCAAGGCCCGCATCTCCTACCCCTCGAAGCAGGAGGAGCGCGACATCGTGCGCATGAACCTCTCGGGCGAGGGAATCCCCTCGCCGCACAAGGTGATCGCCCCCGAGGACATCGTCAAGGCGCGCCGCGTGGTGGAAGACGTCTACATGGACGAGAAGATCGAACGCTACATCGTCGACATCATCTTCGCCACGCGCGAACCGGCCGAATACAACCTCCAGAGGTTGCAGACGCTCATCGCCTGCGGCGGTTCGCCGCGCGCCTCGATCTCGCTGGCCAAAGCGGCCCGCGCCTACGCCTTCATCCGCCGCCGCGGCTACGTCATCCCCGAGGACGTGCGCGCCGTCTGCCACGACGTGCTGCGCCACCGTATCGGGCTCACGTACGAAGCCGAGGCAGAGAACATCACCGCCGAGGAGATCATCACCGACATTCTGAACAACGTAATCGTCCCCTGACGCGATGATCGAGAACGAAAACGATATCCTGCGACGCGTCCGCAAGATCGAGATCAAGACGCGCGGACTGTCCAACGAGATCTTCGCCGGAAAGTACCACACGGCTTTCCGCGGACGGGGCATGTCGTTTTCCGAAGTGAGGGAGTACCGCGCCGGCGACGACGTGCGCGACATCGACTGGAACGTCACGGCGCGTTCGCGCTCGCCCCACATCAAGGTCTACGAGGAGGAGCGCGAGCTGACGATGATGCTCATGGTCGACGTCTCGGCCTCGCGCCTGTTCGGCTCGACGCGCTTCCTCAAAAAGAACATCCTGACCGAAATCGCCGCCGTGCTGGCCTTCTCGGCCGCGCAGAACAACGACAAGGTGGGCTGCATCTTCTTCTCCGACCGCGTGGAGAAGTACATCCCGCCCAAGAAGGGGCGCAGCCACATCCTGATGATTATCCGCGAGCTGATCGGCTTCCGGCCCCGATCGTCGGGCACGGCGCTCTCGGAGGCGGTGCGCTTCCTGACGGCCGTGATGAAGAAGCGCTGCACGGCGTTCCTGCTCTCGGACTTCCTCGATCCGGCACGCGACGGCGAGGAGTTCGCCAACGCGCTGAAGATCGCCGGCAGCAAACATGATCTGGTGGGCATCCGCGTCTGCGACCCGCGCGAGGCGGAGCTGCCCGACGTGGGCATCGCCGAGTTCCAGGACGCCGAGACGGGCCGCAAGGTGTGGGTCGACACCTCGTCGGCGGCCGTGCGCGACCACTACGCCCGCGCCTGGCGGCAGCGCAGCGAGGCGATCGAGGCGCTGCTGCGGCACAACCGCATCGACACGGCGACGATCCCGACCGACGGCGACTACGTGACGGAACTCCTCAAACTTTTCAAACAACGATGAAACGACCGGCACTCCTCCTTGCAGCCGCGCTGCTCGGCGCGACGACGACGGCCGCCCAGGCCCCGACGGTCGAGGCGCGCCTCGTGCCCGACAGCATCGGCATCGGCGACACCTTCACGCTGGAGATCGACGTCGAACGCGATCAGGTGCAGGTGACCGAATTCCCGCTCTACGAAGACGACGGCAACCTCGAACTGGTGCGTTCGCTGCCCGTCGACACCCTCTCGCAGGAGGGCCGCCGGCTCCGGCTGCGCAAACGCTACCTCCTGCAAGCCTTCAGCGAAGGGCGCTACAATCTGGGGCGGCCCGGGGTTCTCTACGCCGACAAGAACATCGTCGACACGCTCTACACGGCCGACTCGCTGCGGCTCGACGTGGGGACATTCCAGATCGACACCGCCCGGCAGACGATCCACGACCTCAAACCGCAGCGGACGCTGCCGCTGCGCGCCGAGGAGTTCACGGGCTACCTTTTCGGAGGACTGTTCCTGCTGCTGAACCTCGCGGGGCTGCTCTTCGCGCTGCGCTACCATCTGGCCAAGCGCGGCAAGCATCTGGGCGAGCTCTTCCGGCCGGCGCCGCCCGCACCGCCCCACGTGGAGGCGATCCGCGCGCTCGAAGGGCTCCACAACCAGAAGTTGTGGCAGAACAACCGGCACAAGGCTTACTACTCGGGGCTGACCGACATCCTGCGCCGCTATCTGGCGGACCGTTACGGCATCGGCGCGATGGAGATGACCTCCGACGAGATCATCGACGCCGTGCGGCCGCTCGACCTGCCCCGCAAGAGCGCCCTGGAGCTTGCGGCGCTGCTGCGCGAGGCTGATCTGGTGAAGTTCGCCAAGGCCACGCCCGAAGCCGCGCGCAACGAGGAGGCCTACCAATGGGCCTACTACTTCGTCGAGGAGACCAAGCCCGTCGAGGAACAACCTTCGGCCGAAGCGGAAGATCCGATCGGCCCGACGCTTAACGACGACCGCCATGCGTAGAATCTTTCTTTTTCTCGCGCTCGCGCTGCTGGCCGTCGACGCCGCCGCGCAGCAGTACCCCGAACGCCGGCAGGTGCGCAAGGGCAACCGCGCCTACGAAAAGGGCAACTACCAGGACGCCGCGGGCCGCTACATGCGCGCGCTGGGCACCGATCCCGCGTCGTTCGAAGCGCGCTACGATCTGGGCAACGCCTTCCACCGGCAGGAGCTCTACGATCAGGCTGCGCAGGCGCAGCAGCAGGCGGCGGCCGACTCGCTGGCGGCGCCCGCCGCTCGCGCCGAAGCGTTCTACAACCTGGGCAACACGCAGTTCCGGCAGCGGAAGTACGCCGAAGCGCTCGAAAGCTACAAGCACTCGCTGCGGCTGAATCCCGACGACCGGCAGGCGAAGTTCAACTACGCCTATGTCAAGAAACTGCTCGACGATCAGCAGCAGAATCAGGACAATCAGGATAACAAAGACAACGAGAACAACGAAAACGACCGGAACCAGGATCAGCGGAACGATCGGAACGAGTCCGATCCGCAGCAGGGCAAGGACGATCCGCAGGATTCCGACCCGCAGTCGGACGACGACCGTCAGCAGGGCGACGAACCGCAGCAGGACGAGCGGCCCGACAAAGAGCAAGAGGGCGAAGGGCAGCCCCGGCCGGCCGGAATTTCGCCCGCCGAGCAGGAACGGATGCTCGACGCCATCCAGGCGCAGGAGGACAAGACTCAGGAGAAGCTCAAGGAGAAGGCCGGCGCCGTGGTGCGGCTCAGAAAGAACTGGTAAAGAAGTATATAAAGATAAGAAATCACCTTCGACGGCTCGAAGCGGCTCCGCCGCAGCGGAACGCACGCCGCGACCGTCGTTTTAATCCGAAACGTCGACCGACATGACCTTTCACAATCCCCATCTGCTGTGGCTGCTCGTGCTGCTCGTGCCGGCGGCGGTCTGCTATGTCCGCCGCGCGCGCAAAGGGGGTGCGGCGCTGCGAATTTCGTCGGTGGCCGGCGTGCTCCGAGCGCCGCGCACCGTGCGATACTACCTGCGGCACCTCCCCTTCGTGCTGCGCATGGCGGCGCTGGCGGCACTCACCGTGGCGCTGGCGCGTCCGCAGTCGGCCGAGCACAACTCGCGCACCGACACCGAGGGCATCGACATCATGCTGGCGCTCGACGTCTCGGGGTCGATGCTGGCGCGCGACTTCCGCCCCGACCGTCTCGAAGCGGCGAAGGAGGTGGCCGGATCGTTCATCGCCGACCGTTACGGCGACCGGATCGGACTGGCGGTCTTCGCCGGCGAAGCCTTCACGCAGAGCCCGCTGACGTCGGACCAGCCGACGCTGCTCACGCTGCTGAGCCGCGTGCGCAGCGGTCTGATCGAGGACGGAACGGCCATCGGCAACGGACTGGCGACGGCCGTCAACCGCCTGCGCGAGAGCGACGCCAAGTCGAAGGTCATCATCCTCCTGACCGACGGCGTGAACAACCGGGGCGAA
>USBO01000111.1 GCA_900552955.1 uncultured Alistipes sp.
CGAAGACATCGCCCGACCATACCATATAAACAAAACGGGAACGATCCCGTCCGACAAACTCTACTCCCGCCCCGGGAAATACTTCATATACTGCACGCGCTGAAACATCTCCGAGTCGCAGTTGCGGAAATCGAGACGTCCCACAATCTCGTCGAGCGTCGTCACGCCGTGACGCGCCACCCAACCGTCGATCCACTCGTTCATGCGCACCACCGCCTCGAAGCCGTCGCGGTGGATGGCCGTGCAGACCTCGACGGCCGACGCTCCGCACAGCAGCGCCTTGACCGCTGCCTCGCCGTCATGCACGCCCGTCGACACGGCGAAATCCATGCGCGGCAATGCACCGGCGCAGATCGCCGTCGTGCGCAGCACGTTGCGCAGCTCCGACGCCTCGCTGTAAGGCGCCCCCTCGACGAAGGTCATCCGCTCGACGTCGACATCCGGCTCGAAGAAACGGTTGAACAACACCGCGCCCCGCACCCCGACGCTCTCCAGCGCGGCCACCGTCGCCACGACATTCGTGAAGCGCATCGCCAGCTTCACCGAGACGGGGATCCGCACCGCCGTGCAGACGCGGCGGGCGATCTCCACGTAGAGCCGTTCGAGCTCCTGCGACGAACGCGCGGCGTCGACCGGCTGGATGAAGATATTCAGTTCGAGGGCCGAAGCACCGGCCGCAGCCATCGCCGAGGCATATTCGATCCACTCGTCGCCGGCGGCCACGCAGTTGATGCTGGCGATGACGGGAATCGACGTGGCACGCCGCGCATCGGCGATCAGCTGCAGGAATCCCGCCTTGTAGTCCTCGCCCAGATAGCGCTGCAGGTAGTCGCCCGCATCGCCATAGGGTGAATCGGAGGTGTGTTCAAGCGCGGCGGCGTGGTGCAGGATCTACTCCTCGAAGATCGATTTCAGAACCACGGCGCCCGCACCGGCGGCGGCACACTTCTCGATATTAGCCAGCGTCGCCGTATAGGGCGAGCTGCTCACGACGACCGGACTACTGAGTTCCAGTCCGAGATAGGTTGCTTTCATAGGATGATGTCGTTGCGTAATTGTATTCCAACCTTTAAAGATAGCGAATCGCGCCGCGATTTCCAAACGTCGCACCGAAGACCGGCCGAATGCGGCCGCCGCCGCGAGTCGTACGCACAAAAACTCCCCTGCGGCCGGCACATCGCGCCGGCCGCAGGGGAGATCGGGCGTCGGGCCCGAAAAAAGAGAATTCAGAGAGGGTTCGTCGGGTGCTGCGGCACTACTCGACGTATCCCTTGGCCCGCAGTTTCTGGATCAGCTTCGAGGGATAGTTCGTGAAGATCGCCTGCAATTTGGGGTAATAGGGGATCACCAGATCCATCGCCGCGTCGTCGTCGACGTTGTAGAGCACCAGCGGAATTCCGGCACCGATGTAATCCATCGGCCCGTAGGTGGTGTTGTCGCCGAAGACCTTGGTATACGCCAGCTGCGCCCACGCCTTGCCGTAGTTGCCCGGATGGGTGCAGGTCGCCCACGCCAGCGGAATCCGATACTCGTCGATCACCTTGTCGCGGACGACATCGAAGATACTCCCGCCCGTCGGGATCAGGAACTCGCACAGATGCTGCGCCTTCATCTCCTTGATGATCTCGCAGGCGCGCAGGCAGGCATCGATGCTGTGCTTGACGTCGATCTCCTTGTCGTTTTTGAGCAGGCGCTTGACATCCAATTGAATAATCATCCCGTGGGGATTCTGCTCGGGATCTTGCAGCACCTTGATGAAGTCGCACAGCGTGGGGATCTGCTCGCCGTTGGCCAGCGTCCCCTTGGCCCGAATCTCAGCCACTGTGTGGCTGAAAGGCTCCAGACCGTTGACCAGATAGCCGCTCTTGGGATGCGCCACCAGCACGTCGTTGTCCTTGGTCAGCACGATGTCGCACTCCGAGGCCCAGCAGCGCAGCATGATCGCATACTTGAGCGACGAGATCGAACAGTCGGGGCGGGCGCACTCCTGATAACCGCCGCGGTGCGCCACGACTTTGTACACACCGGTTCCTCCACTCGAAACGGCAACCTTGTTGGGCGGCGTTTCGATTTCGGTGCAACCGCACGCAATGGCCGCCGCCATGAAGAACGAAAGGATCGTTTTTACATTTTTCATAATGAACATTCTATTTAAGAACGCCTCCGGCTCCGGTTTGCATCGCCGGAGGCGTCCGTTGACAATTTATTCTTCGACCAGCGCCACTTCGAAGCCCTTGAGATCGGCCCACGTATTGGCAGCGATCGCATTGGTGGATTCCGACCCGTTGGCCCGCCGATCCATGCAGATCCGCAGACGCAGGTAGAGGTTGCCCTCGTAGATGGTCTCGATGCCTGTGAGTGGGAAGACATACTTGCGGTAGCCCTGATCGGTGGCCTTGTCGTACGTCTTGCGTTCGTCGGCGGTATTGATCTTCGGAACGAAGTAATGCACCTGCGCCGACGCACCGAAGACCTCCATGAGCGTACTGCCCTCGGCCAGCTTCCACACCTTGTTATCCGCCGAATACTCCAACGCATAGTAACCCGCGGCCGAACCGGCGGCACCCATCGACGCCTCGACCGACAGTTTGTGCTCGGGCTTGATGTTCTTGACCGGAACGACGAAGAGGAAATAGTCGTTCACGACCATGCCGCGGATCTGTATCCCCGGGTTGAACGAATAGTTGGCATTGTTCGGAATCACGGCACTGGCCGTCAGGTAGGCGTTCTCGTTGCCGGCCGTGGGAAGCACCTTGTGGTTGTCGAGCGGATCAGGCGTCGCGACCGGATGGGTCGCATCGGTCGTCCAGCTGTAATCCCACTCGGAGCCGCGCGGCGTCTTGATGCCCGCCGCATAGAAGTTCCAGCCCACGGGCAGCCCCTCGGGTACGGCGTCGGGATCGCTGATGACGCTGGCCGAGCAGCTGCCTACCGACGCGCCGTCGACGAAAAGCTCGAACGCCACGGCGCCCGCACGCGTGGCCGCTCCATCGATGGGGATCGTCAGCTCGCCCGCACCTTCGGCGAAATCGGCATAGGTCCGTTTCTCAACCGAGAGGCCGCCGGCCGCCGCCCCCGTGATCGCGCACGAGATCTCGACCGACTCGCGGCCCGAGGCGCACGCATAGGGCAGACGGAGCACAGCCGTGCTTTCGATATTCTGGAAGAGGTTGCCCTCGATCTTGGGCGCCCCGTAGGCGAACTCGCACTTGCCCTGCGTGACGGTCACGGGGTAGGAGACCCCATCGTAGATCAGGTAAACGGTCGCCGTGCGCTGGGCACCCGAATTATATTCGATGTCGAGCGTGAAGAACCCGTAGTCCTTGCCGTTGCCCGAGCCGTGTTCGGGGCTAATGGCGATCCACTCCGCACTGCTGCAATCGGCGATCCACTCGCCGTCGCAGAGGACGTTCTGCTCGATCGACTGCTCCGTGCAGTCGCAGGTGATCGCATCGTTCTCGCGGGTGAACACACCCTCGTCCTTCTCGCACGAGGCCATAAGCAGCGCCGAGCAGCAGAACAACGCTATTTTTTCGAAGATTTTCATTGTCTCTCGTCTTTTAGATTACCATTTGGGATTCTGCGTGAGGTTGGGATTCTCCTGCCGCGCGGAGGTGGGAATCGGCCTTACGTACTTGTGATCCTGCCACTTGCGCTCGAGCGCCGTGGCGGGCAGAATGTTGCCCGACGTCCCCTTCGACAGCTTGTGCCCCGCTTCCGAGGCGCCGTCGATCATCAGGATGTTGAGCGTCGACTGCAGCTTGGCGTTGGCCGTGACGATCGTCTCGGGCGCGCCGTCGCCGTTGAGGTCGAGCGGCATGTCGACGGCCGGAATCCACACGCCCTTCCACTCGCGGGCGAAGAGTTCGCCCTGATGCCAGCGGATGATGTCCTGATAACGGCTGTTCTCCATCGTCAGCTCGATGCCGCGCTCGCGCCGCACCTCCAGAATGAAGGGATCGGTCACCCGATTCTGGAAATAGGCCGCCATGTAGGGATCGGCCGCCGTGGGATAGATGCTCACGACGCCCGCACGTTCGCGCAGCGGCTTGATCGTCTTATTCCACACCTCTTCGGTCATCTCGCCCAGCTCGGCCTTCGCCTCGGCATAGGAGAGCAGCACCTCGGCGTAGCGCATCAGCGGCACGTCCGAAGCGATGGCCGCCACGTTGGTGTCCTTCGACGAGTCGTCGGTGAGCCACTTGATCGGCTGGTAGCCCGTCTTGGAGAACTTCACGTCGGGCGCCCACTGCGTCGTGCCCCCGTCGCGCGTGAAGCCCGGCGTGCGGATCGTCTGTGCCAGACGGAAGTCGCGGTCGGTGCACTCGGTGGCGAAGTCGACGCTGTCGTAGTCGGCGTACTTGCTCGTGAAGGGCGTGCCGTCGGTCATGAGGTAGGTGTCGATGAACTGCCGCGTGAAGGCGTAGTTGGCATGCTGCGGGTTGACCATGTAGTCGTTGATGGCATAGGTCACCTTGAGGTCGATGTCGTAGTCGCGCGCCCAGATGAATTCGTCGGTATAGACGCCGCAGGCATCGGCGTTGGTGAACATATCGCGGTACTGCGTCTGCCGCTTCGAAGCGTTGTCGACGAGCTTGTAGACGCCGTCGCCCATGATCGCCTCGCACGCCCTGACGCACTCGCCGAGGTAGAATCGGCTCTCGTCCTTCGTCCACGCACGGCCCGTCGAGGGATCGACGGCGTGGTACTTGCGCATCGTCCCCTCGTAGAGGCAGAAGCGGGCCTTGAGCGCGAGGGCCACGTAGCGGTGGATGTAGGAGGCGCGCGTCATGTACTTCTTCGACGCGAGGCAGCAGGTACAAGCGTAGTCGAGGTCTTCGAGGATTTTCGCGGCGACGTACTCGCGATTGTCGCGGTCCTTGAAGAGCGCTTCGGTGTCCGTAGCGTCGATCGACGTGTCGTACCAAGGCACCGCCCCGAAGGTCTGCACCTTGTTGATATAGAACAGCGCGCGGAAGAAGCGGCCCACGCCCTCATAGTGGTCGAGCACGGCGGGCGACGCCTCGGCCTTGCGCATGTTGTCGAGATAGTAGTTGATCGAACGCAGTTGCGACCAGTTGCTCGTCGTCCAGTTGGTCGCGTCGTCGGCCGAGTAGTTGTCCATGAAGTAGGCGGCCTGACCGTCCCACGAGTGCGTGTCGGCGTTCTTGTCGCCGTCGATGAAGCTCTTGATCGCCGTGGCGAAGCTGCGGATGAAGCCGTTGGTGTAGATTTCGAGCGACGACTCGTCGGTGAAGTAGTATTCGCTCTCGATTTTGTTCGGATTCTCCTGCGTCAGATAATCCTCGCACGAAGACAACGCCAGAGAGCCGATCAGCATTACGATATATTTTTTCATTGTGGATCCTCCTTACGTTAGAATGTGATGTTGACGCCGACCGTAATGCTCTTCAGGATCGGATAGCTGTAACCGTCCGCCGCGGAGGCGAAGTCCGAGTCGTAGGAGAGGCCTTCGGGGTCGAGGTTGGGGGCGTACTTGTGCAGCGGCGTGAAGGTGAAGAGGTTCTCGGCGTTGACGTAGACCTTCAGCCCCTGCAGCCGGATGGCCGAGCAGATATGCTTGGGGAACGTGTAGTCGAGCTGGATGTTCTTCACGCGCAGGTAGGACGCATCCTGAAGGTAGCGCGTGTTGGGAATCTCTAAAAGCCGCGTCCACGCCTTCGAACCGTTCGACTGATAGGTCGTCATGCGGGGCCAGTAGGCCGTGTCCCAGTTGTTGCGCTCGGCGCTGTACATGTCGTCCGTGTAGTTGTGGATGCCGGGGATGACCGCGAAGAAGGGACGGCCGTACTTGCCCCAGAACATGCCGGCGTCCGAACCCGGGTACCAGTCGCGTGCGCCGACGCCCTGCAGGAAGACCGACAGACCGATGCCGTTCCAGCGGGCCGAGAGATTCACGCCGTAGCGATAGCGCGGCGACTGGTTGCCGATGATGCGCAGGTCGCCGTGGTCGTCGAGGCGGTTGCTG
>USBO01000112.1 GCA_900552955.1 uncultured Alistipes sp.
GGCGCCGTGATCGGCGGCGAAGGCAACGGCGGCGTGATCTATCCCGAGCTCCACTACGGCCGCGATGCGCTGGTGGGCGTGGCGCTGTTCCTGACCTATCTGGCGCAGACGGGGTTGAAGATGACCGCCCTGCGCGCCACCTACCCGGCCTACTACGCCTCGAAGAACAAAATCGCGCTGACGCCGGCCATCGACGTGGATAAAGTGCTGCGTGAGATAAAGGTGCGTTATGCCGGTGAGCAAGTGAACGATATCGACGGCGTGAAAATCGATTTCGCCGAGAACTGGGTGCACCTGCGCAAGTCCAACACCGAGCCCATCATCCGCATCTACACCGAGGCGCGGTCGATGACCGAGGCCGAGGCGCTGGCGCAGCGATTCATCGGCGAGCTGCGCGAAATCTGCAACCTGTAAAACGACATAGGATATGGAAAAGGTACTCGATTACATCCGGTCGCACCGCGACGCCTTCGTCGAGGAGCTGTTCGAGGTGCTGCGCATTCCGTCGATCAGCGCGCAGTCGGAACACCGCGAGGATATGGTGCGCTGCGCCGAGCATCTGGCGGCGGCGCTCGTCAAGGCGGGCGCCGACCGCGCCGAGGTGATGCCCACCGAGGGCAATCCGGTGGTCTACGCCGAGCGGATCGTCGATCCCGCGGCCAAGACGGTGCTGGTCTACGGTCACTACGACGTGATGCCGGTCGATCCGCGCGCCGAGTGGACGACCGAGCCGTTCGAACCCGTCGTGCGCGACGGCCGTATCTGGGGCCGCGGCGCCGACGACGACAAGGGGCAGGCATTCATGCACGTCAAGGCCTTCGAGGCGATGTGCGCGACCGATTCGCTCCCCTGCAACGTGAAGTTCATGCTCGAGGGCGAGGAGGAGATCGGTTCGCAGAGCCTCTACGAATTCTGCCGTAAGCAGAGGAAACTGCTCGAATCGGATGTCATTCTGGTCTCCGACACCTCGATGATCTCGATGGATACTCCCTCGATCACCTGCGGGTTGCGCGGGCTGACTTACATGGAGGTGGAGGTCACGGGCCCTGACAGAGATCTGCATTCGGGGCTTTACGGCGGCGCGGTGGCCAATCCTGCCAACGTGCTGGCGCGGCTGGTCGCATCGCTCGTCGACGACGAGGGGCGCGTGACGATCCCGGGGTTCTACGACGACGTGCGCGAGCTGTCGGCCGCCGAGCGGCGGGCGCTCAACAAGGCGCCCTTCAGCCTGACCGGCTACAAACGTGCGCTGCACATCGGCGACGTGGCGGGTGAAGCGGGCTATACGACGATGGAGCGCACGGGCGTTCGTCCGTCGCTCGACGTGAACGGCATCTGGGGCGGCTACATCGAGGAGGGAACCAAGACGATCATACCGTCGCGCGCGTCGGCCAAGATCTCGATGCGGCTGGTGCCCGATCAGGATTTCCGCAAGATCGCCAAGCTCTTCGAGCGGCATTTCCGCGCCATCGCACCCCGCAGCGTGAAGGTCGGCGTGCGCTTCCTCCACGGAGGCGCACCCCATGTGGTGGCTACCGTCCTGCCGGCCTACAAGGCGGCGGAGAGGGCTGTGGAGACCACCTTCGGCAAGAGACCGATCCCCTTCTATTCGGGCGGTTCGATCCCGATCGTGAGCGCTTTCGAGCAGATTCTGGGCGTGAAGTCGATCCTGCTGGGCTTCGGCCTCGCGCAGGATGCGATCCACTCGCCCAACGAGAGCTACGGGCTGGATCAGTTCTTCCGAGGCATCGAGACGATCCCCTATTTCTACCGCTATTTCGCCGAGATGTGAACGGGATATCCCCATGCAAATGCGGCCGCTCATCGAGCGGCCGCATTTGCATGGGTGGCGTGCGACGGTCAGTTCGCAGCGAAGTTGCTGCGGATGAAGTCCTCGATCGTGAACTCCCGTGCGACCGGCTCGGCGTAGGTGAAGCGCTCCTGCGTGACGATCATGGCCGGAAGCCGCTCGCCCACCTGCTGCGTGAGGAACTGGTCGATCGCGTCGCGGTAGTTGTTCATCGGCACGGTGGCCATCGCATGATCGGCGCCTGCGACCGAATAGAAGTAGTACGGCGTTTTCATCGCGGCGAACTGCTGCGCGAGGTACTCCGAGCCGTAGATGCCGGCGCTGCCCAGCCGCAGCGCGCCGTAGGGAACGTTGGCGTCGGCGTCGCCGTGGAAGAGCATGACGGGGGCGGGTGCGTTCGCCCACGTAGGCTCGCCTCCCATGTCGACCACGGCACCGGCGAATGAGATCACACCGGCATAGTCGAATCCTTCGGGCAGCTTGGCCGTCAGCGGGTTGCCGTTGGCGATGAAGTACTCGCCCTGCAGGACGGTGATCGCTCCGGCGCTCGACCCGCAGGCCACGATCCGCTGAGGGTCGATCCCCCATTCGGCGGCCTTTCCGACGACGAAGCTCGTCGCGTCGTAGAGGTCCTCGACGGCCATCAGCACCGTCTGCGGCAGCAGTTGCGGGAAGCTCTCGGGCGAGAGCCGTCCGGCGGCCAGCGGCTCTTTCAGCCCGAGCCGGTAGTCGATCGAGACGACCGTGTACCCCGCCTCGCGGGCCATGTATTCGAAGAACGGACGGTAGGTCTCGGCGTCGCGCGTGCCGCTGACGAACGCTCCGCCGAAGACGAAGAGCAGGCAGGGCGCCGGTTTGCCGACCGCGGCGGCCGAGGTGCAGGCGTAGCGGTCGAGCCGCAGCGAGTCGCCGCCCTTGACCGAGTAGACGAACGTTTCGCAGGCGACTTCGTTCGTGTCCGAAGTCGTGCGGCGGCAGCCGGTCGGCAGCAGGCCGAAGAGCAGCAGCGTCAGGAGAATGTTTCGCATGGTTCGCAACTATTTGAAGGTTACATCATCTCTTCGTAGGCATATTGCACGGCGCGGTTGAGCTGCTGCACGAAGGGTGCGGTCTTGCGGAACTCGGCCAGCGTGCGCTCCAGCAGGTCGTCGCCCGCGAGGAACGCGTCGTCGAACGAGCGGCAGAGCGCCACCTCCTTCAGCCGCAGCAGAGCGTCGTAGGGAGTGTCGCTCGGGAACCCTGCGGGCGTCCGCCGCAGCATGTGCGACTCGTCGAGCGCGAACCCCTTGGCGCGCCGGACGTTCGCTGCAAATTCCGCGCCATTGTCCAGGATCTCCTCGCGCACGCTGCGCAGCACCGTGGGGTGCGGCAGGTGAAGCCCCGCGAAGAGCAGATGACCGCCCTGCGGCCCCTCCCCGGGCGTGCCTTCGAGATGGAAGTAATAGCCGGCATACCCTGCTTTCTTGCCGTGCGGCGCGACGAAGATGCCCTGCCACGTCTTGTAGGGCGACTTGTCGCGGCTGAAACGCACGTCACGATAGATGCGGTAGGTGCAATCCCTAACCGTAAGCCCTGCGACGGAGGGATCGAACGAGGCGATACCCTCGATCAACCCTCCGGCGAAGGCATGGAAACGCTCCTGCAAGTGCAGCCACTCGGTGCGGTGCGCCTCGAACCACGCGCGTTCGTTGCGGTCGTGCAGCCGGCGCAGGAAATCGACGACCTCCTTCATGCTACCACGCGAAAAGCGGGTATTGCGACATCAGCGCATTGACCTCCTTGCGGACGGCGGCGATGTTGGCTTCGTTCTCAGGATCGTGCAGCACGCGGTCGATCAGCTCGACGATGCACTCCATCTTGTCCTCCTTCAGGCCGCGCGTGGTGATCGCGGGCGTGCCGAAACGCAGCCCCGACGTCTGGAACGGCGAGCGGCTGTCGAACGGCACCATGTTCTTATTGGTGGTGATGTCGGCCGCCACGAGGCACTTCTCGGCCAGCTTGCCCGTCAGCTCGGGGAATTTGGTGCGCAGGTCGACCAGCATCAGGTGGTTGTCCGTGCCGCCCGACACGATCTTGTAGCCCCGCTTGACGAAGGCCTCGGCCATCGCCTTGGCGTTTTTCTGCACCTGCGCCTGATACTCCCTGTAGGAGGGGGCGAGCGCCTCGCCGAAGGCCACGGCCTTGGCGGCGATCACGTGCTCGAGCGGGCCGCCCTGAATGCCCGGGAAGACGGCCGAGTTGAGCAGTTGCGACATCTTCTTGACTACGCCTTTGGGCGTGGTGTAGCCCCACGGATTGTCGAAATCCTTGCCCATGAGGATGATGCCGCCGCGCGGGCCGCGCAGCGTCTTATGGGTCGTCGAGGTGACGATGTGGGCGTGTTTCACGGGGTTGTCCAGCAGTCCGGCGGCGATCAGTCCGGCCGTGTGGGCCATGTCGACCAACAGCAGCGCACCCACCTTGTCGGCGATTTCGCGCATGCGCCTGTAGTCCCACTCGCGCGAGTAGGCCGACGCACCGCCGATGATGAGTTTCGGACGGTGCTCCAGCGCTTTGCGCTCCATATCGTCGTAGTCGATCGTGCCGCTCCGCTCGTCGAGGCAGTATCCCACCGCATTGAAATACATACCCGACATGTTGACCGCTGAGCCGTGCGACAGGTGACCGCCGTGCGCCAGATCGAGCCCCATGAAGGTGTCGCCCGGCTTGAGCACGGCGAAGAAGACCGCCATATTGGCCTGCGCGCCCGAGTGGGGCTGCACGTTGGCGTATTCGGCGCCGTAGAGGCGGCAGACGCGTTCGATGGCCAGCGTCTCGATCTGATCGACGACCTCGCAGCCTCCGTAATAACGGGCCCCGGGGTATCCTTCGGCGTATTTGTTGGTCAGCACCGACCCCATCGCCTCCATTACCTGGTCGCTGACGTAGTTTTCCGAGGCGATCAGCTCGATGCCCTCCGTCTGGCGCTTGCGCTCGGCGCCGATCAAATCGAAAATCTGAGAATCTCTTTCCATAATATGTGTTAAGCGTGATTTGCCTACCGGTGATTGCGATGCGGCATCCCGAATCCGCCGCTTTATCCTCGGGCAAAGATACACAATCCGAATAATTTTACTACCTTTGTCAACGGAATTTTATCAACAACGCTATAACAATTACAAGAGACATGAAATTACTGGAAGGAAAAGTCGCAGTCGTGACGGGTGCCGCCCGCGGCATCGGCAAGGCGATTGCATTGCAGTTCGCCAAGGAAGGCGCGAATGTTGCATTCACCGATCTGGTGATCGACGAGAACGGCAAGGCCACCGAGGCGGAGATCGCCGCGCTGGGCGTGAAGTGCAAGGGCTACGCTTCGAATGCCGCCGATTTCGAGCAGACGCACGAGGTCGTGAAGCAGATCGTCGAGGATTTCGGCCGCATCGACGTGCTGGTGAACAACGCCGGCATCACGAAGGACGGCCTGATGATGCGCATGAGCGAGGCGCAGTGGGACGCCGTGCTGACGGTCAACCTGAAGTCGGCCTTCAACTTCATCCATGCCGTGACGCCGGTGATGGCCCGTCAGAAGTCGGGTTCGATCATCAACATGTCGTCGGTGGTGGGCGTGAGCGGCAATGCCGGTCAGTGCAACTACTCGGCCTCGAAAGCCGGCATGATCGGTCTGGCCAAGTCGATCGCCAAGGAGATGGGTCCCCGCGGCATCCGCGCCAACTGCATCGCCCCGGGCTTCATCATCACCGATATGACCGACAAACTGCCCGACGAGGTGAAGGAGGGCTGGTACAAGCAGATTCCGCTGCGTCGCGGCGGTACGCCCGAGGATGTGGCCAAAGTGGCGCTGTTCCTCGCGTCGGACCTCTCGTCGTATGTCAGCGGTCAGGTGATCCACTGCTGCGGTGCGATGAACTGCTGATTTCGGCAACGAATCGACACGAACGAGGTGGAGGGCCGCACGGTCTTTCGCCTCGTTCGGTTTTTAACGAACTGGATATGAAACGATTGATTATTCTTGCCGCATGGCTGGTCGGCGGAGCGCTTCCCGCCGCGGCGCAGTCCTACACGATCGCCAACCCCGACGCACGCACGCTGGGCATGGGCGGCATCGAGACGGTGACGTCGGCCGACGCCTACGCCGTGTTCGAC
>USBO01000113.1 GCA_900552955.1 uncultured Alistipes sp.
GTGCACTGTGCACTGACGGTCAATACCGGAAGCCGGGACGAACTGGCGGGCGAACACGGGATCGCCCATCTGCTCGAACACGCCTTTTTCAAGGGCACGACGCACCGCAAGGCTTTCCACATCAACTGCCGGCTCGAAAATCTCGGCGGCGAGCTGAACGCCTACACCACCAAGGAGGAGACGACGCTGCACGCCACGGTGCTGCGCGGCGACTTCGCCAAGGCGGCCGAGCTGATCGCCGACGTGGCGTTCCGCTCGACCTTCCCCGAGCGCGAACTGGAGCGCGAACGCGAGGTGATCCTCGACGAGATCAACACCTACAAGGACTCGCCGGCCGACCGCATCTACGACGATTTCGAGGACATGCTTTTCGAGGGGTCAGCGCTGGGACACAACATTCTGGGCACGAAAGCGGCGCTGGCCCGCTACCGCTCGGAACACATCCACGCCTTTGTGCGGCGCACGCACACCACCGATCAGATGGTCTTCTCGTCGATCGGCAACATCACCCCGCAGCACATCGAGGCGATCGCCGCGCGCCACTTCGCCGACATGCCCGCCACGGTGCGCGCATTCGAACGGACGGCGCCCGCACCCGTGGCCCCCTTCGAGCGGAGCGTCGCGCGGCACACCCACCAGTCGCATTGCATCGTCGGAGCGCGGGCCTACGGCATCCTCGACCCGAAACGACTGCCGCTGGCGCTGCTCGTCAACATCCTGGGCGGGCCGAGCGCCAATTCGATGCTCAACGTCACCGTGCGCGAGAAACACGGCCTGTCGTACAGCATCGAAGGCTCCTACACGCCCTACGGCGACGCCGGCATCGTCGCTATCTACTTCAGCTCCGACCACGACAACCGCGACCGCTGTCTGGAGCTGGTCGCCGAGCAGATCGGCCGCCTGCGCACCGAACGGCTCTCGGCCCGACGGCTGGCGCTGGCCAAGAAACAGTTCATCGCCCAACTGGCGATCTCGGCGGAGAGCAACGAGGGCTACATGCTCGGCGCCGGCAAGAGCTATCTGGTGCACAGCGAAGTGGACACGATGGAGGAGGTCTACCGCAAGATCGCCGGCTTGCGGGCCGAGGAGTTGCAGGCGGTCGCCGACGAGGTCTTCGCCGCGCCCTCGACGCTGGTTTATAAATAAAAGGAGATGGACGCACTCGAAAAATACGTCGACGAACTCTCGACGCCCGAATCCGAACTGCTGCGGGCGCTCGACCACGAAACCCACATGCGGACGATCCAGCCGCGGATGCTCTCGGGGCACATTCAGGGCAAACTGCTCGAGATGCTCGTGCGGATGCTCCGCCCGCAGCGCACTCTCGAAATCGGAACCTTCACGGGGTATTCGGCGCTGGCCATGGCCGCAGGGCTCGGCGACGGCGCCACGATCGACACCGTCGAGGTGGACGACGAACTGGAGGAGCTGGCGCAGTCGTTCTTCGACCGCTCGCCCTACGGCGCACGCATCCGGCTGCACATCGGTTCGGCGCTCGACATCGCTCCGCAACTGGGCGGCCCGTTCGATCTGGTCTTCATCGACGGCGACAAACGCGAATATCCCGCCTACTACCGCATGCTCATGGGCGACGACACGGGGCGGCCCCTCGTGCGCAGCGGCGCCTTCCTGCTGGCCGACAACATCCTTTGGTCGGGCAAGGTGGCGGCGCCCGTCGCGCACAACGACCGGCACACGCAGCGCATCCTCGAATTCAACCGCACGGTGGCCGACGATCCGCGCGTGGAGAACGTCATCGTGCCGCTGCGCGACGGTCTGAACCTGATCCGGGTCAAATAATCCGTTCCGCCCCGCGGGTTCCACGACACGCCTCGCCGCGCGAGACGGCGTGATTGCAGCGAAACGATCGGGAGGACAATCGGATAAAACCGCGACTTTTTGTTGCATTTCCGGTTTTTTGTTCGTAATTTTACTTCGAACCAAAACTCCTCCCTTATGAAAACCTTCCCGTATCTGGCGGCACTCGTCTGTCTGTGCACGAGCGCTGCTGCCCAAGAGTACAGTTTCAAGTTCGGAAAGATCGCTCCCGACGAACTGACGATGACCTCCTACGCCCCCGAACCCGATGCCGAGGCGGTCTTCATCTACGACGACACGGACATCCACTACGTCTTCGGCAAATCCATTCAGGTCGAGTGCTACCGCTCGGTCAAAATCAAGGTGCTCAAGGACGAAGGCGTCCGCTGGGGCGACGTGACGATCGACCGTTACCACCGCCAACTGTCGAAAGAGACCGTATCGCGTCTCTCGGCAGCCGCCTACAACCTTGTGGACGGCAAGACGGTCAAGACGCAGCTCGCCAAGCAGAACATCTTCGAAGAGGCGATCGACGAGAACACGACACGGCTGAAGTTCTCGATCCCCGACGTGAAAGCCGGCACCGTCATCGAGTACCGCTACACCTTCATCTCCGACTTCATCGGGACGATCCCCGACGTCGGCATTCAGCACTCCATTCCCGTCGTACGCAGCACGACGCAGGTCTCGATCCCCGAATATTTCACCCATCACATCCGCACGAAAGGGTATCTGTCGCTGCCCGTCGAGAAGACGTTCGACAACGGCGTGGTGGCCGGCAATTACAGCTCCGGCTACACCGTCACCAAATACACCTGCACGGTCGATCGGGTTCCGTCGCTCAGGAGAGAGCCCTACGTCTGGTATCTCGACGACTTCCGCGCAGGGCTCGAATTCGAAATCAACGGCCTGTCCATTCCCGGCAGCATTTACAAGAATTTCACCAAGACCTGGAACGACGTCTATGAGTCGCTCAAACGGTCGGAGTTCGGCCGCTATGCCAACATCCGCAACCCGTTCAAGGACGAAGTGACCGGCATCGTGGCACGAAACGCCGACGAACGCCAACGGCTGCACGCCATCCTCAAACTCGTCCAGTCGCGCATCACATGGGACGGAACCTACCGGCTCACCCCTAAAAACTCGCCTCACATGGCTGTCGACAAAGGCCGCGGCGACAGCGGATCGATCAATTTCATCCTCGCCGCAGCCCTGCGCGACGCAGGGTTCCGTCCCGAAATCATCCTGCTCAATCCCCGTTCCGCGGGACGGCTGCCGCTGACCCACGCCACGGATCACATCCGCACCTTCGTGCTGCGCACCGCGCTCGCCGACGGAGAGACGGTCTATCTCGACGCCACCGACCCGCGTTCGGATGTCAACGTGCAGCCCACGCAACTGCTCGTCGACCGTGCGCGCCTCTACAGTGCCGGAAGCAGCGACGAAGGTTGGATCGACCTCTCGTCTCCGGCCCAGAGCGTCGTGCTCACGCAGATCAGCGCCCGTCTGACGGACGAGGGCGAGCTGGAGTGCGAGGAGACGGACATCGAAACCAATCAGTCGGCCTATGACCTGAGCTGCCGGTACAGCCGCAGCCAGAATCACGAGACCTTCGTGCAGGAATACGAGGAGAAAGCCGGAATCACCGTCTCGGAACTGACGGTCGAGGGTCTCGACACGGCGAAGGCCCGCATGAAAACGACCTTCACCAAAGCGGTCGACTCGGGCGGCGACTTCCTTTACGTCTGTCCCACGATCGTCCCCTTCATCGAGGAGAACCCCTTCACCGGCAGCAAACGCCAGCTTCCCGTGGAGTTCGGCTACCCGCACCGCTACCGGATCATCGTCACGCTCGAACTGCCCGACGGCTGCACGGTCGAGGAGCTGCCCGAATCGAAGCGCCTGATCGCCTGCGACGGAGGAGTCGCCGCCACGTTACAGATGCAGCAGCAGGGCAATGTCGTCCGGTGTCTGTTCGACTTCAACCGCTCGCGCGTCGTCTTCGCTGCGGAGGAGTACACCGATCTGAGCGCTTTCTACGGATTCCTCTCCGATCTGTGCAACAGTCGGATCATCCTCAGAAGATCATGACGATGCGCCGCCATTGCCTCACATGCCTCCTCGTTGCAGGGGGCATGGCCGTCGGCTCAGCCCGGGAGTATGCCGCGGGGACGATTGCCGACTCGCTGCGCCGGAATGCGCAGGCGGTCGTCCGGCTCCGCGAAACGGATTTCCGGTACAATTCGCCCGTCTCGGCCACGGCGCGCCACGAGATCGTGGTCACCGTACTGGATCGCAGGGGAGCGGAGCATGCCGAACTGGCTTGTTATACGGACATGTTCACCGCGCTGAAGAGTTTTTCGGGCGAGATCTGCGATGCCGACGGACGCGTGATCCGCAAACTCGGCAAAGGAGACCTGAACTATACGGAATACTCGCACCATCTGGCCGACGACGCGGCCTGTTACTGGCTCGAACCGCCGCTGTCGGTCTTCCCCTGCACCGTCCGCTACTGCTACGAAACCTCGCACAGAAACGGACTGTTCGGCGCGCTGCGCTTCATCCCGCTGTCGACCGACATCGGCGTCGCGCTGGAGAGGGCCCGCTTCCGGCTATCGACGCCGGCAGGCTATGCGTTCAACAGCCGTTGCACACCCGCGTCCGTCGAACCCCTCTGCCGCTCGGAGCGCGACCGCGACACTTACGAATGGACGTTCGCGGCCCGCACGGCCGCGCTCAGCGAGCCGCTGATGCCTCCGGCCGACGAGCGGCTGCCGATCCTCTACCTCGCACCGTCGGAATTCACCTACAGCAAGACGAAGGGCAACATGCAGGACTGGTCGCGCTATGGCATCTGGATCAACGGGCTGCTCGAAGGCCGCGCGCAGCTTCCGCCGGCAGCGCAGGCCGAGGTGCACGCGCTGACCGACACGATCCCCGGCAAACGGGGGAAAATCGAGGCGCTCTACCGCCATCTGGGCCGCACGACCCGTTACGTGAGCATCCAGCTCGGCATCGGCGGCTGGCAGCCGATGGATGCCGCAACCGTCCATGCCAACAAATACGGCGACTGCAAGGCACTCTCCAACTACCTGCACGCGATGCTGGCCGAATGCGGCATCGGGTCGTTCTACACCATCATCCACACGAAGCGCCCACGCATCCCGCGCGACTTCGCAACGCCCGCCGTGGCCAATCACGCCATACTGGGCGTGCCGTGCGAGCGCGACACACTCTGGCTGGAGTGCACGAACACCGATGTTCCCTTCGGGTACGTCCACCAGTCCATCGCCGGCCACGACGCCGTGATCTGTCACGACGGCACGGCCGAGGTCGTGACGCTGCCCGCCTATGCCGATTCGCTCAACACCGAATGCCAGCGCATCGACGTGCGGCTCGACGAGGAGGGAAACGCCCGCCTCACGCTCGAGAGCGTCAGCCGCGCACGGCAGTACGAATGGAAGCGGCCGATCCTCGACCTGGGGCACGACAAGCAGCGCGATTTCGTGCGGCGTGCGGTCGAACTGCCGCTGGCACAGGTGGATTCGCTCCACTGCAAGGAGGTACTGGACAGGCCGCTGCCCGAACTGCATCTCCGCGCTTCGATCTCGGCCCGCAACTACGCCAACAAAAGCGGCACGCGTCTCTTCGTTCCCGTGGCGCCCCTGCGTTCCTCCCCGGGGCGCTTCGCGGCGGCACGCACGCACGACCTGCGGATCGACAAGGGGTATCTCGACGTCGACTCGCTCACGCTGCATCTGCCGGACGGATATGCGGTCGAGACGCTTCCGAACTCCATCGTGGCGGAAAACCGGTTCGGAAAGGTCTGCTTCGAAACAGCGTATGACGACCGCGATCTTCTGATCCGCATCCGGCTGCTGCGCCGTTCGGGCCATTATCCGCAAAGCGACTACGCAGCCTTCCGCGAACTGATGCAGGCCGTCGACCGCATCTACTCGGCGAAAATCGTTCTGCGCAAGGTACAATAAGAACCGTCGGGGGGGGGGGGGGCCCCGGGGGGGGGGGGGGCCCCCCCAACGGGGGCGGGGGGGCGGGGCGAAAAGAAAACCCCCCCCCC
>USBO01000114.1 GCA_900552955.1 uncultured Alistipes sp.
GGTGCGCAGCGACCAGCACCCGCCGTGAGGCGGGGTTGCGGATCTCGGCTGCGATCCGTGCGGCGCGGTTAGCCGGCTCGTCTCCCGTCCGGCCGCATGCTGCAAGCAGCGCCACGAGCGACAAAAATGCCAAAAGTCTCTTCATATCGGTTCGTATCAGTTCGATTCGTACAAACGGCACACGATCTCGACAGCCGGATCGCGCGCCATGTCGTTGGGATTGGTGCCCGCGACACACTCGGGAACAGGCATTCCCAACGCCGCGAAGTGTCCGGCCCAATAGTCCGGCAGCTCGCCGTCCGCCGTGCGGAAGGTCATGGGACGGCTTTGCAGCAGGTGCGTCGAATCGTCCGCCGCCACGTAGCACTCCCACACCAGTTCGCTGCAATAGAGTTTGCCGTTGGCGGGCAGGAATTCGTCGTCATAAGGGAGCCCCAGCCGCGCGTGCGCACGCCGCAGCGCACGCTCCGCCGTCGTTTCGTCCGCCGCACGCAACCGCCCGACAGCCGCCAGCGGCCGTCCTCCGCGCTGCGCCGAACGGGCCAGAAAATCCGCCAGCGGCGTGCGGCGCACGCTCGTGTCGATCGCTTCGACGACGAACACGCCGTCGGCCGCCGCCTCGACGATCCCCACATGGGTGAAGGTCACCGCCGTGTCGCGCTGCGTGGCCGCAGCGATGGCATCGCCCATCCCCTCGGCCGCCGTGCGCTGGAAGAGCAGGTCGCCCGTGCGGGGCGCATACTCCCCGCCGCAGGCCGCCGACAGCATCAGCGTCAAACAGGCGAGCAATCGTGTCGCAGCCATCCCGACGAACCGTCTCACTTAGTCTTCGGCTCCGTTCGCGCCTCCTCGCAATCCTTCTCGCTCCGCAGCTTGTCGTCCTCCTCCCAGTCGAACCAGTCGAAGCGCACGGCGTCGTCCAGCGTGAAACGGGTGTAGGTGATCGGCAGCCCGCGGTCGAGGAACATCCGCTCGTAGGCCGTCTTGATCGAGAGCACCTTGTCGGCGTACCCCGTACCGTAGATGTCGGGATTCGAGACCTCGCAGCGCAGTCCGCAGCGGCGGATCACCTCGCCCGTATAACGGTAGAGATGCTGCGAATCGGTCTTGAGGTTGATCCAGCCGCCCGGGGCGAGGAACTGCGCATAGCAGGACAGGAACGGCGGTGCGGTGAGCCGCTTTTTGGCGCGCCGCGTCTTGAGCTGCGGATCGGGGAAGGTGATCCACACTTCGGCCACCTCGCCCGGTGCGAAAAACGACGTGATGAACTCGATGCGCGTGCGCAGGAATCCCACGTTGGCCATTCCCCGCTCGGTGGCGGTCTTCGCGCCGCGCCACATGCGTGCGCCCTTGATGTCCACGCCGATGTAGTTGCGCGTGGGGTCGTCGGCCGCCAGCGCCACGGTGTATTCGCCCTTGCCGCACCCCAGTTCGAGCACGATGGGGCGGTCGTTGCCGAAGAAATCGGCGTGCCACCGCCCCTTGAGCGGGTGATCCTTGCCGAAAACCTCGTCGAAGCCGGGCTGCACGAGACACCGGAACGTGCGGTTCTCGGCGAACTTCCTCAATTTATCTTTTCCCATGATCGTCAAATGCTTTTTTCAATCGCAATCCCCACGGCCTCGATCCCCCGCACCGGTTCGTCGGGCCGGATCGTCATCCGGTACTCGCCCGTGCGGCGCAGCACCGCACGCCGCCGGTAAAGCACCGCCGTGTCGCGCAGCAGCGGCGCCGGGCCGCGCGACACAGGGAGCCGCAACGTAAAACGCTCCGACAGCCGCAGCGAATCGGGCGCCACAGTGGTCACCTCCAGTTCGACAGGCTCGCCCGCAAAGGCCGCATCGTAGCGCACGACGAGCCACAGATCGCACGGCGCGAGCGTATCGGCATTGGCGAAACTCACCTCCGCCGCGTCGTTCCACCCCCGCGGATCGACATCGGCCACCGCGCTGCGGTGGTGCGAGAGACATCCCGCCGCCGTCAGCGACGACAGCAGCATCCCCGCCCGAAAAATCCGTATCGCTCTCTCCATCGCCACAGTCGGTAAAAATCCGCCCTCGCAGGCGGATTCGTCGGGACGCTCACGCACCCCGCCCTTTCGATTCCGTCACTCCTTTTCGCCCTTGCCGCCGCTGCCCGCGGAACCCTCCGGAGCCGGACGGCTGCCGGCACCCCGATTCTGACCGCCGCGACCCGAGCGGCCGCCCTGCCGGCTGCGCTCCCCGCGCCCTTCGGCATTACGGCTCTGCGTGCCGCGGCTCTCGGCATTCCGGTTTTCCGCTCCGCGGCTCTCGCCGTTGCGGTTCTCACCGCCGCGGCCGCCGTTTCCCCGACGTCCGCCGCGACGTTCGCCGCGCCCTCTGTCGCCGTTGCGATCGCCGCCTTGCGCCGGCCCCGCACCTTCGCCGCCCTCTCGCTGCGGATTGCGGGCAGGCCGTGCCGCACGCGGCCCTTTGTCCGTGACTGCAGCCTCGCCTCCGGCCGCCGCCTGCGGAGCTGCGCCCCCTTCGGCCGCCTTGTCGCGCGGGCCGTTGCGGCGGTCGCCGCGGCGGCGTCTTCCGCTGCGGCGCTTGCCGTCGAAGCGGGTGATGCTGTCCTCCTCCGAACGATAGGTCGGCTCCTCGGCCGCAGCCGGCATGTCCTGCTCGGCCAGCAGACGGTCGACCTTCTTGCCGGCGCGGTTGAGCGCCTGAATCTCCTTCACGCGCTCGACCGAGAGCGTGGTGACGTTCACCAGCGCCTCCTTGCTGCTGCTGAACTGCATCGTGCGCGCCAGGATGTCGCTCTTGACGAGGTAATACTCGCCGTCGAGCGCCTGCAGCGGCTCCTTCACGCGCGGGAAATCGCGCCGCGCGTCGGCATAGGTGTCGTATTCGTAGACCAGACAGCATTTGAGCTTCGAGCACTGTCCGGCCAATTTTTGCGGATTGAGCGAGAGCTCCTGCATGCGGGCGGCGTTGGTCGTGACGCTCGAGAAACCCGAAATCCACGACGCGCAGCACAGCTCGCGGCCGCAGGCGCCCAGTCCGCCGATGCGGCCCGCCTCCTGTCGCGCACCGATCTGCTTCATCTCGATGCGGATGTGGAACTGCTCGGCGAAGACCTTTATAAGTTCGCGGAAATCGACGCGCTCGTCGGCAATGTAGTAGAAGATCGCCTTGATCTTATCGCCCTGGTACTCCACGTCGCCGATCTTCATGTTGAGTCCCATGTCGGCGGCGATCTGCCGCGAGCGGATCATCGTCTCGTGCTCGAGCGCGATGGCCTCCTGCCAGCGTTCGATGTCATAGGGCTTGGCCTTGCGGTAGATCTTCTTGAACTCGCCGTTGTAGGGGTTGAATCCCGTGCGCCGCATCTGCTTGGCCACCATGTCGCCCGTCAGCGAGACGATGCCGATATCGTGCCCGGGCGAAGCCTCCACGGCCACGATGTCGCCCTTTCGGAGCGGGAGGTTGTTGACATTCTGATAGTAGGAGCGGCGCGTGTTCTTGAAGCGCACTTCGAATATATCGGTGGGAACGTGATCGGGATAGTCGGCGAGCCACTGCGTTTCATGGAGTTTGAAACACCCCTCGCAGACGGTTGCACGGCACTCCTCGCCGCAGTTGCAGAAGGCGGCGCCGCGACCGATCTCCGGTCTGTTTTTACAATTGCAGGACATTTGGATCGTTTGCTATAATTTGTACAAATGTACGATTTTTTTTCGAACGAAACATATCTTGCAGAAAAAACACGATTTACGGGCCTGCACCCCGCCGGAGACGATTCCCGCTACCCGACCGTGCCGTTGCGCCGCAACGCACGCACGTCCCGCCGGATCCGCGACAGATAGAGCAGCGAGGCCGTCGTAAGCCCCACGACGTAGCCGATGAAAAGCCCTCTCGGCCCCAGTCCGAAGGTGAAGCCGCAGAGATATCCCACCGGCAGGTTCAGCACCCAGTAGGCGGCGAAGGCCAGCGGCATGATGATCTTCACGTCCTGCACGCCGCGCAGCACCCCGACCGAGATGTTCTGAATGCCGTCCGGCAACTGGTAGAGCGCGATGAGCACGAGCATCGACGACGCCAGCGAGACCACCTCGCCGTTGGTGGTGAATATCAGGGGAATCGCGTGGCGCAACGCGACGAAGAGCACCGCAGCGAAGAGATTCCACGCCACGACGATATGCAGGGCCGCCCGCGCCGCCGTGTCCAGTTCGTCAAACCGGCGTGCGCCGTAGCAGTGCGAGATGCGGATCGTCGTGGCGGCCCCCACGGCCGTAACGATCATGAAGGCGAAATTGCCCATCGTCAGCGCGATCTGGTTGGCGCTGATGGCCACGGCGTCGAACCACCCCATCATCACGCTCGTCAGCACGAAGGCCGACGCCTCGAGAAACATCTGTGCCGAGATCGGCACGCCCATACGCAGCAGCTGCCGCATCGAACCGCGCGAGACGCGCACCTCGGGCAGCAGACGGGCATACTCGCGCAGCCGGTTGCGGCGGCGGAAATACCAGACGGCCACCAGCGGCATGGCGATGCGCGACACGAGCGTCGCCACGCCCGCACCCGTCGCTCCCATCGCCTCGGCCCCGCAATGCCCGAAGATGAAGACCCAGTTCAGCACGACATTCAACAGATTGCAGCCGAGCACGATCGCCATCGAGACGACGGTGTTGCCCACCCCCTCCAGAAACTGCTTGAAGGCGAAGAAGAGCATCGCAGCCGGCATGCTGTACGCCATGAGCCGATAGTAGGGAATCGCCCGATCGACCACTTCCACGGGCTGCCCCATACGATACATGAGCGGGATGACGGCCAACTGCACGGCGGCGATCAGGAATCCGAGCGCCGTGTAGAAGATCACGCTGTTTTTGAGATAATCGGTCGCGCCGCGCCGGTCGCCCTGCGCGAAACGTTCGCCCACAAGCGGCGTCAGACCCAGCGTCAGCCCCATCCCCGTCACGAAGAGGATGAAGAAGACCGAACCGCCGAACGACACGGCAGCCAGCGGCAGCGGATCGTCGCCGCCGAACCGGCCGACCATGGCATTGTCGGCGAACTGCACCAAAATCTGTCCCACCTGCGACAGCACGACGGGCAGCGTCAGCTTCAGATTGGCCCGGTACTGCTCCTTATAACGCGAAAAACTGTACATAGGCCGCAAAGGTAGGAAAAAGCCGAACAAAGTCTTGCAATCGAAATTGAAAAATTGTCATTGCACCTCCCCGGATGGGCAGCGAAGCGCGCGCATCCATCGCTGCGCCGCCACGCTGTCCATCCGGGGAACGATAAAATCGCTCCGCTCGCAGGGCGGCACGGCAACCATCACTTCACAAAACGCACGCACTCGGCATAGACGATCCGTGTGTGGGGGTTCGACGAGACGATCTCCTGCCGCACGGCCTTCGTGCCGAAGCGCAGGAAAAGAAAGCGGCGCGGAACGCGGTGCACGACCTGCCGCAGCGTGTCGATGCTTCCCACGCGGCAGACCACCGAATCGCCGCGAATCCACCCTTCGACCGTCACCCACGGATCGCGCCAGCCGAACCGCCGCACGGTGTCGAACCGTACGGCCGCCGCCACGCGTCCGCTGTCGCAGACCGCAGCGAACTCCCGCCGCACGATCGTGTCGCGCAACGGCGCCCGCACGTCGATCCCGGTCGCGGCGGCGAGCGTCGCGGCGGCTTAGACCCCCCGCAGCCGGATGCCCCCCCCCCCGGTGCGCGCCGGGTCGGTCGCGCCCCCCCCGCCTCCGGTATCACGCCCCCCCCCCCCCCCCCCCGCTTTTTTTTTTTTTTACCCCCTTCCCCCCCCCCCCCCCCCCCCCCCCCCCCCCCCCCCCCCCCCCCCCCCCCCCCCCCCCCCCCCCCCC
>USBO01000115.1 GCA_900552955.1 uncultured Alistipes sp.
CGGGAAGTCGGTATTTTTTTCTTATTTTTGTCCTTTGGAATTTTAAGGCTCGCTCGCAGTTATGGGATTCGTACCGTTTACATTCATCGATCTGATCGACATTCTGCTCGTGGCGTATATCATGTTCTGGATATACCGCACCACGAAGGGAACGAACGCCCCCTATATCATCTCGGGCATCATCGTCGTCTACCTGCTGTGGGTGACCGTCAAGACGCTCAACATGGAGCTGCTGTCGACGATTCTGGGCCATATCATCAGCGTGGGCGCCATCGCGCTGATCGTGGTCTTCCAGCCCGAGATCCGGCGCTTCCTCCAGAAGATCGGCATGAGCCAGAAACGGTTCAACTTCATCTCGCGGATTTTCAACCACGGGTCGAAGATGGCCGAAACCAACCTGCAGCCGCTGGTGGTGGCCTGCCGCGAGATGTCCGACGCGAAGACCGGAGCGCTGGTCGTCATCGGGCAGCAGAGCGATCTGTCGCTCATCACCGAGGGCGGAATCTGCCTCGACGCGAAGATTTCGTCGCAGTTGATCCACAATATCTTCTTCAAGAACTCGCCGCTGCACGACGGCGCCGTGGTCATCGAGGGCGACCGCATCGTGGCGGCGCGCTGCATCCTGCCCGTGACGCAGAGCGACGTGCCCAAATCGTTCGGCACGCGGCATCGCGCGGCCATCGGCATGAGCGAGATTTCGGATGCGATCATTCTGGTGGTTTCGGAGGAGACGGGGACGATCTCGATCGCCAACAACGGCCGCATCAACCTGAACATCCCGCCCGAGCGTCTGGGCGCCGTCCTCCAGAAATACCTCATCTCCAAAAAGTGACGCGCGGCAGCGGCCGCCGCAGCCGTCCGAACGGCTGTCGGGCAGGAAAAATGTAATTAAAATAGGGTAGTTGCGCAATTTTTTGTAAATTTGCACGATTATATAACGATGGGAAGAATCGGATGGTACATAGGGGCGTTGGCGCTCGCGGCGTTCGTCTCGTGCGGCGACGGGGAGGACATACTGCCTCGGCAGCAGGAGCGGATCGTCTCGTTCCTGACCGGTTCGCATGTGCCGCGGCTGCTTTCGGAGCAGGATGCGGCCCAGTCGCTCGACAACGATCCGCCCTATTATTCGACCTTCGGCGGTACGACCTACCGCTACATCGCCGACGTCTACGATCCCGAACGGCTGACGCGGCCCGAGGTGACGGCGGGGAGCAGCGTGGAGGTGACCTTCTCGCTTTACGATTTCTCCTCTTACTCGGCGCCCAGGCAGAGCGAATGCATCTTCTCCAACGACACGACGGTGATAAACCGGCTGGTCGAGGGCGGGCTGAACCCCCGCTACTGGGTGGAGTGCGACATCCACGGGGTGCCGATCCGCAACGAGTTCGGTCAGTTCGTTCCGTTGTCCAGGACGCTGCGCATCGGCGCGGGGGAGCTGCTCAGCGGATTGCAGGAGGCGCTCGTGGGCTGCCGCGAGCAGGACGAGGTGGAGCTGTACATGACCTATAATCAGGCATACGGCGAGAAGCTGATCGTGGGGCTGATGACCAAACAGTGCCCCGTGGCGTTTCTCTGCCGCATTGATAAAGTGACGAAATAGTTGAGTAAGTATAATATGCGTTTTTCAATCAAACAGTTGGGTGCAGCGGCGATCGGTCTGCTTGCGTTGGCCTCGTGCGCCAAGGAGACGAGCGAATCCTACAACGAGATCGAGCGGCGGTCGCTCGACGCGTGGATGAAGCTGCACCGCCCCGAACTGCTCGGCAACCGGCAGGAGGCCCGCGGATTCTCCTATTACGTCGACGTGCTCGAGGCGGGTTCGACCGACAAGGCCGACACGCTCATCGCCGAGACCGACTGCTGGGTACAGTACGAATTCACGGCCCGCGACCTGAACGGCAACGTCTGCATGACGCGCAATGCCGTGGAGGCCAAGCAGCAGGGAACCTTCACGCGCTATACCTACTACACCCCTTATTTCCGTTACAGCGGATCGGACTACACGACGCTGCTCGAGGGCAGCTACTATGCCCTGCGCGAGCCGCTGACGCTGAGCGCGGAGTACATCGCCGCACACCCCGACCGCGGCCTGAAGAACGGCATGCAGGCGCGCCGCGGCACGGAGCTGATGCTCTACCTGCCCTCGTCGCTGGCCTATTCGTCGTCGGGCGCCAGCAGCGATGCGGGTTACGGCGGGCAGTATTCGCTCGACGCCAACCGCCCCGCGATTCTGCACATCAAGGTGACGGGCCGCGTCTCGAATCCGCTGGCCTACGAGGGCGAGGCGGTCGATGCCTTCGTCGAGAGCAACGGCACGGTCTGCCCCGTCGAGAAGGAGGAGGATTCGGAGAAGCTCGCCTCCGTACGCCGGTCGCTGCGCGACGCCGAGGAGCCGGAGCTGCCCGACACGAATGCCGACCCGTTCAAATACACATGGTATCAGGCTGTCGACACGGTTCCGCAGCTCTATATTTCGCACGTCTATTCGCCCGGACGCGAACCGGCCGTCACCTATAACTGGAAGGACACCTATTCGGTTCCCTATTTCCCCTACAACGAGTCGATGGCAGCGCTCGACCGCAAGATCAACGATGCGCTGGTGGAGCGTTTCGGCGCCGGCACCTACAAGGGCGATTCGATCCGGAGCGGCGAGACGGTCAACGTGTGGTACATCGGCCGTTTCCTCGACGGGTTCATCTTCGACACCAATATCGACGAGGTGAAGAAGCTCATCTACGGCGAGGTGCAGAGCGAGGGCAGCGCCTACCAGTACGAGGTTCCCGAGGAGGGCGACACCTCGACGCTCGAGACCATCTATGCGTGGTATTACAGCCTCCCGCAGCTGCGCTACGGCCAGTGGGCGGCGATCGTCACCACGTCGAGCTACGCCTACGGCGCAGCGGGCAAGAGCGGCGGCTCGTCCACGTCGGGCGGCTCGTCGTCGAACAGCTATCTGGATTATTACAACTACATGAATTACTACAACTACTATAATAACTATTACGGCGGGATGTACGGCAACTCATACTACGACAGCTACTACAACGGTTATTACGGCGGTCTGTACAACAACTATTATTACAACAATTACTATTACGACGACTATTCCTCCTCGAGCGGCAGCACGACGACGACCTATTCGACTGAGATTCCGGCCTATTCGCCGCTGCTGTTCGAGATCTATATAGAACCCAAGGAGGAGTGATCCGCAGGGTAGGACCGGATCGGACGGGAGAGCGGCGCTCTCCCGTTTTTTTTGTCGGCGAACCACCTCCTGCGGCGGAACGGCGGGGCCGGCGTTTTGCCGTGGCGGCTGTGTGCCCGAACGGAATAAATTGTTATATTTGCGTCTGAAACTTTTTAATAATCCGTATTTTATGAAGAAACTCGGACAACTGATTTTTTCGCGGGGGGGGGTAGTGCGCGACCTCGTCCGTCGGACGGCGATGTGCTGCGCGCTGCTGTTGGCGGCATTTGCGACCGCTTGCGGCGATGACTACGACGACACGGAGCTGCGCGGCAGCGTGGATGATCTGAACGATCGTCTGACCAAGCTCGAAGCGCAGGTCGCCAAGCTCAACGACGATTGCGCCGCCCTCTCGGGGCTGGTGACGGCGTTGCAGCAGAAACTGCATCTGGAGAGTGCCGTGTCCGACGGCAAGGGTGGTTACCGCCTCACCTTTTCCGACGGAACGACGGCTTCGGTCGCAGGCAGCGACGCGGCGGCAGCCATTCCGGTGCTGGGCATCGCCACCGGCGAGGACGGCATCTATTACTGGACGAAAACCGTCGGCGACAAGGTCGACTGGCTGCTCGACGGCGAAGGCCGCAAGCTCCCCGTCTCGGGCGTGACGCCGGTGCTGGGCGTCGATGCTGCCGGGTACTGGACGATCAGCTACGACGGCGGAAAGACCTCGCAGCGCTTGCTCGACGGGGCCGGTGAGCCGATCGTGGCCAAGGGCGATTCGACCTTCTTCAAGGAGGTGACCGCCGATGCGGATAATCTCCGTCTGACGCTCAACGATGGCAAAGACACGCAGCTCACGATTCCGCTCGGCACGGCATTCTCGCTGACGATCGCCGGTGCCGAGCAGCCCGTCGAGTTCACCTTCGGGCAGACGCGCGAGTTCGCGGTCGAGAGCGTCGGTGTGACGAAAACGGTCGTCAGCAAACCCGACGAGTGGAAGGTCGTCTACGACGGGGCGCTCCTCACGGTGACGGCTCCGACGACCGAGCATGCCGCCTGTGCCGATCTGGCGGGCGAGGTGTCGCTGATCTGTTTCAATGCCACGGGGCTGAGCAAGGCCGCTTCGGTGGCTGTGACGGTCGCCGCGACGCCGACCGTCGAGATCGCCGTGCCGGCCGATTTTGCCGGCGGAGCCGTGCAGCGTGCCGTTTACGGCGGCGTGAAGGTCGCCGAGATCTGCCGCGAATACGTGCGTGCGGAGGGTGTCGACAAACAGATGACGGTCGTCTATCCGATGGTCGACGGCAAGGCCGATCTGACGAAGGGCGTCGATGTCGAGACGGGCGGCACGCTGGTGTGGGACGCCGCGTCGAACAGCTGCATCTATACGGCCGGCACGGCCGCAGCGCCGCTGACGAAACTTTACGTCGGTGAGGACGGATCGCTGGCCACCGAGGCCGAGGGGCGCATCGAGGCGGCGACGGTCGAGCCCGATCTGCTGCGCGACGTGCGCGGCACGTCGGTCGAGGAGTACCGGATCGTCAAGATCGGCACCCAGTACTGGATGGCCGAGAGCCTGCGCGCCGAGCGTTATGCCGACGGGTCGGCCCTTTCGACCGACTGGGAGAGTGCGGCCGGCGCCTATATCTATCTCAACGAAAGCCCTGCCGACTGGAAGTCGGTCTACGGCACGATGTACAGCGGTGCGGCCGTGAACAGCGAGGCGGGTCTCGCTCCGGCGGGCTGGGCCGTTCCCTCGGCCGACGATGTGGCGCTGCTGCGCGACTATGTCGGTACGCTGCCCGGCCTGAAGCTCCGATCGGAGAGCGGCTGGACGAAAAATCCCGGCACCGGCATCACGGGCTTCGATGCCCAGCCCGGGCAGTACTACACGCCCGTTTCGTCGGTCGAGCCGTTCGGTACGGCCACGCCCGACGTGTTGTTCTGGACGGCGACCGTGCTGCGCGATCCCTTGACGCGTTCGGACGGTCTGGTCTATTACCGCTTCTATGACGGCAACAATCGTCTGATGTTCGATCCCAACGCTTCGTCGTTCGCCCCGACGATGCACGACTTCCGTTTCGGCCACTACGTACGCTGCGTGCGCAAGTGACCCGCCGACAGGGTGGTTTTCGCGGCGTCCGCTCGGCGGGCGCCGCGTTTCGTTGGCGGCAGTCGGGCGGGGACTGCTGCCGGCGAGCCGCCCGGGACGAACGTGGAGCGGTCACCGGAATGCGCAAAAAAAAGACGGCCCCGCGTGGGGCCGTTAGATCGTGTTGTATGAGGGGGAGAACGAAACGTATATAGAAGCATCGGCAGAGAACAGCGGTAGTACATTGTACGACAAAGAGATACGCGACAAACCCCGGACGCGCCACACAAAACGAAACGTATAATTTGATATAATTTCGGTATAATAAACCGGACCAAATCCGGCAACCGCTATAATGTCGGTATAATTTCAGAGGGCAGAATCAGGCGATTCCGCCCTCTTTCGTTGTATTCGCGGCCTCGTGTATGTCTGACGGCATTTTCTGGCTCTACAAAGGCTATTTCAATAGCGGTTGAACGACGTTAAAACGGGGCGTCGTCCCTCCTTTCCTTGTGTAATACCTGCAATGCGGGAAATCGGCAATTTTTCAG
>USBO01000116.1 GCA_900552955.1 uncultured Alistipes sp.
CTCCCCGTACCTTACAATTTCGGATTGTTCCGATGACGCTCGGCGTCGCGGGCGGTCTTTTTGGCGAAATTCGCCTCGACGGCCTGCGTAAGATCGACGCCCGTCTGGTTGGCCAGACAGACCAGCACCCACAGCACGTCGGCCATCTCATCGGCGAGGCTGTGCCGCTCGCCGGCCTTGAACGACTGGTCGCCGTAGGTGCGCGCCATCACGCGCGCCAACTCGCCGACCTCCTCCGTGAGGACGGCCATATTGGTCAGTTCGCTGAAATAACGCACGCCGTACTCCTTGATCCACGCATCGACGCGCCGCTGCAATTCGCTCAGTTCCATACTTCATTCCTCAGCTCAGGACGATTCGGCATCCCTCCCCGAACGATTCCACCCCGTCATTGCGGGGCGGAACGCAGTTCGGAAAGAGGAGCCGAACGGCCCGCATCGTATCAGACCAGTTTCAGTTCCTGTTTGATCGTCTCGATCTTGGCATCCAGCTCGGCCTCCACACGGTCGAAATCGGCGACCGAAGGCAGGTCGGCACGCACGCCGAAGTAGAATTTGATCTTCGGCTCGGTGCCCGACGGGCGCACCGACACCACCGTGCCGTCGGCGGCGAACCATTGCAGGACGTTGGACGACTCCTCGTCGATCGGCGTCCTGGCCCCCGTGGCGACATCGGTCGTCTCGAGCGACTGGAAGTCGTTGATCTTCACCACGGGCGACCCTGCCAGCCGCTTGGGGGGATCGGCACGGAAGCCGACCATCATCCGCTGAATCTCGGCGGCACCCTCCATGCCCTTGCGGACGATCGACACCAGTCCTTCGCGGAAGAAGCCGAACTTCACGTAGAGCTCCTGCAGCCACTCGTAGAGCGTCAGTCCCATCGTGTCCTTCGTCCACGCAGCGGCCTCGGCCACCAGCGAGCAGGCCGACACGGCATCCTTGTCGCGCACGAAATCGCCGGCCAGATAGCCGAACGACTCCTCGCCGCCGCCGATGTAGGTCGCCTTGCCCTCGTTGTTGCGGATGATGCGGGCGATATACTTGAATCCCGTGAGGCAGTCGTAGCACTTCACGCCGAAATGCGCCGCCATCACGTTAGGCATCTGCGAGGTGACGATCGTCTTGACCACGTACTGCCGGCCGTCGAGACGCCCCAGCTCCGCCCAGCGGGTCAACTGATAGGCCATGATGAGCGACAGCGTCTGGTTGCCGTTGAGCAGCACGTATTCGCCCTTGCCGTTACGCAGCGCGACACCGATACGATCCGAATCGGGATCGGTGGCCAGCACCAGGTCGGCTTCCAGCCGCGAGCCCAGTTCGATGGCTTTGGCCATCGTCTTGCGCTCCTCGGGATTGGGCGATTCGACGGTGGGGAAGTTGCCGTCGATGACGGCCTGCTCCTCGACCAGCGATACGTTCGTGAAGCCCCACTTGCGCAGCGACGCCGGCACCAGCCGCACGCCGGCGCCGTGCAGCGGCGTGTAGGCGATCTTCATGTCGCGGAACTTGCCGATGCTCTCGGGTGAGAGCGAGAGGGTATGCACCTTATTTAAGTAGATCTCGTCGAACTCCTCGCCCAGCAGCGTGATGTTTTCGGGATTGGCGCCCGTGAGAATCTGGTCGACCGACGTGATCTTCGCCACTTCGGCAATGATGTTGCGGTCGTGCGGCGCCGTCACCTGCGACCCGTCCGTCCAATAAGCCTTGTAACCGTTGTACTCCTTGGGGTTGTGCGAAGCGGTGACCACGACGCCCGAGTGGCACTTGAGCTCGCGGATGGCGAAACTCAGTTCGGGGGTGGGGCGCAGCCTGTCGAAGAGGAAGACCTTGAAGCCGTTCGAGGCAAAGATATCGGCCACCCGTTCGGCGAACATCCGCGAATTGTTGCGCGAGTCGTGGCCGATGGCCACGCGAATCCGCTCGCCCGCGAAATTCCGCTTCAGGTAGTTGGCCAATCCCTGCGTGGCCATGCCCACCGTGTAGACGTTCATGCGGTTGGTGCCCACACCCATGATGCCGCGCAGGCCGCCCGTACCGAACTCCAGGTCCTTGTAGAAACTCTCGGCCAGCTCCTTGCGATCATGCTCCATGAGGTGGCGCACCTGCTCCTTAGTCGCTTCGTCGTAGTTGCCGTCGAGCCACTGCTGCGCTTTCGAAAGAACCGACTGCTCTAATTCGTTTGCCATAAATCATTGGTTTTATTTATACAAAACAACAACTCGTTACTTTAATACTATATGCAAATATACACAAAAAATTCCGAATATTCACTATCAACCAGTTAAAAAAGAAGGCTCTGAAACCCCTGTTCGGCCATATATAAAAAATCCGAAAAAGCAACCCGAAACCGAAGATATTTTCACAAATTTATTCACACCTTTGTAAGGCCGAAAAGCACGGAACACTGCTCCGTCCCTCAAGGCAAAAACTCAATCAGACAAAAAGACACGCTCCGGCGCATGTTCAACAACTCGCAGACATACAGCGACATATGGCAACTTTGCCTGAACCGTATCAAAGAGCAGACCTCCGCTGAGGAGTTCGCCAAATGGTTCCAGCCCATCGTGCCGCTCGAATTCGACGGCACGACGCTGCGTCTGCGCGTCCCCAACGCCAGCTACGTCTATCAGATTGAGAAGAACTACATTCCGTTCCTGCGTCCGATCATCTCGCAGCTCTACGGCCAGCAGACGCGGCTTCACTACGCCGTGCCCAAGGCCGACGCACAGTCAGCGCACGACTCCGAAACCGATTCGACGGCCATCTCGCGCTTCGTGACGCAGAACGATACGGCAAATATAAAGAATCCTTTCATCATTCCCGGCCTCAAACGGGTGCGAATCGATCCGCAGCTCAATCCGAACTACACCTTCTCGACCTTCATCGAGGGGGAGTGCAACCGGCTGGCACGGTCGGCGGGCATGTCGGTGGCGGTGAACCCCGGCACGACGCCGTTCAACCCCTTATATATATACGGCGATTCGGGATTGGGAAAGACCCATATCGCACAATCCATCGGTCACGAGGTGCTGCAGCGTCATCCCGAGCTGCAGGTGCTCTACGTGTCGATGAACAAATTTCAGGCCCAGTTCCAGACGGCGCACAAACGCGGCGAAATCCCCGATTTCATCCACTTCTACCAGATGATCGACGTGCTGATTATCGACGACATCCAGGAACTGACCGGAAAGCCCGGCACGCAGAACGTCTTCTTCAACATCTTCAACCACCTGCACCTCTCGGGCAAGCAGTTGATCCTCACGTCGGACAAACCGCCCGTCGAGCTGAAGGACATCGAAGACCGCCTGCTGACGCGTTTCAAATGGGGTCTGTCGACTCAGCTCAACCAACCCGACCACGATACGAAGGTGAAGATCATCCGCGCCAAGGCGCAGAAGATGGGCGCGCAGATTTCGGACGAGATCGTGCTGTTCCTCGCCGACAACATCTCGGCCAACGTGCGCGAGATCGAAGGCGCGCTGTCGTCGCTGGTGGCCAACGCCTCGTTCCTCGGACGCAAGATCACCACGTCGCTGGCCAAAGAGATTCTGAAAGCCTACGTGCAGCTCTACCAGAAGGAGGTCACCATCGAACACATCATCGAGGTGGTGTGCGGCTACCTGACGCTCGATCCCGACCGCTTCAACTCGCCCGAGCGGACGCGCGAGATCGCACAGGCCCGTCAGATCGCCATGTATCTGGCCAAGCAGCACACCAAAGCACCGCTGGCCACGATCGGTGCAGCCATCGGCGGGCGCAACCACGCCACGGTGCTCCATTCGTGCAAGGCGGTGTCGAACCTGCTCGAAACCGACAAGACGTTCCGCCGGCAGGTCGAGGAGATCGAAAAACAGGTGCTGGCCTGACACCCGCACGACACAGCGAGATGCGAAAAACGTGACCCGGGGTCGCGTTTTCTCGTTTCGATATACAACAGGCAATGGATCAACCCAAAATCGAACGGCTGCTACGGCTCATGAAACTGCTGACGGCCAACACCCGCTACACGGTCGACGATCTGGCCGAACGGCTCCAGATGTCGCGCCGCACCGTCTACCGCTACATCGACACCTTCCGCGAAGCGGGCTTCGTCATCAAGAAGAGCGGTGACCGCATCCGGCTGGACAAGGAGTCGCCGCACTTCAAGGACATTTCGCAACTCATCCATTTCACCGAGGAGGAGGCCGTGATCCTGAAAAGCGCCATCGAAAGCATCGACGACGACAATTTGCTGAAACAGAACCTCAAACGCAAACTCTACTCGGTCTACGACAACCGCACGCTGGCCGATACGATCGTCAAGGGACGCCTGTCGGGCATCGTGCACAACCTGGTCGGGGCGATCGCAGACAAACGGCAGGTCGTGCTGCAAGCCTACCGTTCGGCGCACGGCGCCGCCGTACGCGACCGTCGTGTGGAACCCTTCGCCTTCACCACCAACTACGTCAGCATCTGGTGCTACGACACCGAAGACGGCACCTGCAAACTCTTCAAAACCTCGCGTATCGGCGCCGTGCAGCCGCTCGACGACGGCTGGGCGCACGAAGCCGGCCACCGCGAGGGCTTCATGGACGTCTTCCGCATGAACGGCCACGACCGGCACCGCATCCGCCTGCGGCTGGGAATGCTGGCCCGCAACCTGCTCGCCGAGGAGTATCCGCTGGCCGAACGCGACCTCGCGCCCGACGGCGACGGCCGCTGGCTGCTGGAGACCGAGGTGGCGGGCTTCGCCGGCGTCGCACGCTTCGTGGCGGGGCTGCTCGACGACGTGGAGATCGTCGACTCGCCCGAGCTGAAACGCTACGTGGCCGACTACTTCCGTCGCAACGCAGCGGTGATCGGCGACTGACCGCCGTCTTCCGGTCGGACCGGCGGAATGGTCGGTCACTTTTTTCGTCTCGTGTCAGAAGCTGACACAAGAGCTTCGTTCCTTTGCATCGTTGAAACCGAAAAACTCGTAAAATCATGGGAACAGCTTACAAAATCAAGTGCAAACATTGCGGAACGGAATTCCAGCACAGCGCGTCGGCCTGCTACGGCCTTTATCAGGAGTGCGTCGGATGCGGGTCGTCGGTCGTCGAGACCGACCTGCCCATCCGCTGTCCGGCATGCCTCCACGTGCTCAACCGCACCGAGCAGGAGTTCAACGAACAGGTGCAGGTCGTCATGATGTGGGACTGAGGGCCCGAAAAAACGCCCCGAAAAGGCTCGAATCCGCCGTCGAACGCGCATTTTCCGAAAAAAATCGCTATCTTTGGCTTTGCCTTGAACGTTTTCGACAAGCCGGGGCAGAGCCGGACGAAGTTCCGGCAATGCCGAAGCGAGAAGACGAAGGCTGAAAACTACAAACAATTCGCCTTAACGAACAATGACGACGCTCCAAGTGGGGGACATGGCTCCCGATTTCCGCTCCGTCACGCAGGACGGCCAGCCGTTTACGAGGGCCGACCTCGTGGGACAACGCACGATTCTCTACTTCTATCCCAAGGACAACACCTCGGGATGCACGCTCGAAGCGCAGAGCCTGCGCGACGGCGAGGCCGAACTGGCGGCGATGGGGCTGCGCATCGTCGGCGTGAGCCCCGACAGCGAGCGCTCGCACCGGAACTTCTGCGCTAAGCACGCGCTGAACTTCACGCTGCTGGCCGACACCGACCACAGCGTCTGCGAGGCGTTCGGCGTCTGGGCCGAGAAGTCGATGTACGGCCGCAAATACATGGGCGTGCTGCGCACGACCTTCGTCATCGACGCCGAGGGACGCATCGAGAGGATATTCACCAAAGTGGACACCAGGAATCA
>USBO01000117.1 GCA_900552955.1 uncultured Alistipes sp.
CCCGACCGCCCGGGTACTCGGAGACGTAGCGCGCCGCATCGAGAATCTCGGAGGCGGCGTCGGCCGGCGCCACGGGGATGCCCACGGCGCGCATGCACTCCAGATCGGGGATGTCGTCGCCCATGAAGACCACATGGCGCGCATCGAGGCCGTACTGGTCGAGGAACTCGTGCAGCGCCGCGATCTTGTCGGCGCAGTCGGTGTAGATCTTCGTGGCATGGAGCCGCTCGAAACGCTCCTGCAGCCACTTGCCGCGGCCGCCCGTGATGATGCAGATCTTGTAGCCCAGTTTGGAGGCGTAGGAGACGGCGTAGCCGTCCTTGGCATAGTAGCGGCGGATGAAGTCGTCGCCGAAGGGGGTGATGCCACCGTCGGTGAAGACGCCGTCGACGTCGAAGACGAAGGCTTCGGTCTTTACGATATCCTCTTTGAAGTTTCCCATATGCTTTGTGTGATGAGTCGGTAGAGTTCGCAGAGCCGTTCGTCGCCCGCCAGCAGGCCGAGGTGGCGCTCCTGCGTGGGCAGGTCGCCCCGCACGGCGGGGCCGGTCTGCACGTCGGCCGGACGAGCGGCGTCGAGCGCCTTGGCCGTCGTCTCGGCGATGAGCGGCCGCAGCAGATCGGCCGACACGCTCGCGCGGCGCAGCACCTCGCCGCCCAGCTCGAAGAGGTGGTTGGCGAAGTTGCAGGCGAAGACCCCCGCCAGATGCACCTGTCCGCGCAAGGCCGAGTCGGCGTAGAGCACCGTGCGGCTCAGCCGGCGGGCGAACGCCTCCACCTCGTCGCGCAGCGCGGGCGATGAGGTTTCGACGAGGATCGGGATCTGCGAAAAGTCGACCGCACGGCCCCGCGTGAAGGTCTGGAACGGATAGAAGACCGCACGCCGCGGAAAACGCGCCGGAAGGGCGTCGACCGGCACGCTGCCGGCCGTGTGCGCAACGACGGCGCGGGGGTCGATCGGCAGCGCGGCGGCCACCTCGGCGACGGCCGCGTCGCTCACGGCGATCAGGTAGATGTCGGCGGCGGCCAGACGGGCGGGATCGCTCGCCCCCTCGGTGCCGGCCAGCGCAGCGACGGCGGCCGTGCGGTCGCGGTTGCGGCCGAACACCTGCCGCAATTCGAGCGGCGAGGCGGCCACGGCGCGGGCCAGCGCTTCGGCCAGATTGCCGCTGCCGATGATGACGACGGAACGGATCATAGAATCAAATGTCGATTAAGAGTACGTTGGCCGGCGACCGCCGCGCGGCGGTGCGCACGTCGGCGAGCAGTTCGCCCACGCGCTGCAACTCGGCCGAGTCGTGGAAGTCGAGCTTCGAGCAGCCGTGGTCCTCGACCTGCTCCAGCACGTCGTAGAGCGTGAGCGAGTGGATGTCGACCGCCGGGGCGAAGAGCGCTTCGCGGTCGTCGGTCTCGCTGCGCACGGGAACCAGCAGCCGCGCGGTGACCAGCGAAAAGAGGACGTCGTTGACGATACGCGTGGGCAGCCGCAGCGCCGTATGGATCTCGACGGCCGAGACGGGGCCGTGCCCGTCGCGGAAGATGCGCGCCACGTGCAGCATGACGGCCAGCGTCACCTGACGGCGGTGATCGTAGCTGATGTGCAGCGACTCGCGCTCCTCGGCGAAGCGCGAGATATTCTGATAGGCGAAGGTAAGCTCGCCGCCGAAAAGCAGGATCTGCCACGACCACTGCACCCAGATGAGGAAGAGCGGCAGGGCGGCGAAGCTGCCGTAGATGGCATTGTAGGAGGTCATGTAGCGCTGCAACCCCACGTAGCCCCATTGGAAGAGAAGGAACAGCGTGCCGGCGAGGATGCCCGCAGGCAGGGCGCAGCTCCACCGCACGCGGGTGTTGGGCACCACGACGTAGATGAACGTGAACATCGCCCAGATCACGAGCAGCGAGGCGGCGCTTGAGAGCAGCGTGTAGAGCGGCCCGATGGCCTCGATGCCCAGCACCTGACCGGCGTAGCGCCCCACCGTGCTGCCGATGACCCAGAGGATCGGCGTGACGACCACAACGGCGATATAATCGGTGAACTGCCGCGTGAAGCCGCGCGTGACCTTCACCTCCCAGATGTTGTTGAACGCCTCCTCGACCGAGCCGAAGACCCGCACCACGGCCCAGAACAGCATAATGATACCCACGAAGGCCACGACGCCTCCCTGGGCGTTGGCGATCGCCTTGTCGGCGAAGGCGATGATGTAGTCGACCGCCTCGCGGTTGTGCGGAAAGACCGAATAGAGGTTCTGCATCAGTCCCTCGGCCAGTCCGAATCCCTTGACCAGGGCGAAGACCAGCGCCGCGATGGGGACGATCGACATGAGCGTGTAGAACGTCAGCGCCGCGCTGCGCACCAGCGTGTCGTGCTCCTTGAGCCCGCGCGCCGTGTAGAAGAGCAGTTTGTACTGCCGCACGCTCCAACGAATCAACCCGTTGCGGTAGTTACGCTCGTCCTTGAGGAAGATCGTCTCCGTGAGGAATTTCCACAGATTCTTGAATGAGGCCATGCGTTTCGGAATTACGTCGGCGGGCCGCACGACGCGACCCGCGAGGGATCACAACCATTTTTTGTACCGAAAAAACCAGATCGTGCCCGCCGAGAAGAGCACCATCAGGCCGATGGCGAAGAGATAGCCCAGCGGGACGGTCGTCCCGTTGGGCAAGGTATAGACCCACTCCAGCTCGGGCATGGCATGGAAGTTCATGCCGTAGATGCTCGCCACGAGCGTCGCGGGCATGAAGATCACGGCCGCCACCGAGAAGATCTTGACGATCTCGTTCTGCTCGATGTTGATGAGCCCCAGCGCGGCGTCCTGGATGTAGTCCAAACGCTGGAAACTGAAGTCGGCGTGGTTGATGAGCGAGTTGACGTCCTTGATCATCAGTTGCAGACGCGGGTAGATGTCGTTGGGGAACCGCTCCGAGCGCAGGATGCCCGAGAGTACGCGCTGGCGGTCGAAGATGTTCTCGCGCAGCAACATCGTGCTCTCGAGCAGGGCGTTGATGCGGTGGATCACCTTCTTGTCGATCGAATCCTCCGAATTGATGTCCTTCGACAGCGCGGCCACCTGCTTGGCGATCATCTCCACCAGGTCGGCGTCGTAGTCGATGCGCACCTCCAGCAGCGAGATGAAGAGGTGGTAACCCGTCGAGAAGCTGCGGTAGTTCATCTGCAGCCGCTTCTCGGCCTCGCGGAAGGTGCGGAACTCGGCGGTGCGCACCGAGACCAGCACGCCCTCGTTCGAGAGGATGAACGACACGGGCTGCACGACGAACGACTCGCCCGTGGGCACGAAGAAGTTGGAGTTGGAGATGATGGCGTTCTCCGTCTCGGAATACTTCGAGGTGGACTCGATCTCCTCGACCTGCTGCTTGGTCTGAAGACTGATCTCCATGAAGTTCTCGACGGCCTTCTGCTCCTTGATCGTGGGATTCAACAGGTCGATCCACAGGATGTCGTCGTAGCCCAGCTCGTCGAAGAGCCTGGGATCGGCATTGCGGATGATTTTGTTGTATTGTTTGAGGTAAATGGTAATCATAAGCACCCGGGTTTGTCTCCGGCGGGAACCCTCGCGGCGGCCGGATTGGTTGAAAGAAGAAGGAACTCCGAAAGGTGCTGCGCCCCGCGGCGCGGCGATTACCCTCTTCAGCCGGGTTCGACCCGGGGCGTCACCTTGACGCCCGAGGTCCAGAACTTTTGAAGGGCTTTGCGTTTCTCGCCGTCGAACAGGAAGTCGATGTTGCGCGTGAGGTAGTCGTAGGCGTAGGGGCGGTCGCGGTAGTCGCTCTGCCGAACGGCCTCGTAGATACGCTCCACGCCGAACGTCAGCGCCTCCTCCAGCGCATCGGTCACCTCGAAAGGCACCCCCTTGCGGGCCACCCAGACGGCGAAGACGAAGGGCAGACCCGTCGCTTCGCGCCACTCGGCGGCCAGATCGTAGGAGTAGATGAACTCGTCCTCGTGGTCGAAGACCTTGTCGCCGATGAGCAGGAAGGCGTCGCCGTCCTGCGGCGTGTCGAGCACCGCATACTCCTCCATAGCGAGCCACTCGGGCGCGATATGCCACTTTCGGGCCGCCAGATAACCGGCCAGTTGCACCGAGGTGCGCGAATGGCCGTCGAGCCAGATGCGGCGCACCTCCTCGATCGGAGTGTTGGAAACCACCACCACCGTGCGCACCTCCTCCTCCGCACCGATGCAGAAATCGGAGATCAGATCGGCGCCCTTCAGCCCGGGCACGACGGCCGAGGGCAGCAGGGCGATGTCGGCATCGCCGGCGATGAAATTACGGGCGCAAAGGGCGGGAGGGGTCAGCAGAAGTTCCGCACGGAGGTTACCTGCGTGCCGGATGCCATAGATGAAGGGTATCGTATTGAGATACGATACGGCTGCTATACGGGGGATAAGAGCCATCATCCATGCGTTTTGACCTTTGGTTCGACTTCCGGCCTCCGGCGGGACAACGACGGCTTCCGCCGTCCGATCGCTCCGCACCGGAACCGATACAAAGGTACGAAAAATTCGGGAAACGACGCCCTGCGCGGGATTTTATTTTCGGAATGAGCCGGATTCCGTCCGCAGTGCGCTCGCAACGAGCTGGAATCGAACGGATTGAAAGAAAAACTTTTCTAAATTCCGTGAAAAGACTTGACAACGGGGGTCGCGGCATCGTATATTTGCCTCGTCGTTCGACAACAAGCCGGAGTTATCAACATCTCTGCAACCGGCAACTCCTCGTTATCAACATTCCGTTTCGGCTCCGAATACATGCGGAGCGCATGTCGCGCGAAATCGGAAACGGTTATCAACAATCTGTCAAAAAATTTTCAACAATGACCCGCGTCCATCTCGCGCAACTGCTGCGCGACCTCCTCTCGCCGCACGGCTACCACTTCTTCACGGCTCCCGACGAGTACATGCCCTCCGAAATCGACCGCTACCCTGCCGCGTGGCTCACGCCGCCCCGACTCAAGGAGGTCGAAGGGCGACGGCACGGGAAACAGGTCTACGAACTCCAGCTCCACCTGCTGCAACCCGGGGTGCGGCTCCCCCACGACCAGCGCGCCCGCCGGCTCGACGAAATGGAGCAGACGCTGCTCGGAATCTTCACGGAGCTGACCCGTACACCGAAAATCATCTGCGTCGACCGGCTCACGATCCGCCCGCGCACCTGCGCCTTCACCAACCACGGCGAAATCTCGCAGAGCGCCACGGCCGAAGTGACGGCCTGGTTCTGACCGATACGAAACACAAATCCCCAATCACGTTATGAGTTTCTACAAGATTCCCGCGAACTACGCGCCCGGGTTCGTGCCGCAGCGGTACGTATTCCTCAACGACGCGGCAGCCTCGACGCTCACAGCGCGGATCGCCGACGCGCGCACCGACCGAACCGTGGCCGAACTGGCGCTGCGCGACCTTTGGATGCCGCAGATCGAGGTCTCGGCCCTCCTGCGGCGCATGAACGCCGCCGCCCCCTTCGAGACGGGAGCCACGGGGCTCTACGCTCCGGCGACACGCACAATGGCGCTGGCCGTGGCGGTCGGGAGCACCCGCGCCGCCGACCGCATCTTCCTGCCCGCGACCCGTGCGACCCGCGCCGGAGAACCGCTCACCACGCTGCCGGCCGTGCGGCTCATCGGCCGCACGGAGACCGACGAACTCTCGGTGCACTGCCGCACGCAATGCACGGCCGTGCTCACGGCAGTCGCCGCCGGCACGGCGACGCAGCACACCTACAGCGTGACGGCGGCGGGCGCGGCCCTCTTCCGGGCGCAGGGCAAC
>USBO01000118.1 GCA_900552955.1 uncultured Alistipes sp.
TCAACATCTACGTCATCCTGGGCGTCTGCGCCCTGATCCGGCCCCTGCCGCTCACGCGGCAGAACATCCGGCGCGACCTGCCCGTGGGCCTGGGGGCGGCCGTGGTGCTCTGCATCGTGCTGGCCGACGAGGTGCTGCATCCCGGGCATCCGGCACGCATCGGCCGCACGGAAGGGATCGCAATGCTGGCACTCTACGCGCTCAGCGTCTGGACGGCCGCCCGTGCCGCACGCCGCGAACAACCGGCCGAAGACTCTGCCGCCGCACGGCCGATGGCCGGCTGGCTGATGGCGCTGATGATCGTCGGCGGACTCGGCGCGCTGGTGGCCGGCGGCGAGCTCTTCCTCCACAACGCCACGGCCATCGCCCGCAAGCTGGGCGTGAGCGAGTCGGTGATCGCCATCACACTCGTGGCGGGCGGGACGTCGCTGCCCGAGCTGGCCTCGTCGATCGTCTCGGTCATCAAGGGGCGTTCCGACATCGCGCTGGGCAACGTCGTGGGGTCGAACATCGCCAATATCCTGCTCGTGCTCGGCATGAGCGCCACGGTCTCGCCCCTCGTCCCGGGCGGCATCGACGGCGTGACGCTGGGTGCCGTCGTGCTCGGCTCGCTGCTGCTCTGCGCGGCTGCCTTCACCTTCCGCCGCCGCTCGCTCGACCGTTGGGAGGGGGCCATCTTCCTCGTCATCTACGGCGCCTACCTCTGGTGGCTGCTGGCAAAATAGAACCGCCGTGGAGAAACCCGACCGCAATCCGCTCAAGGAGCAGGTGGCGCTGCTGCCGCTCGAACCCGGGGTCTATCAGTTCCTCGACCGCACAGGTGCCGTGATCTACGTGGGCAAGGCCAAGAGCCTGCGCAAACGCGTCTCCTCCTACTTCCTCCAGAGCAAGGAGCATCCGCCCAAAGTGCGGGTGCTGGTGCGGCAGATCGCAGAGATCCGCCACATCGTCGGCGACAGCGAGACCGACGCCCTGCTGCTCGAAAACTCGCTCATCAAGGAGTTGCAGCCCCGCTACAACATTCTCCTCAAGGACGACAAGACCTATCCGTGGATCGTCGTGCGCCGCGAGAACTTCCCCCGCATCCAGTCGACGCGGCAGTTGCAGCGCGACGGGTCGCACTACTTCGGGCCTTACTCGTCGGTGACGATGCAGCACAGCATCCTGGAGTTTATCCGCGAAGTGATCCCGCTGCGCACCTGCTCGCTCAACCTCGCCCCCGAAGCGATCGCCCGCGGCCGCTACACCGTCTGTCTGCAATACCATCTGGGCAACTGCAAGGGGCCTTGCATCGGAGCCCAAAGTCCCGAGGAGTATCAACGGCTGCTAGAGATGGCCGTCGCGGTGCTCAAGGGCGACCTGCGCCCCGTGCGCGCATACCTCGAAGCAGAGATGCACCGCACGGCCGAGGCGTTGCAGTTCGAGGCGGCGCAGCGCTACAAGTCACGGCTCGAGGCGCTGGAGAACTACTCGGCCCGCTCGGTGATCGTCAGCGCCCGCATCGTCGACGTCGACGTCTTCTCGCTCGTGGCGGACGACGATGCCGCCTACTGCAACTTCCTGCGCATCCGCAACGGCTCGATCACGGCCGTCTCGACGGTGCGGCTCACGCCGGGCGTCGACACCGACCGCGCGCAGATGCTGACGCTGGCCATCCAGCACGTCGTCGAGCAGATCGCCGGCGGCGAACTGGCCCGCGAGGTGATCGTCCCCTTCCTGCCGTCGGCTACGATGCTCTTCGACGGGGTGACCTTCACCGTGCCCAAGCGGGGCGAGAAACTCGACCTGCTGGCCTTCTCCGAACGCAGCGCCCGCATCTACCGCGCCGAGCAGCTCAAGAATCTGGAGATCAAGAACCCCGAGCGCCATACCGAACGGCTGATGAACGCCATGCAGAAGGAGCTGCGGCTGCCGCGTCAGCCGCGCCACATCGAGTGTTTCGACAACTCCAACCTGCAAGGGACGAACCCCGTGGCGTCGTGCGTCGTCTTCCGCGACGGACGCCCCTCGCGCAAGGAGTACCGCCACTTCAACATCAAGACCGTCGTCGGGGCCGATGACTTCGCCTCGATGCGCGAGATCGTCTTCCGCCGCTACACGCGCCTGATGGCCGAGGGGCAGGAGCTCCCCGACCTGGTGATCGTCGACGGCGGCAAGGGGCAGCTCTCGAACGCCTACGCCGTGCTGTGCGAGCTGGGAATCGACAAGCAGGTGCCCATCGTGGGGCTGGCCAAGCGGCTCGAAGAGATCTACTACCCCGACGATCCGATGCCCTACTACCTCAGCCGCACGGGCGAGCCGCTTAAGGTGGTGTGCCACATCCGCGACGAGGCGCACCGCTTCGGCATCACCTTCCACCGGCAGAAGCGCAGCAATGCCTTCCTGCGAAGCGAGCTGAAGGGCATCCCGGGCATCGGGCCCCGCACGGCCGAGACGCTGCTGAAGCACTTCCGCACGGTGGCGCGCATCCGCAGCGCTTCGGACGAGGAGCTTATCAAACTCATCGGGGCAGCCAGGACGCAGCGCCTGCGCGAGCACTTCGCCTCCGCCTGACGCCGCCCGCAGTTCGCCCCGACGACCGTCGTGCAACGATCCCCCATTTTTATCCGCTCGGAATTTGCAAATCGGGAATAAATTCCTACCTTTGCAATCCCGCTTCCTCGCTGCCGAGGAACGGCCTGCCCAGATGGCGGAATCGGTAGACGCGTTGGTCTCAAACACCAATGATAGCAATATCGTGCCGGTTCGACCCCGGCTCTGGGTACAAGAAAAGGATAAGTCGTTTGCTATCAACGCCTTATCCTTTTTTCCGTTTCGTCATTTCCACCCGCATCGTCCCCGAATACGCCGGCGTGCCGAAGCCCGCGCAAGGGATTTTTACGACCGTACGGAACCCACTTTTCCCTATTTTTCGTATCTTCGCACCGGGAAAACGTATCTTTATGCTTCCGCATATCAAGGATTTACACCTGAAAACCTTCGCAATACCCCAAAAACCGAACTCTGAGAAAAAAACGATCAATCACTCATCATCTAACCACAAACCAATCCGTTATGAAGAAACTCTTACTTTTCGCACTCGCCCTCTGCATGGGGGGGGGTTGACGCATCGGCGCAGGAGGTCTCCCAGCAGAAGATCGATTCGCTGAATCGGGCACTCGATGAGATTTCGACGCGCTTACAGCAGACCGAAACGTTCGAAATCAACCGCGCCATCTGGAAAAACCGCTCCAGGTATTTCAATCTGAGCTACGTGAAACAGACCCTCTCGCCCGACATCAAAGGATGGGACGTGCCCGAAGACAGCGAACTGAAAAGCGACATCGGCGCCGCGCTCGTCTGGGGCAAAACCTACTACCTCCACCGCAAGCCGCTGGCACGCATGATTAAATTCGGTCTCGACTGGTCGTGGATGGACCTCAACTACGCCCGGTACAAACTCGCAGACTTCGAGACGGGCGAAGACGCTTCGCAGAAGGCCCACCAGCTCGAGTACGGTATGCAGATCGGCCCGTCGGTGACGATCAACCCGATCCACCACCTCAAAGTGAGCGCCTATTTCCGCGTGACGCCCTCCTATTCGATGATATACCGCAACGAAGATCTCTACCACCACTATGCGACCTTCTGCAACACGGGTTTCGCCGTGGCGTGGAAAGTGCTCTCGGTCGGCTGCGAATGGCGCTGGGGAAAGGCGAACTACAACGGGCTGAGCGTCAACCTCGACGATCTGATAGGCGACTTCGACGACTCCGGTTTCGACGGCGATCTCGACATCCCCTCGGCCGACGAGGTGCTGGTTTCGCTCGAAAAAATGAAACTCAAGACCAAGTCGGTGCGCATCTACCTGAGCTTCCGCTTCTGATCGGGTTCGGCAGCGCTCCGCACCATACGACTCGCCCCTGCCGCACCACTGCGACAGGGGCGAACCCGTTCGTCGCGGAACCGCATCACTCCACCGTCCGCCGGTTCATCAGGGCATGCGTGAGCGTCAGCTCGTCGACATACTCCAGTTCGTCGCCGAACCCGATGCCGCGCGCGATGGAGGTGATTCTCAGACCGGGGAACTCCCGCAGGCGGTTCATCAGGTAAAAGAGCGTCGTCTCGCCCTCGACCGAGGTGGAGATCGCCAGAATCACCTCGCTCACGCCGCCCCGCCGGATGCGGTCGATCAGCAGGTCGATCTTCAGATCGGAGGGTGCGATCCCCTGCATGGGCGAGATGACGCCGCCCAGCACGTGGTAGAGCCCCCTGTATTGCTGCGTATGTTCGATCGAGAGGACGTCGGCCACCTGCTCCACCACGCAGATCGTCGCACGGTCGCGCTTGGGATCCTCGCAGACGGGACATCGCTCGGCGTCCGACAGGTTGTTGCACTCGCTGCAATGACGTATCTCGCGGCGGAAGCGGTCGATGCTGCGCGTCATGTCGGCCACCGACGACGGCTCCATGCGCAGCAGGTGCATGGCCAGCCGCAGGGCCGTCCGCCGTCCGATACCAGGGAGCTTGGAAAACTCCTCCACTACGTCGGTCAGTAATTGAGACATTCGTAAAAAAAATCCGCGCGCAGCAGCCCCCGACGGGTGCCGCAGCGTCGCATTTCGGTTAAATCGTTTCGATCGTGCGGGCCTCGACCCACCCTTTTTTGCCATCGGCGATGACGATCTCGCGCCAGTCGCCCAGCTCGCTCACCGTCCGCACCTTCGTCCCCTCGTGGAGCACGAACAGGTCGGTCGACGCCTTGTCGGGCGAGCTCTTGACCGATACCGACGAATTCATCACCACAGCCTCCGTGCCGTCGAGCAACTCGCTCCGTTCGGTCACGGCGAACGACGTCGAGGCGATGAAGACCAAGAGCATCGCCAGCATCCCGTAGAAACCCGTCTTGCGCCAGGCCAGCCTTCCGGCCAGCAGGTAGAGCAGCACGAAGGCGAACAACAGCGCCAGCGCCGCCAGCGAAACGACGCTCCACGCCGTGCAGCCGAGCGACATGCGCACCGAGCGCACCCAGCTCTTGACGAAGAACTCCGGCACGACGGCGATCTTGTCCTTGACGAAGGTATTGGCCACGTCGAGGTTGTAGCGGATGTCGGCATCGCCCGGGGCGAGCCGCAGCGCACGGTTGTAATAAAGGATCGCCTTGCCGTAGCGCCCCAACTTGAAGTAGGCGTTGGCGAGATTGTAGTAGAGCTTGTCAGAGGCATACCCCCGCAGCGACAACTGACTGTAGGCTTCGATCGCCCGATGGTAATCCGAATTGATATAGGCCGTATTGGCCATGTCCCACACCTGTTCGACAGCCTCCAGCGAACCGGGGGCAGCCTTCTGTGCGAGCGGCGTTTCCGAAGCCGCCTCCGTCGGCGAATCGTCGCCGCTCTGCGCCCGCGCCGCGGTGCCGAGGCTCAACAGGAGCAGCAGACTCAAAAAAATACGATTGGTTTTCATCGCGTCCTCCTATTTTTTAATCACCTGCCACTAAGATCCGGGTCGGAGTGTCCCTAATCTGGGTGACGGCTCATACGCTATGTAATATAGCATATCTCCATCTTATAATCAAGTATTTTGTCAAAACATTTTCGCAAAATTTAGTAAAGACATCTATACAGACTAAAGCATAAACATTTCTTTTGCAAAGCTTGCATCACTTTCCATCTGTTTTTTTAAAGTTTCGATGGAATCAAATTTCATTTCCTGTCGTAAAAAGTGCATAAGCTGTACTTCTATATAATGTCCGTAGGCGTCATCATTATAATCGAACAGATTGGTTT
>USBO01000119.1 GCA_900552955.1 uncultured Alistipes sp.
CCACCTCGACGCCGAGTCGATCGACTGGCTGGAGCAGCATCTGCAACAGTACAAGGGAACGGTGATCGCCGTGACGCACGACCGTTACTTCCTCGACAACGTGGCCGGCTGGATTCTGGAGCTCGATCGCGGTGAGGGCATTCCGTGGAAGGGCAACTACTCGGGCTGGCTGGAGCAGAAATCCAAGCGGCTGGAGATGGAGGAGAAGCAGGCGTCGAAGCGCCGCAAGACCCTGGAGCGCGAGCTCGAATGGGTGCGCATGTCGCCCTCGGGCCGTCACGCCAAGAGCAAGGCGCGTCTGTCGGCCTACGACAAGATGCTCAACGAGGATGCCAAGCAGCAGGAGGAGAAGCTCGAAATCTATATCCCCAACGGCCCGCGTCTGGGCGACGTGGTGATCGAGGCTCACGACGTGAAGAAGGCTTTCGGCGACCGTGTGCTCTACGAGAATCTCAACTTCACGCTGCCGCCCGCGGGCATCGTGGGGGTCATCGGCCCCAACGGTACGGGCAAGACCACCCTTTTCCGCATGATTATGGGGCTGGAAGAGCCCACGTCGGGAACCTTCACCGTCGGTCAGACCGTCAAACTCTCCTACGTCGATCAGCAGCACAAGTCGATCGACCCCGAGAAGACGGTCTACGAAGTGATCTCGCAGAACAGCGAATGGATTCAGTTGGGCAACCGGCAGGTGCCGGCGCGTGCCTATGTGGCGCGGTTCAACTTCACGGGCGCCGACCAGGAGAAGAAGTGCGGCGTGCTGTCGGGCGGCGAACGCAACCGTCTGCATCTGGCGCTCGCCCTGAAGGAGGGCGGCAACGTGCTGCTGCTCGACGAGCCGACCAACGACATCGACGTCAACACGCTGCGGGCGCTGGAGGAGGGTCTGGAGAACTTCGCCGGATGCGCCGTGGTCATCTCGCACGACCGCTGGTTCCTGGATCGCATCGCTACGCACATCCTCTCGTTCGAGGGCGATTCGGAAGTCGTGTTCTATCAGGGTTCCTACAGCGAGTTCGAGGAGTGGAAGCGCGCGCAGGGCGGCGATACGACGCCCCACCGCGTGAAGTATAAGAAATTGATGGAGTAACAACGATATGGGCATTCAGAAACCTTCGATTCCCAAGGGGACGCGCGACTTCTCGCCTGCCGAGATGATGCGCCGCAACTATATCTTCGATTCGATCCGGCAGGTGTTCCGCACCTTCGGCTTCGCGCCGCTCGAGACGCCGGCCATGGAGAATCTCTCCACGCTGCTGGGCAAGTACGGCGATGAGGGCGACAAGCTGCTGTTCAAGATTCTCAACTCGGGCGACTATGCCGCAGGGCTGCTGCCCGACGAGTTGCGTCAGGCGTCGCGGATCTGCGAAAAGGGGTTGCGCTACGACCTCACCGTGCCCTTCGCCCGCTATGTGGTGCAGCATCAGGGCGAGCTCGCGCTGCCGTTCAAGCGCTATCAGATTCAGCCTGTGTGGCGCGCCGACCGGCCGCAGAAGGGCCGCTACCGCGAATTTTACCAGTGCGACGTCGATGTCGTGGGGTCGCGCTCGCTCCTGAACGAGGTGGAGCTGGTCGAGATCGTCGAGCGCGTCTTCCGCAAGCTGCGGATCGCCGTGACGCTCAAGATGAACAACCGCAAAATCCTCTACGGCATTGCCGAGACGATCGGCCATGCCGACAAGATGGTCGACATCACGGTGGCCATCGACAAACTGGAGAAGATCGGCATCGACAACGTGAAGGCCGAGCTGCGCGAGCGCGGCATCGACGACGCGGCGATCGGCAAACTTCAACCGATTCTCGAGCTGAGCGGAGATAACCGCCAGAAACTCGCGGAACTGCGCATGGTGTTGAGCGGTTCCGATACGGGTCTGAAGGGCGTCGAGGAGCTGGAGACCGTCTTCGGATATGTCGAACGGCTCGGCATCGCGCTCGACGTCGAGCTGGATCTGTCGCTGGCGCGCGGGCTGAACTACTACACGGGGGCGATCTTCGAGGTCAAGGCCAAGGACTACGCCATCGGCTCGATCTGCGGCGGCGGCCGCTACGACGATCTGACGGGCATCTTCGGCATGCCCGACACGTCGGGCGTGGGCATCTCGTTCGGTGCCGACCGCATCTACGACGTGATGGTCGGACTGGAGCTCTTCCCCGAGGAGGTGAACTTCTCGACGAAGGTGCTCTTCGCCAATTTGGGCGCCGACGAGGAGGCCGCGTCGCTCGGCTTGCTGCGCACGCTGCGCGATGCGGGCATCGCGGCCGAGATCTATCCCGAGAAGGGCAAGATGAAGAAGCAGATGGAGTATGCCAACCGCCGCTCGATCCCCTATGTGGCCATCGTCGGCAGCGACGAGCTGGCGCAGCGGGCGGTGACGCTCAAGGATATGCGCACCGGCGAGCAGCGGCAGGTGCCCTTCGCGGAGTTGGCCGCTCATTTGCAATAAAGAGTTCGCAGCGCAACGGGAGTCGTAGGACGAGGCACACGGCCTGCTCTTACGGCTCCCGTTGCTGTCGTAAACAAGGAGGAAGGATGAGAAAGAGTCTGATACTATCGGCCGTCGCGGCGCTCTGTTCGGTGTCGTGGAGTGTGCGTGCGCAGTTCGACGGGGTGTCGGCCGCACAGTTGCAGAAGCTCGTGCAGGCGTACCGTTATGTGGATGCCGCCTACGTCGATTCGCTCGACACGGCGCCGCTGGTCGAGGAGGCGATTCGCGGGATGCTCACGCGGCTCGACCCGCATTCGGCCTATCTGTCGGCCGACGAGATGAAGGGCGTGGACGAGAGCTTCGACGGCAGTTTCAGCGGCATCGGCATCGAGTTCAACGTGCTGGGCGACACGATCGTCGTCGTCAACACCATCGCCGGAGGCCCTTCGGCGACGGTGGGGCTGCTGCCGGGCGACCGGATCGTGGCTATCGACGGGCAGCGGGCCGTCGGACTGCGTCGTGCGGAGGTGCCCGGACGTTTGCGCGGCCCTTCGGGCACGCAGGTGCGGTTGGAGGTGATGCGGCATGCCGCGAAGGAGCCGCTGGCGTTCACCGTCACGCGCGGCGAAATCCCGCTTCATACGGTCGACGCCGCCTACAAGGCCGACCGCTCGACGGGATATATCAAGGTGAACCGCTTCGGGAGGACGACGATGCAGGAGTTCGTCGAGGCGTTCAGAGGGATGAAGGGCGTCCGTTCGCTGATCCTCGATCTGCGGGGCAACGGCGGCGGGATGCTCGATCAGGCGGTTGCGATGGCCAATTTCTTCCTGCCGCGCGGCAGGCGGATCGTCTCGACCGAGGGGCGTGCCGTGCCGCCCCGCGCCTACACGGCGCCCGTCGACGGCGCTTTTCTCGACGGACCGGTCGCGGTGCTTATCGACGAGAATTCGGCTTCGGCCAGCGAGATCGTCGCCGGAGCCTTGCAGGACTGGGATCGGGCGGTGATCGTGGGGCGTCCGAGCTTCGGCAAGGGGCTGGTGCAGCGTCAGTTCCGGCTTGAGGACGGTTCGGCGATCCGCGTCACGGTGGCGCGCTATCACACCCCTTCGGGCCGCGTCATTCAGCGGCCCTACGAAAACGGACACCGCGAAGAGTACTATGCCGCGCACAGGGAGCGGCTGACCGGCGAGCAGACGGACAGCGTGGAGGCTGCGGCGCCGCGGTTCGAGACCCTGCGTTCGCACCGGCCGGTCTACGGCGGCGGAGGCATCCGACCCGATGTGCGGGTCGAGGCCGACACCGCGGGGCAGACCGACTACTGGCTGGCGCTGATGCGTCACGGCGTGGTCAACGAACTGGTGCTGCGCTATCTGGATCGGGAGCGTCCGCAACTGACGGCCCGCTACCCCGACTTCGAGCGGTTCGAGGCGGAGTTCGCCGTGACGCCCGAGCTGATGGACGAGTTGGCGTCGCTGGCCGCCGCTCGGGGCATCGAACCCGCAGGGGACGAGGCGGTGCAGTCGGAAGCGCTGCTGAAATTGCAGATCGAGGCGCTGGTCGCCGAACGGCTTTTCCCGCGCGAGGGATTTTATCGGGTGATGAATGCGGCCGAGGGGTCGATGTTCCGCCGTGCGGTCGGGCTGCTCGGAGCGTGGGCCGAGGAGGGCGAACCGATTCTTTCGGTGCGACGATAGACGGTTTTCGGAGAATTTGTTTGGAATTATCGGATATTTTTCCTATTTTCGTATTACCGTGTGGAAACACAAGTGGGTGGTATCCTATTCGTTAGCCGCCGTCCCCACGACACGGTTGCGACAATTGAAACCTAAACGTATCAGATAATGTTTTCTCCAACGAAAATACCGCGGAAAGAGAGCGACGAGTTCGGCGAGCAAATTCTGACGAGAACCGTGAAAGCGGGTCGTCGGACCTATTTCTTCGACGTTCGCGCCACGCGCGGTAGTGACTACTACCTCACGATCACCGAAAGCCGCAAGACCACGACCGCCGACGGGACGGCGGTCTTCGACCGGCGTAAGATTTTCCTGTACAAGGAGGATTTCGTCCGCTTCGGCCGGACGCTGCACGAAGTGATGGATTTCATCGCGGCGTGCCGCAAGGCGGACGCAGCCTCCGCCGGGGCCGAACGGGAGAGGCACGTCACGGAGTGAGAGACGATGCCGTATCGCGCGATACGGCATTTTTTTGCGACAAACTTGCGCGATGTGCGCCTCTCGGAGCATTTGTCGCGGAATTCCATTATCTTTGCCGGCGAAGAGATGCCGTGGCGACGCGCATCTCCTCCGGATGAAATCCCATCGGACGGAGGCGGAGCGGAATGCGGCCGCGGTCGGGGCGGAAGACGGATTGAAAAAACAAATTCGAAGATGAACTATTTGTTGTTGGCGCTCAGAGGGTGCGCCATGGGAATGGCCGACGTGATCCCCGGGGTTTCGGGCGGGACGATCGCCTTCATTTCGGGAATTTACACCGAACTGATCGATTCGATCCGGAAGGTGGGCGGCCCGTCGCTGCGGCTGTTGGCGACGCTGCGGCTGCGCGAGTTCTGGCGCGCGGTCAACGGGAATTTCCTGGCGGCGGTCTTCGGCGGAGTTCTCGCGGCGGTCTTCTCGCTGGCGCGGGTGATGACCTATCTGTTGGAGCACCACCCCATCGAGGTCTGGTCGTTCTTCTTCGGGCTTATCGTCGCGTCGGCATTGCTGGTGGCGCGCGATGTGACGCAGTGGAACGCGGCGTCGGTCGCTGCACTGCTGTGCGGCATCGCCGCGGCATGGTGGATCACGGTCGCTTCGCCGTCGCAGACGCCCGAGACGTGGTGGTTCATCCTCCTGTCGGGTGCCATCGCCATCTGTGCGATGATCCTGCCGGGCATTTCGGGTGCCTTCATCCTGCTGCTGCTGGGGAAATATCAGTTCATCCTGCACGCTGTGGCGACGTTCGATCTGCGGGTGCTGGCGCTGTTCGCAACGGGTGCGATCGCCGGACTGGTGAGTTTTTCGCACCTGCTGTCGTGGCTGCTGCGGCGGTTTCACGATGCGACGATCGCTCTGCTGATGGGTTTCATGATCGGCTCGCTCAACAAGGTGTGGCCGTGGAAGGAGCCGCTCGAAAGCTATGCCGACAGCCACGGCGCTCTGCATCCGCTCGTCGAACGCAATGTGCTGCCCGATGTTTCGGGTGAGGTGGGATGGGCGATAACATTTTGTATCTGCGGATTCCTGCTCATCTGGGGGATTGAGTGTGTCGGCAGTCGCCTGGCTGCCAAACGCGACGCGGCATGAG